>NZ_BAAAIF010000008.1:0-79701 GCF_039525925.1 Streptomyces javensis | reverse complement strand
CGGTCCGGGGGCTGGGGCGGAGCCCCGGTCCGGGGGCTGGGGCGGAGCCCCGGTCCGGGGGCTGGGGCGGAGCCCCGGTCCGGGGGCTGGGGCGGAGCACCAGTATCGGGAAGGGGTGGGGAGGGGAGCAGCTCGCCGCAGGCGGTGGGCTGCGTCGGATACTCCCTGCGGCCGGGAGGGCCGCCGCCCCACGGCGCGGAACCGGGGGCGCGGAACCGGGGGCGCGGAACCGGGGGCGCGGGACCGGGGGCGCGGGATCGGGAAGGCTGCCGCCCCGCGTGCACAACGGGGAGAGCATCGCGGAGCGGCAGCGGCCGAGCCGGGAGACTCGGCCGAGCCGCGGGGGCGTGGGATGTTCCCCGGCGGCTCGTCAGCGTCTACGGATCCCATCGGTGCCCTGTTCACCTTTTGTCCGATGGTGAGCACCCGTACCCGAGGGCGCCCGAACCCCGGCCCCGTCCCCGAATTGCCGTGGCGTGATCGTCTTGCCAGGCTGTCCCCCATGCCGACCACCACCCTGTCCGAGCTCGTCGACGAACTGCTCTCCGGGACCCGCCCGCTGCCGATCCTCTCCGCGGGCGTCCCCGTGCTCCGGCGACCGGCCCTGCCGTACGAGGGCCAGCTGCCCGCGGACCAGCTCGACCGGCTGCTGACGGCGATGCGGGAGACCATGCACTCCGCGCCCGGAGTGGGGCTCGCGGCCCCGCAGATCGGTGTGCCGCTGCGGCTGGCGGTGATCGAGGACCCGGCGGAGGTGACGGCCGAGGTGCGCGAGGCGCGCGGCCGGGTGCCGCAGCCGTACCGGGTGCTGGTCAATCCCCGCTACGAACCGGTCGGCGACGGCCGGGCCGCGTTCTTCGAGGGATGTCTGAGCATCCCCGGCTGGCAGGCCGTGGTCGACCGGCCGGACCGGATCCGGCTGCGCGGGCAGGACGAGACGGGGCGGGAGCTGGACGAGGAGTTCACCGGCTGGCCCGCGCGGATCGTCCAGCACGAGACCGACCACCTCGACGGCGTCCTCTATCTGGATCTGGCCGAAACCCGCTCCCTGTCCTCGGCCGAAGCGGTAAGCGACTACTGGTCCCAGCCCACCCCCGCCACCGCGGCCCATGCGCTGGGGTTCCCGCTCCCGAACGCCACCCGCGCCGCCGATGACAGCGGCGGCACCGGCGCTACCGCTCCGTAACCACGGCCGACCTGCGGCATGTTTTCGTCATCGGCTGGCAGTCGTCGAATCACCGCACGGACACTGTGACGTACGTCGCCACGGCAAGACTGGTGGACGCCCCGGTACGCGCCGCCTCCGCGTACCGCACGGCGAGTGAGGCGTTTCTTCCGCTCTTCCCCAGTCCCCACCGCTCCTGACTTCCCTCGAACGGAGAACAGGAATGTCCGTGCTCACGACGTCCACGACGGCGCCCACCAGCTCGTACGTCACCTCGATCGCCCACACGCGGGAGCAGATCCACGCCGCCCAGCGGCTGCGCTACCAGGTGTTCGGCGAGGAGAGGGGCGGCCGGCTGGACGCGGCGGTCGACGGCCGCGACGTGGACGAGTTCGACGAGGTCATGGACCACTTGATCGTCACGGACACGGTGACGGGCACCGTGGTCGGCACGTACCGGCTGCTCCCCCCGGGCCGCAGTGAGCGGCTCTACTCGGACACCGAGTTCAATCTGCACGGGCTTCCGGCCGAGGTCCGCTCGTCCATGGTCGAGGCCGGCCGCGCCTGTGTGCACGCCGACCACCGCTCGGGCGCCGTCATCAACCTGATGTGGGCCGGCCTGGCCCGCTATGTGCTGCTGTCCGGCCACCGCTATCTCGCGGGCTGCGCCTCGGTGCCGCTGGCCGAGGGCGAGCGGGCCGCCGCCAACGCCTGGCTGCTCGGCACCACCAAGCACGCCGCCCCGCCGGAGATGCGGGTCCACCCGCTCGACCCCTGGATACCCTCGCGGCCGCTGGACGGCGAGCCCGCATACGCCGATCTGCCGCCGCTGCTGCGCGGGTATCTGCGGGTGGGCGCCTGGATGTGCGGCTCCCCGCAGCACGACCGGGCCTTCAACGACGCCGACTTCTTCGTGCTGCTGGACACCGAGCGGATGAACGACCGCTACCGCCGCTACTTCCTGGGTGAATCCCAGTGACCGTCCCGGCCGCGATGAGCCTGCCCGCACACGCCTGGGCGGCCTGGTCGCCGTGCACCACCGGCTGTGTCGCCCACGCCGCCGACCGCGCCCCGGCCACCCGGGTCGCCCGGCGGGCCGCGGTCTTCGGCCGGGCGGTGCTGGGCGCGCTGGTGTCCGGCCGGCGGATCGCCGAGCCCGAGACGCTGCGGGCGCGGGCCGCGACGTTGCTGGACTCCCTCGGGATCCGGCTGGAGGTGGCCGGCGACAGCACGCTCAGCGCCCCGGGGACCACCGGCACGCTGATCGTGGCGAACCACATCTCCTGGCTGGACATCATCGCGCTGCTGTCGATCGAGCCCGTGGTCATGCTGGCCAAGCGGGAGATCGCGGGCTGGCCGGTGATCGGCCCGATGGTCACCCGCGCGGGGACCCTGTACATCGACCGCGACTCGCTGCGCGAACTCCCCGCGACGGTACGGGAGATGGCGGCCCGGCTGCGCGACGGCCAGTCGGTGATGGCCTTTCCGCAGGGCATCACCTGGTGTGCGGGCACCGGCGGCAGCTTCCGCCGGGCCACCTTCCAGGCCGCGCTGGACGCGGGCGCGCCGGTGCGCCCGGTGACCCTGGACTACGTCCAGCACGGCGCCCCGACCACGGTGGCCGCCTTCGTCGGCGAGGACGACTTCGGCCACTCGCTGCGCCGGGTGATCCGCGCCGACGGACTCACGGTGCGGGTGAACGTGCACCGGCCGCTGCGGCCGATGCGGGACGTCGACGACCGGCGCCGGGTCGCGGCGCAGGCCCAGGCGACGGTCTGCGGGGCGCGGCTGCCGCTGCATCACGAGGTCGCCGCCCTCGGGCTGGCACGCTGAGAAACCCTCGAACCGGCACGCCGAGCCCGTGCACGCGCCTCGGGTCCGTCCTGGCCACGGACGGCGCCCGGGGCGGCTCGGCCCGGTCCGCGCTCAGCCCTCCGTCCGCAGGTCCTTGACCCGGCGGATCTTGCCCACGGAGCGCTCCAGCGTCTCCGGCTCCACGACCTCCACCTCGACCGTGAGCCCCACCCCGTCCTTCACGCCCCGCGCGATCGCCGTGGCGGCGTCCGCGCGCCGCTCAGGGCCGACCCCGGGGCGCGCCTCGATCCGCACCGCCATATGGTCCATCCGGCCGCGCCGGGTCAGCTCGAGCTGGAAGTGCGGGGCCACCGACGGGACCCGCAGCACGATCTCCTCGATCTGGCTGGGGAAGACATTCACCCCGCGCACGATGAGCATGTCGTCGCAGCGGCCGGTGATCTTCTGGATGCGCCGGAAGGCGGGGCGGGCGGTGCCGGGCAGCAGCCGGGTGAGATCCCGGGTGCGGTAGCGGATGACGGGGAGCGCCTCCTTGGTGAGGGTGGTGATGGTCAGCTCCCCCTCCTCGCCGCCCGCCAGCACCTCATCGGTGAGCGGGTCCACGATCTCGGGGTAGAAGTGGTCCTCCCAGACGTGCAGTCCGTCCTTGGTCTCCACGCACTCCTGGGCCACTCCCGGGCCCATCACCTCCGAGAGCCCGTATATGTCCACCGCGTGGATGTCCATGCGCTCCTCTATCTCCCGGCGCATCTCCTCCGTCCAGGGCTCGGCGCCGAAGATGCCGACCTGGAGGGAGGTGGAGCGGGGATCGACGCCCTGCCGCTCGAACTCGTCCAGGAGCGTCAGCAGATAGGAGGGGGTGATCATGATGATCTCGGGCCTGAGGTCCTGGATGAGCCGCACCTGCCGGGCGGTCATCCCCCCGGAGGCGGGGATGACGGTGCAGCCGAGCCGCTCGGCGCCGTAGTGGGCACCGAGGCCGCCGGTGAACAGCCCGTACCCGTAGGAGATATGCACCTTGTGGCCGGGGCGGCCGCCGGCCGCGCGGATCGAGCGGGCGATCACCTCCGCCCACGTCGACAGGTCGTACTCGGTGTAGCCGACGAGGGTGGGGCGGCCGGTGGTGCCGCTGGAGGCATGGAGCCGCCGCACCTCGCTCTGCTCGACGGCGAACATCCCGAAGGGGTAGCTGTCGCGCAGATCGGCCTTGGTGGTGAAGGGGAACCGGGCCAGGTCCTCCAGGGTGCGGCAGTCCTCGGGGCCGACCCCGGCCGCACGGAACTTCTCGCGGTACACCTCGACATGGTCGTACGCATGGCGCAAGGTGGCACGCAGCCGGGTGAGCTGAAGCGCCCTCAGCTCCTCGGGGCTCATCCGCTCGGCGTCGTCGAGCGGAGCCGCGCTCAGCGAGTCCACCATGGGCCGTCCACCACCTCCGGATGCCGACCGAACATTCGGTTACCGTTCGGGCGCGGTCCAGTAATCCAGCATCCGACCTGGCTGTCAAGGGTCCGGGCATCCGCGTGCGCGCCCGGCCCGGCGTGGACCGGTGCGGAAGGGTGCGGGACGGCGCGAGGCCGGTGAACGATCGGTGACCGCCATCCGTACCCGTAGCCGTAGCCGTGGCCGCGAGAGACGCGGCCGCACCCCGTATCCGACGATGCGAGAGGGCCTTTCATGTACGACGCCGCCGACGCCGACGCTCCGCACCCGGTCCGGACCGCCCTCCGCGCCCCGCGCGCGATGGCGGTCGCGGCGGCCGTGGGCGCGCTGCTCGCCATCGCCGGATGCGGCGGCGGGGGCGAGGGCGGGGACGGTAAGGCAGACGCCAAGGCGGAGGCCGGAGGGAACGCCGCCCGGCCGAGCGCGAGCGCCAGTCCCACGCCCAAGGCCGCGCGGGTGGAACAACTCGCCTCGGCCGCTCGCTGCAAGCCCGAGTTCACCACCAAGGTGGACGACTACCGCCAGGCCGTCTGCAAGAACTCCCGGGGCAAGTTCCTCTTCCTCGACTTCGTCACCGCGAAGAACCAGCGCGACTGGCTGGAGACGGCCCAGATGTACGGCGGCGTCTATCTGGTCGGCAACCGCTGGGTGCTGTCGTCCTCGCCCCGGAAGAACATGGAGGACTTCCGGGAGAAGTTCGGCGGCACGATCGAGGAGGGCACCTCCTACGGGGGCGCCTCCCGCACCCCCCAGTGATCACCTGCCCCTCGATCGCCGCCGATCCCGTGTCGATGCTCCCCCCACCGCCGCAGGCGGCAGGGGGTCGGCGGGGCGACGCTCCTACACGGCGGCGAGCGCCCGCAGCGTGGCCGCCTCCCGGGGTAGCAGCCGCTCGTCGTCGTCCGGTACGAACTCCAGCAGGACGTCCAGCGGCGAGCCGTCGGCGGACACCGCGGCGCGGTGCGTGAGCAGCCGCTCGAAGGCGCTGCGCCACAGCGGGGCGCGGGCGGTCAGCGGCAGCCGGGTGGTCCCGGGCCACCAGGAGAAGGCGTGCACCGCGGCGATCCGGCCCCCCAGCGCGTCCAGCCCCTTCAGCGCCTCGGCGTCCGGCATGTCGACGGGCGGCTGCCAGTAGGTGGCGACATCGGGGCGGTCCACCTCCTCCAGCAGCCGGAGGGTGTGGTCCGCGCCGTCGGTCAGGGTGTTGCGGTGGAACTCATAGGCGAGTTCGACCCCCGCGTCCGCGGCGAGCGCGGCGGCGCGCCGGGTGTCCTCGACCACCGCGCGGCGCCCCTCGGGCGGGGTCTCCTCCGTGCCCGTGGCGCCCGCCCAGATCCGGATGCGCGGGGCGCCGAGCGCCACGGCGGAGCGGAGCACCGCGTCGAACTCCTCCGGGTCGCTTCGCCCGGCGCGGTAGTAGGAGCCGTACGAGGCGACGGCGAGCCCGGCGTCCACGGTGGCGTCGCGGACCCGCCGGGCGGTGTCCTCGTCGCCGGGCGGCACATGGACGTCCCCGCCCCATTCGACGCACTCCAGGCCCGCTCCGGCCACGGCGGCGATCACCCGGTCCGGGGCGAGCCGGCGCAGGGTCACCGAGCAGATACCGAGCCGCGTCACGCGCCCACCTCCGTGACGGTGGGCGCCTCGCCCGCGCCGAAGTCCACCACGAAGGCCCCGCCGTCCGCCGGCCGTACGGTGACCGCGAGCCCGTTCACCTCGGCGGTGGCGAGATCGGCGAGCGGGGCTGGGTCGCGCTCCCCGGTGAGGGAGGCCAGCGCGACGAAGAGGGTGCCCGAGGGGTCCTCGCCGACGGTGCCGGTGAGTTCGGGGACCAGGGCCCACGGCCCGTACGCGGTGCCCTGCGGCGCCCGGACCGCGGTGGCGGTCTCCCAGCCGTGCAGTCCGAGGAGCTGACCGGTCACCTCTCCCCCGTCCAGCCGTATCTCGGCGCCCTTCTCGGTCTCCGCCGGGGTGCCCGGGGGCAGCGCGACGGCCCAGCCGCTGTGGTGGATCCGGGTCCCGGCGGGGACGCCCACGGTGCGGTGGACGCGCACTTCGAGCCGGCCGCGGACGAGGGTCAGGCTGTCGATGCGGATCGAGGGCACCTTGGGGCCGCCGTCGGGGAAGGCGGGGGTGTGGGAGGAGGCCAGCCAGTCGGGGCCCGCGGCCAGGGGGTGGATGCGCAGCCGGGCGGTGCGCACGCCGCGCTCTTCGAGCGCGATGTGGTTGTCGGGGGTGTTGTCCGGGCTGGTGGGGCCGGTGCGGGTGGAGTAGGCGAGCCGGGCGTAGAGCGGGTCGGCGGGCGCGTGCTCGGCCTCCCAGGGACGGAGCTTGTAGCTGCCGTGGTTGTGCAGCCGCACCAGCCCGTCCCGGCCCGTGGTCTGGACGAGGAACCCGGCGGCGGGTAGCGCCAGCGCCCGGTCGGGACCCTCGGCGGGCGCGGCCTCCTCGGTCGCGGTCCACACCGGGTGGTCGGGCGGGAGCAGCAGGGCGAGGAACCCCTTGGAGGCCCAGTAGGGCGAGCCGGGCCCGGAGTAGCGCTGGAGGGTCGCGGCGTGCGGCCCGTACCAGCCCAGGCTCAGCACCCCGTCCTCGGTCAGCGCCCCGCGGTCCAGGAAGTGGCGCAGCGCTCCGCTGAGGAGGCGGCGGGTGGCGCCGGGGGCGAGGGGGGTGTGGCCGGTGAGGGCGCCGAGTGCCACCGAGGCCCCGGCGGCGAAGCGGTAGGTGAGGGAGCGGCCGTGGTGGATGGGGGCGCCGTCGGCGTCGAAGAGCAGCGAGAAGCCCTCGAGGAAGGTGCGCAGCCGGGGGCCGAGCCGGTCCAGGAGCTCCCCGTCGCCCGCGAGATGGGCGTGGAGCAGCGGGTACATGTGCAGCGCCCAGCCGTTGTAGTGGTCGAACGACCGCCCGTCGCCGTCGGAGTACCAGCCCTGGCCCTGGTACCAGCCCTCCAGCAGGCCGAGCCCCCGCTCGATGGCGCGGGCCGTCTCGGCGTCGCCGCGTCCGACGGACTCGAGGAAACCGGCCACGGTGAGCGGGAAGAGGTACCAGTTGTTGGGCGCGGGCTGGTGGCGCAGCGCCCCGCGCAGCCACTCCTCGGTGCGGTCCTGGGCGTCGGACGGCAGGGCCTCCCAGGTCCATGGCGCGGTCAGCCGCAGGCCGAGGGCCACCGACGCGGACTCCACCATGGGCTGGCCCTGGACCCCGTGATGGCCGATCACCGGCCAGGACTCGGCGTCCCCGCGCCCGGGGGTGCGGGTGCCGCGGGCGATCCCCGCGGTGTAGCGCTCCAGGATGCCGTGCTGGTCCTTGCCCGAGTCCCCGGCGGCGCGGAGGGCGGCGAGGAGGAAGGTGCGGGCGAACCCTTCGAGCCCGTCGGAGCGCACCCCGGACCTGGACGGCGGTCCTGGCAGGTCGATCAGGGCCTGGCCGGGGGTGGCGTAGCGGAGGGCGGCGTGCAGCATGCCGTCCGCGGCGGCCTCCCAGTGGGCGCGGGTGTAGCCGGTGTGGGGGCTGAGGGTGCGGTCGTCGGCGGGGAGGAGGAAGGGGAGCTCGGGCATGGCGGGGTGGGCCTCCTGGGGGTCGCGGGACGTGAGAGGGCGCGCGGATGGGTGGGGTGGAGCCGCGCGCCCTCCTATGCCGAGCGGTCGAGGATCTCCGGTCGTACGGGGTGGGCGAAGGGGCGGCCGGTGACGTAGTGCTCGATCTCGCCGATGGCGAGGTCGGCCAGGCGGCGCAGCTCACCGCTCTTGGATCCGGCGATGTGGGGGGTGATGAGCGCGTTGTCGCAGTCGTACAGCGGGGAGTTGGCGGGCAGCAGCTCCGGCACGGTGACGTCGAGGACGGCGCGGATCCGCCCGGCCACCACCTCCTCGGTCAGCGCCTCCTGGTCCACCACCGCCCCGCGCGCGGTGTTGATGAGCGTGGCGCCGTCCGGCATGGCGGCCAGCAGCTCCCGGCTGACCAGCCCCTGGGTGGCGGGCAGCAGGGGGGTGTGGACGCTGATGACATCGCTCTCGGCGAAGAGTTCCCGCAACGGCACCGGGCGCGCCCCGAGTTCCTTCGCCTCCTGAGCGGTGACATACGGGTCGTGGAGCAGGAGGTCGAGGTCGTACGGGCGCAGCAGCTCGATCACCCGGCGGCCGATGGCGGACGCGCTGAGGATGCCCACCGTCCGGCGGTAGTTGCCCGCGTCCGGATAGCGCTCGTTCCAGTCGATCGTGCGCCGCTCGGCGCGGTAGTCCCGGGCGATGTCCAGGACCCGCTTGTTGGACAGCAGGATCATGGCGACGGTGTACTCGGCGACGGGCAGGGCGTTGGCCGCGGCCGCCGAGGAGACCGCGATGCCGCGCTCCCAGCAGGCGTCGGTGATGTGGTGGCGCACGGTGCCCGCGGTGTGCACCACGGCGCGCAGCCGGGGCGCGGCGTCGAGCGTGCGGCGGTCCAGGGGCGGGCAGCCCCAGCCGGTGACCAGCAGTTCGGTGTCGGCGAGGGCGCGGCGGGCGGCCGGGGTGGTGAAGTCGTCGATGACGAGGCCGGGGTCGAGGTCGAGGAGGTCGATGAGCCGGTCCAGGCTCGCGGGCCCGAGCACCTGCCGGGCGGACCGCTCGGCCATGGCCAGGGCGGCTCGGGGGCGGCGGCGGGCGGAGAGGTGGGTTGCGGTCACTTGACGCTCCCTGCGGTCAGTCCGGACTTCCAGTAGCGCTGCAACAGGACGAACGCCAGGATCAGCGGCACGACGGCGAGCAGTGAGCCGATGACCACGAGGGGGTAGTACTCGGGCGAGACGGTGGCGGCGCTGTTCCAGGTGTAGAGGCCGAGGCTGAGCGGATACAGGTGCTGGTCGGAGAGCATCACCATCGGAAGGAAGAAGTTGTTCCAGATGGCCGTGAGCTGAAAGAGGAAGACGGTCACGAACCCGGGCCCGAGCATCCGCAGGCTGACCCGCACATAGGTCTGGAGCTCACCGGCGCCGTCGACCCGGGACGCCTCCAGCACCTCGTTGGGCACATAGCCGCTGCTGAGCAGGCGGGCGAGATAGACGCCGAAGGGGTTGAAGAGCACCGGGATGAAGACCGCCCAGAAGGTGTTGACCATCCCTATCTCGGAGGCCACCAGATAGAGCGGAAGGGCCAGCACGGTCGGCGGCACCATGACGCCGGTCAGGACGAGCCCGAAGAACTTCTCCTTGTGCCGGAACTCGTACTTGTCGAAGGCGTAGCCCGCGGCGACGCTGATGAGCGAGCCGACCAGGGCCCCGACGACCGCGTACAGCAGGCTGTTGACGTACCACTCGCCGTAGAGCCCGCCGTCCATGGAGAACAGGTCGGAGAGGTTGCGGCCGAAGGAGAAGTCGCCGAGCGAGAAGATGTCGCTGCCGAACAGGGCGTCGGCGTTCTTGGTGGACGCCAGCAGCAGCCACAGCGCGGGCAGCATGGTGTAGAGGGCGGCGATCAGGACCACGGCGTTGGCGATGCCGCGGCTGGTCAGCTTGGAACGGCCGAAGGGCTTGCCGAGCGGCCTGGACGGTCCCGGGGAGGGGTTCACCGGGGTGGTGGGTGTGGTCGTGGTCATCACGCTCTCCGTTCCCGGCGGCCCGACCAGCGCGTCACGGCGTACGACAGGACGCAGGTGACGATCAGGAGGATGACGGAGGCCGCGGAGGCGAGTCCGTAGTTGTTGCGGCGGAAGGCCGCGTCGTAGATGTACATGTTCGGGGTGAAGCGGGAGTTGACCATCGGGGTGGCCTGGTTCATCAGCATGGGCTCGGTGAACAGCTGGAGCGCGCCGATCAGGGAGAACATGCACACCATCACCACGGAGCCCCTGATGATGGGCACCTTGACCTGGAGCGCGGTGCGGATGCCGCCGGCGCCGTCGATGGTCGCCGCCTCGATCACCTCGCGCGGCAGCGCCTGGAGCGCGGCATAGAAGATGATCATGTTGTAGCCGAGGCCGCTCCACAGGGCGATGTTGACGATCGACGGGAGCACGGTGTGCAGGCCGAGGAAGTCGACGGTGATGTCGGCCTGGGCGAAGAGCTTGATGACCGGGCTGAGCCCCGGGGTGTAGAGGTACAGCCAGATGACGGCCGCGATGATGCCGGGGACGGCGTGCGGCAGGTAGAGCAGCATCTGCGAGGTCCGCCGCAGCCGGATGAGGCCCGAGTCGAGCAGCAGGGCGAGCGCGAGGGCGCTGATGACCACGGTGGGTACGAAGATCACGCAGTAGAGGGCGATGGTGCCGAACCCGGAGAGGAAGCTGGGGTCCTGCAACACCGCGAGATAGCTGCGCAGTCCGGTGAAGACGGTCTCGCCGCCGCCGAAGCCGAGCCCGCTGTGGTCCTCGCCGAAGAGGCTGAGGTAGATGGCGTAGCCGACGGGGACGAGGAACACGGCGATGAGCAGTGCCGTGAAGGGGGTCAGCAGAACGGTGGCGGCGATCCGCTGCTGGCGCCGTCCGGTTCTGCGGGGCGGGTCGGCGGCGCCCGCCGGTGGCGGCGCCGTCCGTCTTGAGGACGTGACTGTGCTCACGGGGTACCTCGGCTCAGGCGTGGTGAGTACGGCTTTTGAAGGTGCGGTGCGAGGTGGCGGGGCGGGCTCAGTCGGTGGTGACCGACAGGCCGAGGCTCTTCAGGTCGGGCATGGTTCTGCTCTGGGCTTCGCGCAGGGCCTCCAGGACGGTGCCGCTGCCGGCTCCGGCCCGGGCGAGCCCGTCGTCGCCGGAGGTGGTGGTCGAGACCATCCGCGGTCCCCACTTCCAGCTGGAGGTGATCATCTCGGCCTGCTTCCCGAAGAGGCCGAAGATGTCCTGTCCGGAGTAGTAGCTGGTGTCCATCTCCTTGCGGGCGACCGGGACCAGGCTGGGCACGGATGGGAAGGCGCTGCTGACACCGCTGGCGAGCTTGGCCTTCAGCGCGTCGGGGCTGGTCACCATCCAGGAGATGAACTTCATGGCCTCCTCGGGGTGCCGGCTGTCCTTGGTGACCATGAAGGTCGAGCCGCCCTGCGTGCTCACCTTGGGCTTCGCCGGGTCCCACTGCGGCATCGGCGCGATGGCCCATTTGCCCTTGCCGTCGGGGGTGGACGCCATCATCGAGCCCGCGGCCCAGGCGCCCGCCAGATAACCGGCCGTCTCACCGCTGCGCAGATGGGCCCGCCACTGCTGGCTGGAGCCGGGTTCTACGCGCACCAGGTCGTCGTCCATCAGCCGCTGCCAGTAGCCGGCGACCTTGCGGGTGGGGGCGTCGTCCATGGAGACGCGCCAGGTGCCGCCCGAGGTCTGGTACCACTGGGCCCCGGCCTGCCAGGCGTACCCGGCCATGTAGAGGGTGCCGCCGGTGGTGAAGAGGCTGGCGATCCGGGAGCGGGGCTGGGCCTTCTTGAGCTCGCGGGCCGAACTCTCGAACTCCGCCCAGGTCTTGGGGACCGGGATGTGGTTCTTGGTGAAGATGTCCTTGCGGTACAGGAAGACCATCGGCTCGATGTCCACCGGTACGGCGTAGGTGCGCCCGTCGAAGGTGGTGAGGTCCAGCGCCTGCGGCAGGATCTTGCGGCGCACCGAGTCGGGCAGCAGCTTGGTGATGTCCCGGGGGACGCCGTCGATGGTGAAGCTGGGCAGCTGGGGGTATTCGATGGTGGCGACATCGGGGGCGTTGCCCGCGCGGCCGGCGTTGCTGAGCTTGGCCCAGCCGCCCTGTTCGCCGGAGGGGACCTGCTGGAAGTCCACCTTGATGTCGGCATGGGTGCGGTTGAACTCGTCGACGACCTCCTGACTGCCGCGCAGCGCCGACCAGAAGGTGAGGCGCACGGGGCCGTCACCGGCGGTGTCGGACCCGCGGCTGGTGGAGCAGCCCGCCAGGACGAGGACGAGCAGCGTGAGCAGTGCGGTGGTGCCCGCCGTAGCCCGGTATCCGGGCATGCGGCGTCCTGGGCGTCTATGACCAGGCATGGACCCTCCCCTGATTCAACGGTGGAGTCAGAGGGAATCCTGAGCGCTTGACTGAATTTCCGTCAATACATCGAACAGTAGAAACTAAATCGGTCAAACGCTCAGTGGAGCGGGGCGGTGGAATCGCGGACCACCAGATCCGGCAACAGCTCCAGATGACGGGCGGCGCCGGCCCAGCGCCCGGCCCGGGTCCGCTCCAGCTGGCGGGTCAGCAGCTCCAGCGCCGCCTGCCCGACCTCCCCCTTGGGCGGGGCCACGGCCGTCAGCGCGATCTGCCCCATATCGGCGACCACATCGTTGTAGGCGACCACCGAGCAGTCGCGCGGCACCTCGATGCCCGCCTCCCGCAGCCGCTGGACCAGCACCAGCGCGTCCATGTCGCCGTGGATCAGCGCGGCGGTGGCCCCGGCGCGGCGCACCGCGGCGGCCAGGTCGGCCTCCCGCTCGTCGCGCGGGCGCGGATCGGGCCCCGCGGTGCGCGAGCTGAGCATCACCGGGCACCCCTCACCGATGCCGCGGGCGGCGGTCTGCGCGGCGAACTCCGACCGGATCACCCGTGCGGTCGGGCTGTCGTCGCGCGCCGCCAGTACGATCCGCCGGTGCCCCAGCGAGATCAGGTGCTCCAGCGCGAGGTGCACCCCGTAGGCGTGGTCGGAGCGCACGCAGTCCAGCCCGTAGACCGCGCTGCCCCGGTGGGGCCGGCGCTCCACCAGCACCACCGGGACCGCCAGGTCGGCGAGCCAGGCGTGGTCCGCCCGCGCCTCCGCCTCGGTGCGCCAGCGCGGGGCGAGCAGCAGCCCCCGCGCGCCCGCGTCCAGCGCCTGGCGGACCGCGCGCTCGGTCCCGCGCTCGTCCGCGGCGATGTGCAGCGCGAGCCGCAGCCCGGCCTTCTCGGCGGCCTCGCGCGCCGCCTGGACGGCCTCGGTGAGGTAGGTGTTGCGCTCCGGGACCACCATGCCGATGGTGTCGCCGGTGGCGGTGGACTCCGTGGGCATGGGCCGCAGCGAGCGCGCCACCCCGTGGCCGCGGCGCAGCTCGCCGCGCTGGGCCAGCTCCTCCACGTCCCGCCGCACGGTGACGACGGACACCGCCAGCTCATCCGCGAGATCGGTGATCCGGGCGCTGCCCCGGGCCTCCACCAGGGCCGCGATCCGTGCCTGCCGCTTCTGCGCCGGCTCCCGCATGTTCCCCACCTCCGACGCGATCGGCTTTGGTCTTCGTATCGAAACACCGCCATAGTAGCGATCATTCGATCAGAAAGCAGTCGTCGGGTGGCCGGAGCCGGTCAGCAGTCGGTGATCCCCCGCGCTCGCAGGGCCGTCCGCAGCGCCCGAGTCGCGTAGTACGTCCGCGACTTGACGGTTCCGGGAGGCACCCCGAGCGCCCGGGCCGCCTGGCTCACACTGCGGTCCAGATAGTGCAGGTGCAGCAGCACCTCCCGCTGCGGGGGCGCCAGGTCCGCCAGGGCGTCCCACACCACCCGGGCGGTGAGCGTCTGATCGACCAGGTCCGGCGCAGTCGGCATCGCCATATCGACCTCACCGGCCGCCTCCAGCCGCGGCTCCACCTGGTCCTGGTGGGTGTCGCCGGCCAGATCGCCGACGAGGTCGCCGACCACCGTGAACAGCCGGTGGCGGGCGGAGGCGTCCATGGGGCCGATGTCCATCGGCCGCAGCCAGGCCCGGATCGCCACCTCCTGCACGATGTCCTGGGCCCGGTGCCAGTCCCCGCCCAGCAGCCGGGCGGCCAGCCGGTGCAGCGCCGAGCCGTGGCGCCGGTACAGCGTCGTTAAGAAAGTGTCGGCGTCGGTCATGACGGCCGCCGCGTCGATGTCCATCGTCCCGTTCCCCCCGAGGCGAATGCGTTGATGGCGGGAGCGTAAAAGAAGGGGGACGCCGATTGAGTGACGAAAGTCTGACGACACGCGTCGGCCGGAAGAGCACGGTGCCCGAAACGGGCTCGACTAAGATCCCTAGTTGTGCGATTTACGGTGTTAGGCCCGGTCAGGGCGTGGCGTGCGGACGCCGAACTGGAGCTGGGCCCGCCCAAACAGCGAGCGCTGCTGGCGCTGTTGTTGGTGCGGGCGGGGCAGCCGGTGGCGCTCAGCGAGATCGTCGACGTCCTCTGGGCACAGGATCCGCCGAGCACCGCGGTGAACGTGGTGCACCGCCATGTGGGCTCGGTGCGCCGGCTGCTGGAACCGGGGCTGGCGGCGCGGGCGGAGGGCAGCCGGCTGGTGCGCAGCTCCGGCGGCTACCGGCTGAACGCCGACCCGGACGCGCTGGATCTGCTGCGCTTTCGGCGCTTGAGCGAATCGGCCCGGCGCACCGCCGCCGAGGGGCGGCCGGAGCGGGGTGCCGAGCTCTTCACCCGGGCGCTCGCCCTGTGGCAGGGGCCGACCGCCACCGGGGTCCCCTCCGACATCCAGACCCATCCCGTCTTCTCCGGTGTCGACCGTGAGCTTCTGGCCGTCGCCAAGGAGGCCGCCACCACGGCGCTGGCCTCCGAGGTGCCGGAGCAGCTGCCCACCGTGCTCCAGCAGTTCGCCGCCCATCACACGCTGGACGAAACCCTCCAGGCCCAGCTGATCCGGGTGCTCGCCACCACCGGACGGCGGGCCGAGGCGCTGGAGGTCTTCTCCACGGCGCGGAACCGGCTGGCGGACCAGCTCGGCGTGGCACCCGGCCCGGAATTGCGCGCCGCCCACCGCGAGGTGGTGCCCCGGTCGACCCCGGCCCCCGCCGAGCCGGTCCAGCCGACCCCTCCGGCGACACCGCCCGCCCCGGCGGTCCGACCGGCGCAACTGCCGCCCGATCTGCCCGCGTTCAGCGGACGCCACAGCGAACTCGCCGGTATCCACGCCCTGCTGCCCGAGGGCGCCGGGGTCGCCCCACCGGCCCCGCTGGTGATCAGCGCGATCGACGGGATGGCCGGGATCGGCAAGACCGCGCTGGCCGTGCACTGGGCGCATCGGATCGCCCACCGTTTCCCGGACGGACAGCTCTACGCCAATCTGCGCGGCTTCGATCCGACGGGTTCGATGATGTCGCCGAACGAGGCGCTGCGCGGATTCCTCCACGCGCTGGGGATTCCGCCCAGCCGGGTGCCCACGGGGCTGGACGCCAAGACCGCGCTGTACCGCAGTCTGCTGGCGGGGCGGCGGATGCTGGTCCTGCTGGACAATGTGGTGGACTCCCAGCACGTACGGCCGCTGCTGCCCGGCTCCCCCGGCTGTCTGACCATCGTCACCAGCCGCAATCAGCTGCACGGGCTGATAGCGAGCGAGGGAGCCCGTCCTCTTACTCTGGGGCCGCTTTCCCCGGCCGAGTCCCATGAGGCACTCGTCCGGCGGCTGGGCACGGACCGGGTCGCCGCGGAGCCGCAGGCGGTGGCGACCATCATCCGGCTGTGCGGGCGGCTGCCGCTCGCACTGGCGGTAGTGGCCGCCCGCGCCGCGACCCGTCCCTCCTTTCCCCTTTCTTCTGTCGCCGCGGAGTTGCGCGAGAGCCAGGGCAACCTCGACGCGTTCGCGGGCGCCGATCCGAGCACCGACGCGCGGAGCGTCTTCTCCTGGTCCTACCGGGCGCTGGAGCCCGAGGCCGCCCGGCTGTTCCGGCTGCTCGCCCTGCATCCCGGGCCCGAGGTCTCCACCGCGGCGGCCGCGAGCCTGGCCGGACTGCCGCTCCGGGTCACCCGGGCCCTGCTGGCCGCGCTCACCCGGGCCCATCTGCTGGTGGAGCACGACCCGGGCCGCTACACCTTCCACGATCTGCTGCGGGCCTACGCCATGGAGCTGGTCCAGGACCATGAGGCGGAGGAGGTCCGCCAGGGCGCCCGGCACCGGATGTTCGACCACTATCTGCACACCGCGCGCACCGCCGCCACGCGGCTCGCCCCGCACCGGACCGAACCGCTGCCCGTGTCCCCGGCCCGGCCCGACGCGGCACCCGAGCACCTCGGCGACCAGGAGCGCGCCGAGGCATGGCTCTCGGCCGAGCGCCGCGTGCTGCTGTCAGTCGTCGAGCACGCACGGGACCACGGATTCCCCACCCACGCCTGGCAGTTGGCCGTGACGCTGGAGCTCTTCCTGGACCGGCGCGGCCACTGGCAGGAGCAGACCGCCATCCAGCGCACCGCGCTGGGGGCGGCCCGGGCTCTGTCCGATCGGCTCGGCCAGGCGCACAGCCACCGCACCCTGGGCTTCGCCGAGGGACGGCTGGGCCGGTACGAGGAGGCGCACGGCCAGCTGGAGCGGGCGCTGGAGCTGTTCACGGAACTCGGCGACCGGGGCGGGCGGGCCCGCACCCTGCGCGCCCTGGCCTTCCTGGCCAACTGCCAGGGCCGCTACCAGGAGGCGCTGGGCCACTACCGGCCCGCGCTCGGCCACTATGTCGCCCTGGACCACATCAGCGGACAGGCCAGCGTGCTCAACGAGATCGGCTGGACCCATATCCTGCTCGGTGAGTACGAACACGCCCTGGCCCGCTGCCGGGAGGCCGTCGAACTGCACCGGCGGATCGGCGACGCGGCCGGCGAGGCCGCCGCCCTGGACAGCGTGGGGTACGCGTACCACCACCTCGGACGGTATGAGCACGCCCTCACCTCCTACGGCCGGGCGATCGCCATCTACCGCGAGATCAGCGACCGGTACCTGGAGGCCGACACCCTGCACCACCAGGGGGACACCCGGTTGGCCCAGGGCGATGTGGCCACCGCCCTCATCGACTGGCGGCGGGCCCTGGAAATTCTCCAGGAGCTGAACCACCCCGATGCCCGGGTCCTCGACGGCAAACTGGGGCAGTACCGGCAGTCGCCGCATCCGGCCTCCGCTCTGAGCGGATGACGGGGCCTGGTGGGCGTGGTCTTCCGCGTTGTCGCGTTCACGGCGGGGCGCCTCCGGGTCGTCGGGACGGTGTGCGGCCGGGCCGCTCGGACGCGGCCGTGCACCGGGTTCTCCCTGCCGTACGTACGGGCCCGGTGAGTTGCTCAACGAGGCGGGAGAAATCTTTGTGAGCGCCCTCCGGAGGGCGGCCGCGCAGGGTAGCAGCAGCTAATGATCTCTGTCCCGGCTTTATTCACTAGTGATGAGGTCTCCACGACCGAGCCACACGAGGTACTAGCGTCCGGTGTCACTCCGAACCAAGGAGGGCGCTGTGCCATCAGCAAACCTCACCAGATCCATCGCCTCCAGCCGTACCATCGGCACCGGGCTCATCATCGGGGCGCTCGCCGTCACCCTGGCGGCGATCCTCATTCCGGTGTCGTTGTTCGGTGAGAGCAGCGTGGCCCAACCGCGCAATGGCGTCACGGACGACGGCGGTGGGACGGTCAGCACCCAGTACGGGCCGCTCACGGCCACTGACCGGGACTTTGTCCGCAAAGTCAGGCTCGCCGGAACGTGGGAGCTCCCCGCTGGACGTCTCGCCCAGGAGCGTGACAGCCGGGACGCCGTGAAGACCGCCGGTGAGCATCTCATCGAGGGACACACCGAGCTCAACCGCCGCGCCGAGGAGGTCGGCCGGGCTCTCGGGATCCAGTTGCCCAGTCAGCCCAACGCTCAGCAGCAGGGCTGGCTGAATGAGATGACCAACGCGGGCAGCAGCGCCGAGTTCGAGCGGGTATTCGCAAACCGGTTGCGCGCCGCTCACGGCAAGGTGTTCAACCTTGTGGCGCAGGTGCGGGCCGAGAGCCGCAACTCCATGGTCAGATCTCTGGCCACCAGGGCCAATGCCATCGTTCTCGACCACATCACGGTCCTCGAGGACACCGGGCTTGTCGACTTCGACGCCCTCTAACGACTAAGTGAAGTGATCTCATGAGGCAACAGACCCACAAACGCGGGCGGTTCACCAACAAAACCGTCGCCATCGTCGCCGCGCTGGCGCTCGGCGGCGGCGGGGCCGCGATCATCGCCGCCAACGCGTCCGCCCACGGCGACAAGAGCGGCTCCGACCAGAACCACACCGTGGCCGCGAAGGCGGGGACGATCCAGTGCCCCGATGTGGGGCAGCAGCTGAGTGACGTGCCGTCGAAGGCCAGGCCCGAGGTCGACAAGAACCTGGCCGAGCTGGACAACCAGGTGGCCAAGGCGTACCAGCGGATGAACCAGCAGCAGGGTTCGAACGACGCCGTGCTCTCCAAGCTCAACGACGACCGTTCCCAGACGCTGAACAACATCGGCTCGGCCATGGGCGGCGACAACTCCCAGCTCCAGGGCATGGCCAACTGCAAGTGGCAGGAGGTCGCCAACCAGGCCGGCCAGGGCCAGGACGGTCAGCAGCAGGGCGGTCAGCAGCAGGGCGGCGACCAGCAAGGCGGCCAGCAGCAGGGCGGCGACCAACAGGGCGGCCAGCAGGGCGGCGACCAGCAAGGCGGCCAGCAAGGCGGCGATCAGCAGGGCGGCGAGGGCGCCAACGAGGTGCCCGGCAACGCCGGCGGCCAGGCCGGCAACGGCCCGTCGCAGGACGACTTCGTCGACATCACCAAGGTGCAGCCGAACGTCCAGCAGCCGCCGGAGGCCCAGGGGAACGGCTCCACCGGCACCTTCTCCTCGGAGTGCGGAGTCGGCGACCCCGAGCTGCGCAACAGTGACAACGTCATCGTCGCGCCCGGTGTCGGCAACGGCGCCCACCACACCCACGACTACGTGGGCAACGACAAGAACGACGCCTTCGCCAACAACCAGACCTTCGAGCAGGGCGGCACCTCCTGTAAGAACCAGGACGACAAGTCGACCTACTACTGGCCCGTGGTCCGCGCCCAGGACGGCAAGGACGAGGCGGACGCCAACGAGCTCGGCGGTGGCCAGGAGGGCAACGTCGGCACGATCCTGACCCCCAAGAGCTCCAAGATCGAGTTCAAGGGCAACGCGCAGAGCAAGGTCACGGCGATGCCGAAGTTCCTGCGCATCATCACCGGTGACGCCAAGGCGTTCACCAACGGCGACAAGAACGCCAACGCCTCCTGGAGCTGCACCGGCTTCGAGGACCGGCAGCTGACCGACAAGTACCCGCTCTGCCCCGAGGGCAGCTCGGTCACCCGGACCTTCGACTTCCAGAGCTGCTGGGACGGCCAGAACATCGACAGCGCCAACCACCGTGACCACGTGGCGTTCGCCAATGAGGACGGCTCCTGCCCCAACGGCTTCAAGGCCATCCCCCAGCTGGTGAACACCATCACCTACGACGTGCCGGCCAACACCCCGTTCGCCGTGGACGGCTTCCCCGAGCAGTTGCACAAGCCCATCACGGACCACGACGACTTCATCAACGTGATGTCGGAGGACCTGATGAACGAGGCGGTGGACTGCATCAACAGCGGCAAGCAGTGCGGCTGATGGAACACACTCACCAGGCGCGCGTCGGCCGGAAGGCCGGCGCGCGCCGCGCTGTCACCGGGCACTTACACCAGGCCGCGGACGACGACGCGGACGACGACCCGCCGGCGGCGGAGCATCCGGACACCGAGGGGTTCCCGGGACCGGAACATACCGACCGACCGGTCCGTGCCCCCTCGGACCAGGAGCTCACCCGGCGGCTGATGGAGGGCTACCGGTCGGGCAGCGCCAGCCCGGCCACGGCCGACCTGCTCTACCGCCGCCACCACCCGGCGACCCTTCGCTACGCCCGGACCTGCTGCCGTGACCCCCATGACGCCGAGGACCTGGCCTCGGAGGCGTTCTTCCGCACCTTCCAGGCCGTTCGCGCCGGGGGCGGTCCGCGGGGGCCCTGGCGGCCGTATCTGCTCACCGTGGTGCGCCATACGGCGATGGAGTGGAGCGCCGGGGAGCGCCGGGTGCTGCTCACCGCCGACTTCGAGTCCTGGCGGCAGCACGCGTCCACGGCCGACCCACAGCAGCATCTGGTGGCCCGGGAGGACCGCCGGTTGCTCATCCGCAGCTTCCGGGGACTCCCCGAGCGCTGGCAGACCGTGCTGTGGCTGACCCTGGTCGAGGAGGAGTCCCCGCACCGGGTCGCCATGGTCCTGGGCATCTCCCCCAGCGGGGTGACCTCGCTGGCCTTCCGGGCCCGGGAGGGGCTGCGGGAGTCGTATCTGCGGGCCCATCTGGAGTCGGCGCGAGACGACCGGTGCCGGCACTACAGCGGCCCGCTCGGCGCCTCGGTGCGCCGCGGCGGGGTGCGCGGCCGGGCGCTGGCGCGCCATCTCGCCGAATGCGCCTTCTGCTCCCACGCGTACCGCGAACTGCTCGGCCTGAACGCGGCGATGCGCACGGCCCCGCGTACGGCGGCGCCCGCCGGGGCGAGGGGCTGAACCACCCCGCTCCGGCGATCCCGGCGGGCTCCCGGAACTCCCGGAACCCCCGGAACTCCCCGAATCCCCGGAGCTCTATGGGCCCCCTGGGGCAGCGAAAACCGCCGACCGCGTGAGCGCGGCCGGCGGTTCGCCCTGTGTTGGCGTAAGTCCTGGTCAGAGTCCGTTGACGCGCGCCTCCCTGGCGATACCCAGCGGCCGCACACCGGGGGGCGCGCCGGTACGGGTCCGGCGGCTCACCCGGGACGCGTGGCGCCGTATCCGGTCCATCTGCGCCATCAGCCTGCGGCCGCGCAGCGCCATCTCCAGCTCGAAGCGTATTCGGGGGTCCCGGAGGCCGGGCCCGAAGAGCTTCTCGATCTGGCGCAGCCGGTACCGCACGGTCTGCGGATGCACCTTGAGGGCCTTGGCCGCCTCGGGTGCGCCACCGCCCTCCAGCCAGGCCAGCAGCGTCATCTGTAGGCGCTCGCTCTGCCGGGGCGTCAGCCCGACCAGCGGCTTGAGCCACCGGGCGGCCAGCGCCCGGACCAGCGACTCGTCCTGGAGGAGCAGCAGCATCGACAGATGGTCGTCGACGAAGAGCACCCGGGCCTCGGGGCCGGAGCGGGCGGGCGCCAGGGTCAGCAGGCGCCGGGCCCAACGCACCGAGGAGGACGCGTCGTTGAGCGGCACCACGTGGCCCACGGCCGCGGTACGGCCGCGCAGCGCCGTCTCCAGCGCCGACCGGGTGCCGGGCTCGGCCGGGGTGGGTTCCCGCTCCGGGTCCCTCTCGCCCTCCTGGGCGGCGGCGGTGCCGGGGTCCGCGGTGGGTCCCGGGTCCGCGTCCGGGTCGGGGATCAGCAGGCACAGCTCGTCGCCGACCGCGCCGATGAGGGTGTCTCCCAGCACGGCGGCCAGCTGCGGGGCCTCGCCCGGGGTGGGCAGGGCGATGGCCTGCACCGTCTCGGGAAGCGGCCAGCGGGCGGCCCGGGAGAGCTCCACCAGGGTGCGCTCGGAGACCGCCACCTCGCCGATGAGGGCCTCGAACAGATCGCGCCGGGCCCGCTCGGGCGGCACCTCGGCCAGCGCCTCCTCACCGGAGGCGGCGGCCTGCTCGCCCACGCCGTCCTCGCCCGCCCTGCGGTGGCCGAGTGCGGTCAGGAGAGCCTGCTCGACTCCCCATCGGACCTTGTCTCGCTCAGAGTCCTCCAGGAGTTCGGCGAATCCCGGAATTCTGTGCCGAAGGTTCTCAACCACCTCGTCGGCCAGGGACGGGAGTTCATTGCGCAGCACACGGGTCCACTCGCCACGGGGGCGGGACCAGATGCGGTTCACGAGTTCGCCCATCATTACCTCGTTCTTGCCGGGGGGAGACCTGGCCGTTGGGGGGTCGGTCAGGTCCGTGGAGGTTGCCTCCGTCACCGGTTCGTCCAGTACCGGTCAGGGAGTCGAGGGTCCTCCGCTACGTCATAGAGGACCCCGCCCCCTCCCGGTCCCGGTACTTTGCCGGTTCTTTGCCATTGGGACGACAGTGGATCAGCCGGAGACGGTGTGGGCACGGTTCGTCCACTAGAAGTTGTCACGTTACGACAAATCTTATGGAGATCACGTGTACTTCCGAGAAGCTGCTGCCCCCAAGACGACTTTGACGTATCTCGTCACCCGCGCGAATCCGCGCGATCGGGAGGCTCCAATGTCCATGTCCCAAACGCCGCTCCCCTCCTCGCAGGGGCGTCACGGGGGACGCCGAGCTCGTGGCGGACGACGAGCCGCTCGCCGGACCCAGCAGCATGATCCATCCGGCCTGGGATGGCCACGCCATATCCGGATCTATGCCGTTGTCGGCTCCATCGCCCTTTCCTTGTACGTGACATGGAGTGCCGGCGCGTTCTCGAAGATGTTCGTGTTCCTCGACTTCGGCGCGGGTGTGCTCGCGCTGGTCTGTCTCACTTCGGCGGTGCTGTGGGGGCTCGCCGCGACCGACCAGATGATCCTGCACACCAAACAGCGGCTGCTGGCCCAGGCCATCCACCGGGCGGCCGCAGTCGCCGGACTGCTCTTCCTGGCCATTCACATCTGGGTCAAGGTGGCGGAGAGCCACACCAACACCGCGTCCATCGCGATACCGTTCGCTGACGCAAATCAGCCGGTGCTGATCGGGCTCGGCACCATCGCCGGCTATCTCTTCGTGATCGCCGCGGTGACCGGCGCCGCCCGCAGCTCGTTCGCCTCCAGGGGCAACTCCCGCTGGCGCTACCGCTGGTGGCGGGCGCTGCATGTGGGCGCCTATCCCGCGTGGTGCGCCGCGCTGATCCACGGTCTGAAGGCGGGTCGTGCCGCCAAGACCTGGGCGACCTACGGCTATATCGCGGCGCTCGCCGGTGTGGCCATCGCGCTGTGGCTGCGGCTGGTCCAGCGGCGGCGCCAGGACATCGACCGGGCGGACGGCATCGAGGTCAGGAACCCTCCGGCCCGCAGCATGCAGGAGGGCCGGACCCGGCGGTCCGATCCCACCGTGCCGCGCCCCCGTTCGGCCGAACCCGGACGGCGTGACAGTCAGCCCCTCGGCGCCTCTCGCGGGTGGGACCGGTGATCACGACCAAACCCAGGCTGGCCTGTGTCGATCCGCCCCGGCTGCTGGCCGGGCTCGACGAGGTGTACCGGCTCGACCGCGTCGGCCATCTGACCGTCCACGGCACCATGCCCGCCCTCCGGGCGGACGAACTCGTGGCGCTCGCCGAGAACATCGATCTGCGCGGGCGCGGCGGCGCCGGATTCCCCTTCGCCAAGAAGGTCCAGGCGGTCGTGGAGTCGGCCGGCCGGCGCGAGGGCCGCTGCGCGGTGGTGGTCAACGGCAGCGAGGGCGAGCCCAGTTGCCTCAAGGACACCGCACTGCTGCTGCACACCCCGCATCTGGTGATCGACGGCGCCGTGCTGGCCGCCGAGGCGCTGGGCGCCGAGGAGGTGGCCATCGCGGTGCACCGCCAGGATGTCGAGGAGTCCGTGGCCGCCGCGATCGCCGAGCGCGGCCCCAGTGGCGTCCCGGTGTCGGTAAACGTCACCGATGACCGGTTTGTCGCCGGTGAGGGCGGTGCGGTCATCAACGGCATCAGCGGCGCCCCGGCCATTCCCAACGGCCGGAAGATCCGGACCAGCGACAGCGGGCTCAGCGGACTGCCCACCCTGCTGTCCAACACCGAGACCTTCGCCCAGCTCGCGGTGGCCGCGCGGATGGGCGCCCTGCCGTACCGCTCGGTGGGGCTGCCCACCGAGCCGGGCACCACCCTGCTGACGGTCGGTGGCAAGTACGTCATGGAGACGCCCACCGGCGTGCCGCTGACCTACGTCCTGGAGCTGTGCGGCCTCACCGCCGGTCAGGCGGTGCTGGTGGGCGGCTACCACGGCAAGTGGCTCGACCCCAGGAGCATCAACGCCGCCACCATCTCCCGTGAGTCCATGAAGAAGTACGGGGCCCGGCTGGGAGCGGGTGCGGTGCTGCCCATCCCCGAGGACACCTGCCCGCTCGGCGAGACCGCGCGGATCGCGCGCTGGCTGGCCGCCGAGACGGCCGGTCAGTGCGGACCCTGCTTCATCGGGCTGCCCGCGCTCGCGGACGCCATCGGCCAGGTGGAGCGCGGCGGCGGCCAGGCCGCGATCGACAATGTGCGCGCCTACGTCAACTCGGTGAAGAAGCGCGGGGCGTGCAGCCATCCCGATGGCACCGCCGGTTTCGTGACCACCGCGCTGGACGCGTTCCCCGAGGAGTTCGAGGCGCATGCGCTCGGCGCCGGCTGCGGACGGCCCACGATGGGGGTGCTGCCGCTGCCGGAGGACGCGCTGCCGCTCGCCCTGCCGCCCGCCCCGCTGAACCCCGCGGCGCGCGACGAGCGCCGCCCGCGGGGGCCGATGGAGAAGCTCCTGGTGGACTGGTCGCTGTGCCAGGGCCATGGGCTGTGCGCGGACATCCTGCCGCCCGAGGTGCTGACGCTCGGGATCGACGGCTATCCGTCCTCGGCCAGCATGGAAGTGCCCCGGCAGCTGCGGGCGCAGGCGGTCCGCGCGGTCCGCCGCTGCCCCGCCCTGGCGCTGCGCATCGAGGAGTAGCGAGGGGACGATCAGCCGTACCACCGACACCGCGACGGCCGTGAGAAACGGCCGTCGACTGCTGTGCGCTCAGCGATCCGGCGAATTTTGCGTCCGGTGACAAATTCGCGAGCCGCTGAACGCCGGTCCGCCCGGGCTCCGTATGGACATGGCGTCGGCGCGATCACCGCCGGACCGATCGAGATTGCAGAGGAATGGCCATGGAGAAGCGGCGTCACATCGCGTTCGCCGGGGTGTCGGTAGCGATGGTTCTGCTGACGGCGGCTTGCGGCAGCAGCAAGGACAACAGCGCGGGCAGCGCCAATGTGCAGCCGGCGGGTGGCAGCCAGACCGTGGGTGCGGGGGCCTCCGCGTCGGCGGGCGCGGGGGCCGCGGCCGGGGCCGGCAGCGGGTACGAGGCGGGCGGTGACACCGGCGCCGGCGCGGGCGGCGAGGCCGAGCGCACCGGTCCGGCGAAGCAGCTGGCGGTCAAGGAGGACGCCAAGCTGGGCAAGTTCGTCACCGACAGCAAGGGCTGGACGCTCTACCGGTTCGACGAGGACACCCCCAAGCCGGCCAAGTCCAACTGCAACGACGACTGCGCCACCAAGTGGCCCGCGGTGCCCGCGGACGACGCCGCGGCCACCACCGGTATCGAGTCGAGCAAGCTGGGCTCGGTCACCCGCTCCGACGGCACCAAGCAGCTGACCCTGGCGGGCTGGCCGGTCTACCGCTTCGCGGGCGACAACAAGCCCGGTGACACCAAGGGCCAGGGCGTGGGCGGCACCTGGAACGCGCTGGCGCCCGACGGAAAGCCGGCCGGCAAGACCGCGGCCGCGGACGACAGCCTCCAGCTGATGGTCAACAACAACGCCCAGCTGGGCAAGATCATCGTGGACGGCAAGGGCATGACCGTCTACCGGTTCAACAAGGACAGCGCCTGGCCGATGAAGACCGGCTGCCTCGGCGCCTGCCTGGACACCTGGAAGCCCGTCAAGGCCGTGGACACCACCAAGGTCGCAGGGCTCGACGCGGCGAAGGTCACCTCCTTCAAGCGCCCCGACGGCACCAAGCAGGCGGCGTTCGACTGCTGGCTGCTGTACACCTTCACCGGGGACAAGAAGCCCGGCGACATCAACGGCCAGGGCGTCAAGGGCACCTGGTTCGCGGTCACCGACAAGGGCAAGAAGGCGGGCCAGTAAGGGGGACAACCACTACTTTTGGTCCACCGCGGCGGGTGGCCCGAGGCATCACGGCCCGGGCCGCCCCGCCGGATTTTCTACGGGAGGTTGTTGTGTCACTCGCTCTCCGTGCCACCGCGGTCGGCGCGGCCCTGCTGTTTCTGGCCGGCTGCGGTGGCGGCGATCGGACACATGGCGCCGGCCACGAGCAGAAGAAGGTGTCCCCCGCCACCAAGGAGTTCGCCAAGCCCGGGAAGCCCGCGCAGCTGACGGAGATCGCCGACGCCATCGGCTGCAAGGCCACGATCATCACCGAGGCGGAAGAGCTGCGTCAGGGCTCCTGCGGGTCCGGTCAGAAGCGGTTCACGATGGTCACCTTCGCCACCGACAAGGGTCAGCACGACTGGCTGACCACGTCGAAGGACTACGGGGGCATGTACCTGGTCGGCAAGCGCTGGTCGGTCACCGGCCTGTCCATGGGCTCGCTGGAGCCCCTGCGCGAGAAGATCGGCGGATCCCTCGAGAAGGGGATGTCCATGTCCCACGGCGGGTCCCACGGCGGGTCCGAGTCCGGGGGCGGCAAGGGCGGGATGGACGGCATGGAGGGCATGGACGGCATGGACGGCTCGGCGAGCCATGCGGGCCACGACGGGAAGAAGTGACCCGCGGCTCGACCGGAAAAGTGCCCCGCGGCCCCCGCCGACCAGGCGATGAGCGTGGCTCACGCCGCTCAGGCCGCCAGGGAGTCAGCCCACTTGACCAGGTCCGGGTCGGCGAGGGTGGAGACCCACACATCGACCGGCGGAGGCTCGTCCACCGGCTTCCGCGGGCCCACGCCGAGCACCCTCAGCCCGGCGCGCGAGGCGGACAGAAACCCGCAGTGGGAGTCCTCCACCGCGAGGGCGTCCTCGGGGGCCGCCCCGCACAGCCGGGCGGCCTCCAGATAGACGTCCGGGTACGGTTTGGGCCGTACGTCCCCCTCGGGGACCAGCACATGGCCGAAGTACCGCAGCAGCCCGGCCTTGGCGAGCCCGTCCTCGACGACGTCCCGCGGGCAGTTGCTGGCCACGGCCAGCGGTGCGAAGGCGGCCGCCTTCGCGACCAGTTGGGGCGCCCCCGGCATGGTGACCGGGTCGTCGGCCACCAGTCGGCGGAAGGCGTCCAGGAGTTGTTCGGTCATTTCGTCGGCGAGTTCGGGTCGACCGGCGAATTCGGCCAGCATTCGGCCGCATTCGGTGTAGTGGAGCCCCTTCGTGCGCCGTGCGAACTCCTCGTCGGGGGCGGTTCCATGGCTTCTGAGGACCACTTCGCGCGCCTCCACCCAGTGTCGTTCGGAATCCATCAGGGTGCCGTCACAGTCGAAGACGATGGCGGCTGGGGTCCATCCGAGAAACTTTTCGGCTGTCATCTGTCTGCCGTTCCATGGGAGGTGGAGGAATCGGCGCAGGGGATGCCTGTACTTGCGGGAGCCGTGCGGTGGAAATCGCCCTGGCGGCTCATGAGGGCGCTGTGCGCCGACCGCTGTTGTCGTACAGGCCGTGGGGTTCGCCTGCCCGAAACATAACGATCACTACGTTAGTTTGATGACCCGTGGTAAGCAAGAGGCTACTGAGCGTCGGCGATTTGTTCGTCGTTCGGTCCGTTCGTCGTCATATTGTTCGTCGCACGGGGTGTTCGTCGCTCAGAGGTACTGGAGCACGCCGACCGCCGTGCAGATACCGGCCTGGCGCAGCCGGAAGACACACGTCCGGCCGTGGGAGGTGCACTCGACCACGGCCGGCGGATACGACTCGGTGAAGCGGATCGCCTTCATCCGGCAGGCGACCGGCCGGGTCAGCGCCCCGCCGGTGGCCAGCGCCGCCGCCTGCCGGGCGCCCTCCAGCAGCACCAGGCCCGGCATATGGTCGCTCCAGTGGTCGAAGAAGAACGGATGACGGGTGTCGGCGGGGTCGAGGTAGACCACTCCCCCGTCCCGCACCACCAGCACGTCCCGGGCCGCCGGAACGGCCAGTTGCGCAGGTGAAGGCCGTACGGCGGCACGCAATCTGCGGCGCGCGGTGTGCCCGTGGACGGCGGCCCGGGTCTCCGCATAGGTGGTGCCGTCGAGGAAGCGCGCGGTGCCCCCGGCCCAGGCGAAGAGCTTGCCGCCCGCCGACAGCACGACATCCAGCCGCATCCCGGTGACGAAGCGTCCGCAGGGGCTGGTGCGGATGTCGGTGACGGCGGCCCGGCAGGTGATGTCGGAGGCCCCGTACGGCGCCCGGGGCTCGGTCTCGGGGTCCAGCCGGTAGGAGATGTCCCGGATCAGGAAGTGCGCCCCCGCGGGCACCGCGTAGTACCGCGTGGGGATGTAGATCCCCAGCTCGCGCAGGGTTTCCGCGATCATCAGCGGATGATGGCGGCCGTCTCCGCCGTGCGGGAAGGTGGGATGGGACCTCGGCCACTGGGCAGCGGCCTCGAACCGGTTGTCACCGTGGTTGCGCACATCGGTGAGCAGCACCTCGGCCACCGAGACGCGGTGCACCGCCTCCCGCGCCACCGTGCGGGACCAGCTGAGCGGCCGCCCGGCGGGACCGGACGGCTCCGAAAGGCCATGAGCCTCACGAACGATCACCATAAAATACTAATAATGTTTGACCTGTCTCGCCTCATCACCATCTCAGGCTGAAAGTCCGCTAAGTTCTCCCCGTCACATCCGACGGGGAAGGACGGCGAACACGTGCAAGAACGGGCCGAGCAAACACGCCGATCCCTTCTGGAGGCCGCAGCGTTCCTTTTCGACGAACGGGGATACGCGGGAACGAGCATCAGCGACATCACCTCCCGGTCCGGCCACACCAGCGGCGCGATCTATTTCCACTACACGAGCAAGGAAAGGCTCGCCCTCGCCGTGGTGGAGGAGCACTTCGCCTCCTGGCCCCCGCTGATCGAGCGCTTCGCCGCCCTCGACACCCCGCCCCTGGAGCAACTCGTCCGGCTCAGCTTCGCGGTGGCCCGCGCCTTCCGCGATGACATCGTGGTGCGCGCCGGAGCCCGGCTGTGGGCCGAGCGCACCCTGATCGAGGCACCCATGCCACCGCCCTTCGTGGGCTGGATCGACGCGGTGGGGCAGCTGATGGAGAAGGCGCGCGCCGAGGGCGATCTGGCCGCGCATGTCGATCCGCTGCCCGCCGCCCGGACCGTCGTATGCGCCTTCTTCGGGCTGCACACCGTGTCCGAGGCGCTCGACGGGCGGCGGCTGGTCGAGGACCGGCTGGCCGATCTGTGGACCCTGCTGCTGCCCTCGCTCCAGGCCCGGCCCGGGGACACATCGGGCCTGCTGGCGCTCGCCCGCGCCGACGCCGCGCCGCCGTCAGAGTGAGGCGCCCGCGCACATCACCAGCGTCTGGCCGGTGACCGCGCCGCCCTCCGGGCCCAGCAGGAACGACGTCAGCCCCGCCACCTCCTCGGTGCGGACCAGCCGCCCCAGCGGTGGCATCACCGGCGGGGTGCGGCTACGGCCGGGGTCCCGCAGCATGGGGGTGTCCGTCGGCCCCGGCGCCACCACGTTCACCGTGACCGCCCTTGGCGCCAGCTCGGCCGCCCAGGACCGGGCCAGGGCGGGCAGCGCCGCCTTGGTGGCGGCGTACTGGCTCTTGCCGGGGACGCCCGTCATCGTCCGGCTGCCCACCAGCACCACCCGCCCGCCGTCCGCGACCCGGTCCACCAGCGTGTCCACCAGGACGCCCGCCGCCTGCACATGGATCCGCCACATGAGGGATCCGTCCTCGGGGTCGAGCTCCCCCAGCCGCGCCGAGCGCTGAACGCCCGCCGCGTGCACGATCGCGTCCACCCCGGACACCGGGGCGAGCGCCTCGGGAAGGGTCTCCGGCCGGGACAGATCGCCCGGGATCCAGCGCAGCCGCGTACCCGTGTGCCCGGGGGCCGTACGGCTGATCCCGGTGATCCGCCACCCCTCGTCCAGCAGCCGGGCGGCGATCGCGGCGCCGATCCCGGAGCTGACACCGGTGACCACGGCATGGCGGGGCTCAGCCATCGGCCGCCCAATCCGGTGCGACGCGGACGTACTTGATGGCCTGGCGGTGGTAGGTGTACGCGATGTGCAGCGTGCCGTCGGCCCCCTGCCGGATGGTGGGATAGGACAGCTCGCGGTTGAGCCGGTCGCGTGAGTTGTTGGTCAGGCAGTGGCCGTCGCCGATGTCCAGATCGCGCCGTACGGGCCAGGTCAGGCCGTGGTCGGAGGAGAGCGCGAGGGTCATCGGAGCGCGGGGCGCGCCCCAGAAGGCCCCGGGCGCGGAGTCGTCCGGGGTGGCGGCCGGGGCCGGTGTCCCTCCCGTCCGCCCCTCGTCGTCGATCTCGTCGTAGAGGGAGACGCGGCGGGCCGTGGCATCCGCGCGGCTGCTGTGGTTGTAGACCAGCGCGAGCCGTCCGTCGGCGAGCGGGACGTACTGTACGGAGGAGTTGTTGTTGGGCAGTTCGGTGCGGACCGGCTCGCTCCAGGTCTCCCCGCCGTCGGTGCTGTGCGAGCGGTACACCGCGTCCGCCCAGCGGCTGCGGAAGAGGGCCAGCAGGGTGGTGTCCGGCAGTTGGTGCACATTCATGTGCACACAGCCGGTCGAGCCCGGCACCGGCCGCTCGCGCCAGGTACGCCCCTGGTCGTCGCTGATCATCACCGCGCTGGTGTCGCGGTCGCCGACCCATTTGACGCCCGGGGTGGCCACGCAGTGGAACACCGGCAGCAGCCACCGCCCGGGGTCCGATACGGCCACCGGCTGACGGATGAACACCCCGCCCGCCTCGGTGGCCGGGAACAGCGTACGCGGCGCGCCCCAGGTGGCGCCCGCGTCGGCGGACACCCGCAGCCGGACCTCGGCGGTGTCCTGATCGCCCGCCCGCTGGGCGGTGTACAGCAACCACAGCTCCCCGGCGGGGGTGGGGAACAGCAGCGGGTTCTGCTCCGAGCGGGTGTCGTCGGCCGAGAGCCGGACCGGCTCGGTCCAGGTGTCGGCCCCCGGGGCGAGCCGGGAGAACCACACCGAGATGTCCGGCACGCCCTCCTGGGTACCCCCGAACCACACACACCCGAGGTCCCCTCCGGGCAGCACGGTGAGGTTGGCGGCGTGGTTCTGCACGGCGGGCGCGGGCAGGAACGCCTCCCGCAGCCCCGGGTCCCCCGGGCGCGCCCGGAGCCGCCCGTCCGTCAGCGGTATCGCGGTGTCATCGTCGGCGGTCATGTTCGCCGGGCTCCTCATGGTCGTGGTGGTACGGGTTCGGGGGAACTACCGGTTGTGCGCCGCTCCTGGTTCCTGGCCGGCAGCGACGGACTCCCCGTCGGCCGCGACGGATTCCCCGTCGGCCGCGACGGATTCCTGGTCGGCCGCGATCGCGGACACGAGGGCGCGCGGTTTGCGTCCCCGCATGGTCGTCGGGTCGAGCGCCGCCCGCCGCAGCGCCCGGGTGTAGGGGTCGGCGGGCGCGGAGAGCACCGTGCCGGTGGGACCGGATTCGACGATCCGCCCGGCGCGCATCACCACCACCTCGGAGCTGATCTCGCGGACCACACCGAGGTTGTGCGAGATGACGATGTAGGCGAGCCCCTGTTCGGCCTGGAGCTCCCGCAGCAGCTGGAGCACCTGGGCCTGTACGGAGACGTCAAGCGCGGAGGTGGCCTCGTCGCACACCAGCAGCTCGGGGCCGCTGGCCAGGGCGCGGGCGATGCCGATCCGCTGCCGCTGGCCGCCGGAGAACTCGGCCGGGCGGCGCTGGAGCGCACCGGCGGGCAGCCCGACCTGGTCGATGAGCGCGGCGGCGCGGCGGGCGCGTTCGGCCCCGGAGCGCATGCCGTTCAGCCGCAGCGGCTCGGCCACGATCTCCTCGGCCGTCAGATGCGGGTCCAGGGAGCCGTACGGATCCTGGAAGACCATCTGCACCCGCTTGCGCAGCGGACGCAGCCGTCGCTCGGGCAGGCCCGCGATATCGGTTCCGTCGAGCAGGATCCGGCCCCGGGTGGGGCGCAGCAGCCGGACGATGGAGCGGGCGATGGTGGACTTGCCGCAGCCGGACTCGCCGACGACGCCGAGCGCCCCGCCGGGCGGGACGGCGAAGCTGACGCCGTCCACGGCGCGGAAGACACCGCCGGCGACCGGGTATTCGACCACCAGGTCCTCGACGGCCAGCAGGGGTGTGGTTGTCACAGCGCCTCCTCGGTGACGGCGGCCGCGGGGGTCTCGTCCCAGGGGCCCAGGGTGGGCACGGCGGCGAGCAGATCGCGGGTGTACCGCTCGCGGGCGTGGTCCACGATCTGTTCCACCGGTCCCGACTCCACGAAACGGCCGTCGCGCATGACGTGGATGCGGTCGGAGACCAGCCGGGCCACTCCCAGGTCGTGGGTGATCATCAGGATGCCGATGCCGGTGCGCTCCTGGAGCTCCATCAGCAGGTCGAGGACGCCCGCCTGGACGGTGACGTCGAGCGCCGAGGTCGGCTCGTCGGCCACCAGCAGCCGGGGCTCGGCGGCCAGCGCGATGGCGATGAGGACGCGCTGGAGCATGCCGCCGGAGAACTGGTGGGGGTAGGCGCCCCAGCGGGTCTCGGGGCGTGGGATCCGTACCCGGCCGAGCAGTTCGACGCCCTTGGCGCGGGCGTCGGCGCGGGACATCCCCGGATGGCGCAGCCGGAGCGCCTCGCCCAGCTGACGGCCGATGGTGTGCACCGGGCTGAGCGCGGTCATCGGGTCCTGGGGGATCAGGGACACCCCGCGGCCGCGGATCCGCCCGGCGGCGGTGGCGTCGGCGATGACGTCGGCGCCGAAGATCCGGGCGGTTCCGGAGAGGACGGCGAGCCCTTCGGGCAGCAGTCGCAGCAGCCCCATCGCGGTGGTGGACTTGCCGGAGCCGGACTCGCCGATGATGGTGACCGTCTCGCCCGGGCCGATGGTGAAGCCGACCCCGTCGACCGCGCGCACCACACCGCGGTCGGTGATCAGCTCGATCCGCAGGTCCTCGACCTCCAGCAGCGGGGTGTCCGCCGGGGCGCTCTTCGGGTCGCTCATCGGGAGCCCTCCGTCGTACGCCGTCGGGTGCGGTCGCGCAGTCCGTCGCCCAGCAGGTTGACCCCGACCACCAGCAGCACGATGACGAGGCCGGGCAGGGTCACCAGCCACCAGGAGGTGGTGATGTAGTCCTGGCCGTCCGAGATGATCCGGCCCCAGGTGGCGAACGGCCGCTGGGGGCCCGCGCCGAGGTAGCTGAGGGCGCTCTCCAGCAGCACCGCCTGGGCGAGCAGCAGGAGGACCACGAGCGATGCCTGGCGGACGATGTTGGGGATGACATGGCGGGCCAGGATGGCGATCCGGGGCAGCCCCAGCACCTGGGCGGCGGCCACATACGGCTTCTCCCGCTCGACCAGCACCAGGGACCGGGTCAGCCGGGCCACCTCGGGCCACTGGGCGATGGCGATGACGCAGGTGATGACGGTGACGGAGGGGCCGAAGAGGGCCACCACGAGCAGCAGCATCATCAGGAGCGGCAGCGACATCTGGGCCTCGAGCAACCGGGAGACGACGGCGTCCACCCAGCGGCCGTAGTACCCGGCGGCGGCGCCCGCGACGATGCCGATGAGGCCGGAGACGACGACGGCGAGCACTCCGACCGTCAGGGACACCTGGCCACCGTGCAGCACCCGGGAGAGCACATCGCGTCCGAGCTGGTCGGTGCCGAAGAGATGGCCGTCGGTCAGCGGGGCGAGCCTGCGCCGGGAGAGGTCCTGGTCGCCCGCGCCGGGCAGCGGCAGCACCTGGGCGAGGGCCACGGGCACCACCACCAGCAGGGTGCACACCGCGCCCGCCCACAGCTTCAGGCTCGCGCTGCGGCGGCGCCGGGTGGCGGTGGCGCGGGCCAGATCCCTGGCGGTGACCGCGCTGGGGCGGGTCCCGGGGCCGGCCCCGGCGGGGGCCGGGGGTTCGAGGGCGCCTTGCATCTCAGGCCGCCTTTCCCAGGCGTACCCGCGGGTCGAGCAGCGGGTACGCCAGGTCGATGAGGAGTTGGACGAGGACCGCCAGCGCGGCGGTGACCAGCACGGTCGCCTGGATCAGCGGATAGTCGCGGGTCTCCAGGGCGCGGACGACCAGCGAGCCGACCCCGGGCCAGCCGAACACCACCTCGACCACCACGACTCCGTTGAGCATCGCGGCGAACCGGGTGCCGAGCGCGGTGAGCACCGGGATGGCGGAGTTGCCCATGGCGTAGCGCCAGGTCAGTACGCGGGTCGAGACCCCTCGGGAGCGGGCGACGGTGACGTACGGCGAGGCGAGCGCCGCCACCATCTCCCGGCGGACCAGCCGGGAGATCAGCGCCATCTGGAGGATCGCCACGGTGACGGTGGGCAGGATCAGTCCGCCCCAGGTGGTGAAGCCGGACGCGGGCAGCACCGGGACGGCCACGGCGAAGAGGGTCAGCAGCATGACGCCGATCCAGAAGTCCGGCATGGACTGCCCGGCGATGGTCAGCACATTGGCGCCCAGCTCCCGCTTGGTGTCGGCGCGGCGGGCCATCCACACGCCGAGCGGCACGGCCACCACCGTGGTCAGGGCGATCGCGGAGAGGGAGAGGGTGATGGTGTACGGCACCCGGTCCAGCACCACGTCCAGGGCGGGCGCGTGGAAGGAGTAGCTGGTGCCGAGGTCGCCGGTGAACAGATCGCGCAGGAAGAGCCCGTACTGGGTGAGCAGTCCGCGGTCGAGGCCGAACTGCTCCCGGATCCGGGCGAGGTCCGCGGTGGAGGGGTTGGGCCCGGCCAGGGCGGCGGCGGGGTCGCCGGGGGCCATCCGGACCAGGACGAAGACGGTGGAGAGGGTCAGGAAGACGGTCAGGACGCTCTGGCCCAGGCGGCGTATCAGATAGCGCGTCACGGCTCAGCCCTCCAGGCGCACGGCGGCGAGGTCGTAGGAGTTGAGCTGGAGCAGGCCCACGTCGCGCACCCGGGTGCGGCGGGCCAGCACCACATCGGGGACGAAGGCCCACAGGCAGGGGCGGGTGTCCCAGATCTGCCTCTGGACGGCGGCGAGCCGCTCGTTCCGCGTCTTCTCGTCGGTTTCGGCGGAGGCGTCGGCCAGCCGGGTGGCGATCCGGGGGAAGACATAGCCCTGGTAGGTGTCCCGGCTCTTCTCCTTCTCCGGCGTGCCGCCGTACATGCCCTGGAGGCTGGTGGAGGCGTGGCCGGTGGGGACGGAGAAGCCGTTGCCGAGGACGTCCCAGTCGCCGCGGCGGCCCTGCCGCCACTGCTGGATGTCGCCGCCCGGTTCGAACTGCTGGAGACTGGCGCGCACACCGGCATCGCGCAGCATCTCCAGTACCGCCTCCATCACCGAGGTGTCCGCGGGGAACTCGCCCGACTCCCAGATGATCTTCACCTTGAGATCGCTCGCACCCAGCGCGGCGAGGCGCTTGCGGGCCTCGCCGGGGTCATGGACGTAACGCCCGGTGCGTACGGCCCCCTTGAGGGCGAGCGGCACGACGCCCTCGGCCTGCTGGGCCGAGTCGGTGAGCACATCGCGCACCAGGGCCTCGCCGTCGATGGCGTAGCTGAGCGCCTCGCGCACCCGGGCGTCGGCCAGCGGATGTCCGCGTGGCTTGCGGAAGTTGAAGAACAGCTGGTTGACGCGGGTGCCCGAGGTACGGTCCAGGCGCACCCCCGGCAGGCCCTTGAGCTGCTCGGCGGAGTCGGGGGTGATGGTGTCGATGACGTCCAGCTCACCGCTGCGCACGGCGACGACACGGCTGGACTCCTCGGGCACGAAGCGCACCCGGACCCGGTCCACGGTGGGGCGCCGGCCCCAGTAGCGGGGGTTGACGGCGAGGGTGTACTCGCCGGTGCCGGAGTTGGCCGAGGTGACCACGTACGGGCCGGAGCCCGCCCCGCCGGACAGCTCCTCGGGCCGGTTCCCGGCGGCCGGGCTGATCAGGATGTTGGCCATCAGCTGGTCGAGGATGGGGACCGGGCGCTTGGTGTGCAGCCGGAAGGTGCGCCCGTCGACCGGCTCGACGGTGGGCATCTCGGGGAAGAGGCCGACGATGAACGAGCCGTTGACGCCCGCGTACATCTTCAGCGCGGTCGACACGTCCTTGACGGTGACCGGAGTTCCGTCGGAGTAGCGGACCCCCTCGCGCAGCCGCACCGTCCAGGCGGTGGGCTCGGTCATCTCGAAGCGGTCGGCGAGCGCGAGTTCGGGGCGTAGCCCCTTGCCGATCCGGGTCAGCGCCTGGCGCACCGCGCGCTGCACGGTGACCGCCGCGTCGAACTGGTTGAGCTTGTTGTCCAGGCTGACCAGTGAGCGGTTCAGCCCGAGACTGATGGCGCCGGGCCCGGGGGCGCCGGTGGGGCCCGCGCACCCGGTGAGCGGGGCGAGGGCGATACCTGCTGAGGCGCCTGCTCCGAGGCGCAGCACGGACCGGCGGCTGAGGGCCGGGGCGTAGGGGATACGGGTCATCGTTGACCTCTCGGCGTTCCTGAGGCGAGCGACGTGTCGGGCGGGCTACCGGCCCGCTCGACCCGTGCGGCGCCCGGATGACGGCCGTACGGGTCGAAGTGTCGCGGCGGTCACCGTGACATGACTGCGCGCTTTACGCAATACTTCTCGCGCACTTCGCGCAACGTATGTCATCATCGGGACCACGGAGACGATGCCCACGATGTGGAGCCGCTCCGCCTGTCATGGTCGCTCGAGGAGGTACCGGTGGACATGACGCCCAGCCGGAGGCTGCTGGCCATCGCGGATGACCTGTCGGGCGCCGCGGAGGTGGCGGCCGCGGTGTGCTCGCGCACAACACGCAGTCGGGTGCTGCTCCTCGGGGGGCCGGGCGCCGCCGGCATGGCGACGGCCCTTCGCCCCCGCCATGCCGGCGAGGCGACCGTCCTGGACCTGGACTCCCGGTACCGCCCGGCGGCGGAGGCGGCGGAGGCGGTCCGCGAGGCGCTGCGGATGTCCTGGCCGGACGGGTCCTGCCGGGGCGGCTCGGGTGCCCCGGACCTCCTGGCCCCCCCGGGCCCCCCGGACCCCTTCGTCCTGAAGAAGATCGACTCGCAGCTGCGGGGCAATGTCGCCGCCGAGATCGCCGCCCTTGCGGAGGGCGGTGCGGGGGTGGTGCTCGCCCCCGCGCTGCCGATCGCCGGGCGCGTGGTGCGCTCGGGGGTGGTCCACATCGGCGGAGTGCCGCTCCACGAGGGCGACGCATGGCGCGCCGAGGCCGTCCCCCCGCCCACCTCGGTGGCCCAGGCGCTGGGCGGCCTGCCCACCGCCCTGGTCCCGCTCACGACCGTGCGGTCCTCCCGACCCACCCTGCTCACCGCCCTGCGCGCGGCCGCGGTGGCGGGACGGGTGGCCATCTGCGACGCGGAGACGGACGCGGACCTCGACGCGATCGTCGCGGCATCGCTCGCGGACGGCCCCGGGATGCGACTGGTCGGCTCGGGCGGCCTGGCCCTGGCCGTGGGCCGCCACCTGGCGACGGCTTTCCCGGCCACGGGGATGACGGTCGCGGGGATCCCGTCCGCTCCGGGCGCGCTCGGCGCCACGGCCTCGGCCGCGGCCGGAGGCCAGGTCGCCACCCCCGCCACCGAGGCGGCCGCTCCCTCCGCCACGGCCCCGGCCGTGCCCGACGCCGAACCGGTCGCGGCCGCCGCAGCGGCAGCGCCCTCTACGGGCACCGGAACCACCACCGACGCGACTACGGCTCCGCCCCCCGCCGCCACCCGGGGTACCCCCGCCACCACACCGGCGGCAGGGGCCGCCGGAACGGCGACGCCCTCGGCGGGCGCCGGGCGACCCGTGCTGGTCGTCGTGGGCACGGCCGAACCCGCGGCCGTTGAGCAGGTCCGGCGGCTGGTCGAGGATGGGGCCACCCATCACCGGCTGCCGCTCGCCAGGCTGCTGTCGGACGGCCCCCCGGTGCGGCTGCCACCGGTGACGGACCCGGTCACGGTCGTCTCCCTCGCCCCGTCCGGCCCCAAGCCGCCGACGACGGACACCGCTCCCATCCCGTCCCCCCGTCCCGCCCGTCCCGCGCACGAGGCCGTCGGCCCCGACACCACGGCGCCCCCGGTACCCGGCCCCCGGCGCGCCACCCCGCCGACGTCCGGTGACGGGGCCGACCGCACAGCCCCGGAGAAGGCGGCGGGCGCCGGGCCGGGGCCCGTGTCCGGGCGGCGGCTGGTGCTCGGGCTGTCCCGGGCCGTCCGGGCGGCCGTCGCCGCCCATCGCGGGGCCCTCGACCTCGTGCTGACCGGCGCCGAGACGGCGCGCCGGGTGCTGGACGCCCTGGCGGTGACCGAGCTCGACCCGGTCGGCCAGGTGCACCACGGCGCCGTCCACCTCCGCACCCCCGACGGGCGATCCGTCGTGACCCGGCCGGGCAGCTTCGGAGATCCCGACTCCCTGCGCCACATCGTCCACGCGCTGCGCCCCCACTCGACCGAACGGAAGGTCACCTCATGAACTCCTCCCCCCACCTCGCCCCCACCGGGGCCGCTGGTGCGGACACCGATCCCGCCCCGCTTCCGCTGATCGCGGTCACCATGGGCGACGGCACCGGCATCGGACCCGAGGTGGTCGTCCCCGCGCTGCTCGACCCGGACACCCTGCGGCGCTGCCGGCCGGTGGTCATCGGGGACGCGGAGCGGCTGCGGCAGGCCGCCCGGCTGCGCGGCGTCGCGTGCGAGGTCGTCACCGTGGCCGCGCCCGGCGAGGCGGTGTTCGCCCCGGGCCGGATCAACGTCATCGACCTCGGGCTGCTCCCCGCCGATCTGCCCTGGGGCGAGCTCTCCCCGGTGGCCGGGGACGCGGCGTACCAGTACATACGGACCGCCGCCGAACTCGCCATGAACGGTGAGGTGCAGGGCATCTGCACCGCCCCGCTCAACAAGAAGGCGCTGCACGCGGGCGGCCATGTCTTCCCCGGCCACACCGAGCTGCTGGCCCATCTCACCGGGGTCGAGGAGGTGTCGATGATGCTGGCCACCCCCACGGTGAAGGTCATCCACGTCACCACCCACATCGGGCTCATCGACGCGGTGCGGAAGATCGAGCCCGGCCTGGTCGAGCGCACCGTGCGCCGCGGCCATGAGGCGATGGTCCGCGCCGGCACCCCCGAACCGGTGATCGGGGTCTGCGGGATCAATCCGCACGCCGGTGAGAACGGGCTGTTCGGCTACGGCGAGGAGGAGGAGAAGATCGTGCCCGCGCTGGAGGCGCTGCGCGCGGACGGCATCGACGCCCGCGGCCCGCTCCCCGCCGACACCGCCTTCTTCCTGGCCGGGCGCGGGGACTACGACCTGATCGTGGCGATGTACCACGACCAGGGGCACGGCCCGGTCAAGGTGCTGGGTCTGGAGGCCGGGGTGAATCTGACCGTCGGGCTGCCGGTGATCCGCACCTCCGTGGACCACGGCACCGCCTTCGACATCGCGGGTACGGGTGTGGCCGACGCCGGTAGCATGATCGAGGCGCTGCGGCAGGCCGCCGAGATGTCGCCGTCCCCCGCCCGCTGACGCGGGGAGCCACGTTGAGGAACGCGAGGCCGAGTCCACGGTGAAGAACGCGAAAGACATGCCGGTGAACGGAGCGCGAGCCCGCCGCGACCAGATCGTCCACCTGGCCACGACCACGGGTCTGACCAGCGTGGAGGAGCTGTCCCGCACCTTCGGGGTCACCGCCTCCACCATCCGCCGCGACCTCGCCCAGCTCACCGCGGACGGTCGGCTGGCACGGACGTACGGCGGGGCGATGGCCCTGGTGGCCCACCCGGAGGCGTCGCTGCGCCAGCGCACGGGCGAGGCGTTCGAGGCCAAGCGGGCCATCGCGCACTGGGCGGCGTCGACGGTGCGCGCCGGGGAGACGGTGCTGCTCGACGCCGGGTCGACCGTCGGCGCTCTCGCGCATGAACTGCGCACCGCCGAGGGGCTCACGGTGGCCACGACCGGGCTCACCGCGCTACAGGAGCTCGCCGACGTGGAGACCGTGCGGGTGGAATGCCTCGGCGGTACGCTCCGCCCGCTGAGCCAGAGCTTCCTCGGCCCGCTCGCCGAGGCCGCCCTGGAGCGCATGACCTTCGACCGGGTCTTCCTGGGCGCCGACGGGGTGACGGCCGAACACGGCATCTGCGAGGCGGATCTGCGCCAGACCCGGCTGAAGGAGCTGATGGCCCGCCGGGCGGAGGCGGTGTACGTCCTGGCCCACTCGGCGAAGATCGGCCGCCGTCCCTTCCACACCTGGGTACGGCTGCCGCCCGGCTGGACGCTGGTGACCGACGCCGACGCGGACCCGGAAGAGATCCGCGCACTGCGCGCCCAGGGGGTCGAGGTCACGGTCGTCGAAGGCGAGTGAACCGCGCACATCATGCGCGGTCCGCGCAGGCGTCGTACGTACGATGTGGGTAGGTGAAGGTCCGGACTTCCGGGATCCGGATCAGGAAGACGTCGCATTGGCGACAGTGCGACCGCCGAGACCATGCGTACACCCCAGGGGACCGGGGCACCCGCCCCGGAAGTGACGTGGCCACCAGCCCAAGAGCTTTGGAGGACACCGTGGCACGGCAGACCGAGCCGACCCCCATCCACCCGACGCTGCGAGACCCCGGGCCGCCGTCTCCGACCCCGTCGCCCGGTCCGGGCGGTCCCGAACCGGGGCCCGCACCGGGCCCCGTGCCCGGGCCGCCCCCGGGCCCGCCACCCGACCCGATTCCCTCTCCTCCGCCCGAGCCGCCGCCGAGCCCCACGCCCGGGCCCCCGCCGGACCCGTCCCCGGATCCGGTGCCCAAGCCGCCGGGCCCGGACCCGGTCCCGGACCCCTCACCGGCGCCCGGCCCCGTGACCCGGTGAGCCCTTTGATCCGGTGAGCCCCTTGATCCGGTGAGCCCCTTGACCCGGTGAGCCCCGGGAGCTCATCGGGCCGGGGGGCTCCCGGGTGGCGTAACAGCGGTGGGTGCCGCGGCGGCCGGAGTGAGATCGTCGGACGGAACCGGACCGGCAAAGGAGAAGCAGATGGCCACCACCGCTCCGGCCCGCCCCGTCCTCGAACCCGCCGCCGCGGCGTTCGCCGAGGCCACCGCCAAACCGCCGTATCCGTACCAGGTGACGCCCGCCGAGGGCCGTCGCACACTCGACGAGGTGCAGTCGGGCGAGGTGCCCAAGCCCGAGGTGGACGAGGAGTGGATCAGCGTCGGGGGCATCCCGGCGGGCGGCGTCAGGGCCCGGATCGTGCGCCCTCCGAAGGCCGTCGGCACCCTTCCGGCGATTCTCTACATCCACGGCGCGGGCTGGGTGTTCGGCAATGCCCACACCCATGACCGGCTGGTCCGGGAGCTGGCGGTCCGGGTGGGCGCCGCGGTCGTCTTCCCCGAGTACGACCTCTCCCCCGAGGCCCGCTACCCGGTGGCGGTCGAGCAGAGCTACGCGGTGGGCCAGTGGATCGTGGCGCACGGCGAGGGCGCGGGGCTCGACGCCTCCCGGATCGCGGTGGCCGGGGACTCGGTGGGCGGCAACATGGCCATCGCCCTCACCCTGCTCGCCAAGGAGCGCGGCGATCTGCCGCTGGTGCGGCAGGTGCTCTTCTACCCGGTGACCGACGCCGCCTTCGACACCGGCTCCTACGAGCAGTTCGCCGAGGGCTACTTCCTCACCCGTGAGGCGATGAAGTGGTTCTGGGACCAGTACACCACCGACCCGGCGCAGCGCTCCGAGATCACCGCCTCCCCCTTGCGCGCCACCCCCGAACAGCTCGCCGGACTGCCGCCCGCCCTGGTCATCACCGGGGAGGCGGATGTGCTGCGCGACGAGGGCGAGGCGTACGCGGCCAAGCTGCGGGAGGCCGGGGTGCCGGTCACCGCCCTGCGGATGCAGGGGATCATCCATGACTTCCTGATGCTGGACCCGCTGCGCGACACCCGGGCCGCACGGGCAGCGCTCACCCTGGCCGTGGACACCCTGCGGGACTCACTGGGCACCGCCTGAGCGCTCCGCCGGAATCGCCCCGACCGGTCGGCCGCGGCGCCATCGTGGCTGAGTCCCAGGCCCAGGCCCCGGCCCCCGGCCCAGGCCCCGGCCCAAGCTCAGGCGCCGCCCTTCGCCTGCTTCGCCTGCTTCGCCTGCCGCTTGAGCTCCTGCTTGTGGGCGCGGACCTTGTCCAGCGACTCGGGCCCGGTGATGTCGGCCACCGAGCGATACGCGCCCTCCTCGCCGTACGCCCCGGCCGCCTCGCGCCAGCCCTCCGGCCGCACCCCCATCCGCTTGCCCAGCAGCGCGAGGAAGATCTGCGCCTTCTGCTTGCCGAAACCGGGCAGTTCGTTCAGCCGCCGGAGCAGCTCCTGGCCGGAGGGGTCATCGCGCCACAGGGCGGTCGGATCGCCCCCGTAGTGCTCGGTCAGATACCGGCACAGCTGCTGGACGCGCCCCGCCATCGAACCCGGGTAGCGATGCACGGCGGGCTTCTCCGACAGCAGCGCGGCGAACCCCTCGGGGTCGTGGGCGGCGATCTCCTGGGCGTCCAGATCGTCCCTGCCCAGGCGCCGCGCGATGGTGTACGGACCGGAGAACGCCCATTCCATGGGCACCTGCTGATCGAGCAGCATCCCGATCATCAGGGCCAGGGGGTCGCGCTCGAGCAGGGCGTCCGCCTCGGGCTGCTGGGCGAGACGAAGGCGTGCGTTCATCCCGGGTGGATACCCCGCCACGACCGGGGTGAAGCACCGTGAAACCGGATACCACCCAAAGGCGCCCATACCATCACCAATTTGGTCGAATTGCGAGGTGTGAGGGCCCGTGCGAATCTGGTGGCGACCGCCGTGACATCGGACCACGGAGGCGAGTGACCATGTCAGCAACCGCGACTCGCCAACGACGCCATGACGACACTCCCGACACCGGCGGTGCCTTCCTGCGTCTGTCCCGGCTCCCGTCCGGGCCCGAACGCGACGCGCTGCGCGAGGCGATCATCTGCGCCTGGCTTCCGGTCGCCAAACGCCTGGCGCTGCGCTTCCGCAACAAGGGCGAGAACATGGAGGACCTCACCCAGGTCGCCTCACTGGCCCTGGTGAAGGCCGTCGACCGCTACAACCCCGACCTCGGCCACGCCTTCCCCTCCTATGCCATCCCCGTCATCACGGGTGAGCTCAAGCGCCACTTCCGCGACTACCTATGGACGCTGCACATCCCCCGCAACATCCAGGAGGTCCGCTCTCGCACCCGCTCCGCGCGCGACGCGCTGGAGCAGGAGCTCGGCGGGCGCACCCCCACCATCCACGAGATCTGTCTGCGCACCGGTATGCCCCAGGAGGATGTGAAGGCCGGTCTGGAGGCCAGTGCCTCGTGCACCCCGCTCTCCCTCAACGCCGCCGTACAGGGCGCCGAGGAGCGGCTGCTCGCCGAGACCGTGGGCGCGGACGACGCGGCGATCGAACGCGTCGTCAACCGCGAGGCGCTGCGGGTGCTGATCGCCGAGCTGTCGGAGCAGGACCGTTACGTCCTCTATCTGAGGTTCTTCGCGGGGCTTTCGCAGAGCCAGATAGGTGAGATCCTGGGCTTCTCCCAAATGCACATATCCCGCAGGCTCTCCCGGCTCTACAGCGAGCTGCGGCAAGGGCTCATGGCCTACGCCTAGCGACCGCACCAGCCCGCGCAACCCCCGGCAGGAGGTGGCCGATGCGCTCCGAGACCGCCCGTATCGCCGCGGACGACGCCATGCTCGTGGGCGATCTGGCCCTTCCCGAGCGGCCCATCGGCGTCGTCGCGTTCGCCCACGGCAGCGGCAGCTCCCGGCACAGCCCGCGCAACCGCGCGGTGGCCCGGGTGTTGCAGGACGCGGATCTGGCCACCCTGCTGTTCGATCTGCTCACCGAGGCCGAGGAGCGGGTGGACGCGATCACCGCCGAGCTGCGCTTCGACATCCCGCTGCTGGGCCGCCGGCTGGGGGCCGCGGTGAACTGGCTCGACGGGCACCCGACCACCTCCGGGCTGCCGGTGGGGCTGTTCGGCGCCAGTACGGGCGCGGCGGCGGCGCTGACGGCCGCCGCGGAGCGGCCGGAGCGGGTGGCGGCCGTGGTCTCCCGGGGCGGGCGGCCCGATCTCGCGGGCGGCGCGCTGAACCGGGTGCGGGCGCCGGTGCTGCTCATCGTGGGCGGTGACGACCACGAGGTGCTGCGGCTCAACCAGCAGGCGGCCGCCATGCTCGCCGCCCCTCAGGAGATCCATGTGGTGCCCGGGGCGAGCCATCTCTTCGAGGAGCCGGGCACCCTGGAGCAGGCCGCCGACGCGGCACGCGACTGGTTCGTACGGATGGCCAAGCGCCCGGCCCGGGGCGGCAAGCGGTGACGCATGGCGGCTGAGCGGCTGGGGGGACGCCTGCGGCGGGCTGTTCCCCTCCCCGCCCCTTCCCGAAACCGGGGCTCCGCCCCGGGCCCCGAAGCTGGGGCTGGGCCCCTTCCCGTTACCAGGGGCTTCGCCCCTGGACCCCCGGAGGTCTGGGGCGGAGCCCCGCCTTCCAGCCCCTCCGGCGTTTGAGGAGCGGGGTCTGGGGCGGAGCCCCAGTTGAGGGAAGGGGCGGGGAGGGGAAAAGCCCGCCGCAGGCGTCAAGCGTGGCTACGACCCCGGGGCCGTGCCCAGCACCTGCCGCAGATCGTAGGAGACCGGCTCCTCCAGCTGGTCGTAGGTGCACTGCTCGGGCTCCCGGTCCGGCCGCCAGCGCCGGAAGCGTGCGGTGTGCCGGAAGCGGCGGCTCTGCATGTGGTCGTAGGCCACCTCGCACACCCGCTCCGGGCGCAGCGGCACCCACGACAGGTCCTTGACCCCGGTCCAGCGGCTGGGCGCGCCCGGCATCCGGCCCTGGGCATGGGCCTCCTCGCGCGCCCAGTCGGCCCACGGGTGGCCCTCGACGGTCGCCATGCGCAGCGGCTCCAGCTCGGCCAGCAGCTCCTGGCGGCGGCGCGCGGTGAAGGCGGCGCTGACGCCCACGTGCTGGAGGCGGCCGGTGTCGTCGTACAGGCCGAGCAGCAGGGAGCCGATGCCCTGGCCGGACTTGTGGACGCGGTACCCGGCCACCACACAGTCGGCGGTGCGTTCGTGCTTGACCTTGACCATCACGCGTTCACCGGGGCGGTAGCGGAGGTCGGGGCCCTTGGCCACGACGCCGTCGAGCCCGGCCCCCTCGTAACTCTCGAACCACTGCCGGGCCACCTCGAGATCGTCGGTGCAGGGGGCCAGGTGCACCGGGGCCTCGGCGTGGCGCAGCGCCTCGGTGAGGGCGGCGCGGCGCTCGCGCTGCGGGGCGTCCAGCAGCGAGGCGTCGCCGAGGGCCAGGAGGTCGAAGGCGACGAAGCTGGCCGGGGTGCGCTCCGCCAGCATCCGCACCCGGGAGTCGGCGGGGTGGATCCGCTCCAGCAGGGCGTCGAAGTCCAGCCGCCCCTCCCGCACGATGACGATCTCGCCGTCCAGGACGCAGCGCGGTGGCAGGTTGGCGAGCAGCGCCCCGGCCAGCTCGGGGAAGTAGCGGGTGAGCGGCTTGGTGGTGCGGCTGCCGATCTCGATCTCGTCCCCATCGCGGAAGACGATGGCCCGGAAGCCGTCCCATTTGCCCTCGTAGACCATCCCGGGCGGGATGGTGGCCACGGCCTTGGCCAGCATCGGCTCGACGGGAGGCATCACCGGAAGGTCCATGACCTCCGATTGTGCTCCTGTGGCGGGCCGGGCGCCCGCCGGGAGGCGGCCCCGGGCGGGCGGGCCTAGCGTGTGCGTATGGGAGAGTCGGTGGAGCTCACGGTCGGCGGTCGCACGGTGCGGGTGACCAACCCCGGGAAGGTGTACTTCCCGGAGCGCGGGTTCACCAAGCTGGACCTCGCCCGTTACTACCTGGCGGTCGGCGAGGGCGCGCTGCGGGCGCTGCGGGACCGGCCGACGACGCTGGAGCGCTTTCCGGACGGGGTGGACGGGGAGTCGTTCTTCCAGAAGCGGGCCCCGAAGAACCTCCCGGAGTGGATCCCGACCGGCCGGATCTCCTTCCCCAGCGGGCGGCACGCGGACGAGATCTGCCCCACCGAGACGGCCGCCGTGGTGTGGGCGGCGAATCTGGGGAGCCTGACCTTCCATCCGTGGCCGGTGCGGCGCGGGGACACCGAACACCCCGATGAGCTGCGGATCGACCTCGATCCGCAGCCGGGCACCGACTACGAGGACGCGGTGCGGGCCGCGGGAGAGCTGCGCGAGGTGCTGGACGGGCTGGGGCTGCGCGGGTGGCCCAAGACCTCGGGCGGCCGGGGGCTGCACGTCTTCGTCCCGATCGCCCCGGAGTGGACCTTCGCCCAGGTTCGGCGGTCCGCGATCGCGATCGCGCGGGAGCTGGAGCGGCGGGCTCCGGAGCGGGTGACCACCAAGTGGTGGAAGGAGGAGCGCGGCGAGAAGATCTTCGTGGACTACAACCAGACCGCCCGCGACCGCACCATCGCCAGCGCCTACTCGGTGCGTCCCCGCCCGCATGCCCCGGTCTCCGCTCCGCTGCGCTGGGAGGAGGTGCCCGACGCCCGGCCGCGCGACTTCGACCTGGCCACCATGCCGGTGCGCTACCGCGAGCTGGGCGATGTGCACGCGGACATGGACGAGCACATCTTCCGGCTGGAGGCCGCGCTGGAGCTGGCCGCGCGGGACGAGCGGGAGCACGGTCTGGGCGACCTCCCGTATCCGCCGGAGCATCCGAAGATGGCGGGCGAGCCGAAGCGGGTGCAGCCGAGCCGCGCCAAGAAGTGATGGCCGGATCGGCGCGTCTGCGAGAATCGCGCCATGTCCGTCTTCATCCACCCCGGCCGCCATCGGGTGGCGGTGCTGGTCCGCCATGGGCTGCTGCCATTCGAGCTGGGCATCGCGCACCGGCTGTTCGGCCGGGCCGTATCGGCCGCGGGCGAGCCGCTGTACGAGGTGGTGACCTGCGCGCTGGTCCCCGGTGCGGTGCGTACGGACTCCGACGTCACGATGAATGTCGCACATGGCCCGGAGGCGCTGGCCGAGGCCGACACCGTGCTCGTCCCGGCCGCCAACGAACCGGACGCGCCACAGACCGAGGGCACGCTGGACGCCCCGCTCACCGGCGCCTTCGCCCGGATCCGCCCCGGCGCCCGGATCGCCTCGATCTGCACGGGGGCGTTCGTCCTGGCGGCCGCGGGCCTGCTGGACGGGCGCCGGGCGACCACCCACTGGCAGGAGGCCGACCGGTTCCGGGAGCTGTTCCCGGCCGTCGCGCTCGACCCGGACGTCCTCTACGCGGACGAGGGCGAGGTGCTGACCTCGGCCGGGGACGCCGCCGGTATCGATCTGATCCTGCACATCATCCGGCGCGACCACGGCGCGGCGGTGGCGGGCGAGGTGGCCCGCGCATCGGTGGTGGCCCCGCACCGCGACGGCGGCCAGGCGCAGTTCATCCGGCGGCCGGTGCCGGAGCGGCGCGGCGGCTCCACGGGCGCGGCCCGCGCCTGGGCGCTGACCCGGCTCGACCGTCCGCTGACCCTGCGGGAGCTGGCCGAGCGGGAGTCGATGAGCGTACGGACCTTCTCCCGGCGGTTCCGGGACGAGGTGGGGATGACCCCGGTGCAGTGGCTGACCCAGCGGCGGCTCGAGCGCGCCCGGCAGCTGCTGGAGGAGAGCGATCTGCCGGTGGACCGGATCGCGGCGGACGCGGGCTTCGGCACCGCCGCCTCACTCCGGCAGCATCTGCACACCGCGCTGGGAGTGTCACCGAGCGCCTACCGAGCCACGTTCCGCGGCAGCGCGGCCCGCCACTGGGCGGCGTCCGGTTGATCTTTCCCCTCCCCGCCCCTTCCCGCAACTGGGGCTCCGCCCCAGACCCCGCTCCTCAAACGCCGGAGGGGCTGGAATGCGGGGCTCCGCCCCTGGTAGCGGGAAGGGGCGGGGAGGGGAGCAGCCCGCCGCAGGCGTCAGGACCGGGCGGACACCCCCTAGCGGCGGACCGTGAACTGCCCGGTGCCGAACGTGTGGAACCAACCCTGGATCCGATGCTCGTTGTGGGTGGTGGCGAGCGACAGAAGCAGCAGCAGCCGGGCCTTCTGCGGGGTCAGGTCCTGGGCACCGATGACGCCGCGCACATCGGGGTCGTAGACCGCGCCGGAGCCGGTGCGGGAGGCGGAGACCATGACCACCCCGTTCTTGACGGCGTCGTCCCGGGCCTCGGTCATGGCCGGGGAGAGACCGCCCGCCCCGGTGCCCGCCGTGACGATCCCGGCCGCCCCGGCGTCGGCGAACGCCTTGATGGCCTGGGGTCCGGCGCCCTGGTAGCTGTAGGCGATGTCCACCTTCGGCAGTGGCCGCCGGGCGATCCGGTCGAGGTCGAACGGGGTCTTCCAGCCGGGCTTGCCGCACTGCTCGACCCGCGCGGGCGCGCGGTTGACGCGGATGTGGTTCTGGTCGATGACGCCGAGCTCTCCGCTGCTGCCGCTGCTGAAGGCGTTCAGCCGCAGGGTGTCGGACTTGCGCACCTCGCGGGCGGCGTGGATCTGGTCGTTGAGCATCACCACGGTGCCGAAGCAGGTGGTCCGGCCGCTGGCGGCGAGGTGGATGGCGTTGTAGAGGTTGGCCGGGGCGTCGGAGCCGATCACCGTCCAGGGCCGCATGGCGCCGGTGAGCACCACCGGCTTGTCGCTGCGGACCGTCAGATCCAGCCAGTACGCGAACTCCTCCATGGTGTCGGTGCCGGTGGTGACCACGACCCCGTCGTTGAACTTCAGGGCGTGGTCCACGGCGGCGGTGAGCCGGCGGTACTCGGGGATCGTGTAGTTGTTGGAGTCCTTGTTGCCGAACTGCTGGGTGGTCACGTCGGCGATCCGGTTCACCTGGGGTCTGAGGTCGTTCACCAGCCGGGACACCGGGAGCTTGCCCGCCTGGTAGTCGTCGAAGGACACCTTGGTCCTGCTGACGCCCGCGATGGTGCCCCCGGTGCCGATCACGGCGACCTTGGGGGTGGGCCTGGGGATCGGCTCCGCTCCACCGGCGAGGGAGGCCGTGGTCCCCAGGGCGAGGGCCACCAGAGTGATCAATACGCCGGAGCGGCGGGCGAGCTGAGCCATGGGGACGTCATCTCATCGATGGAATGCGTGACGGGTCGGCCCTTCTTCAGCCACTCTCCACGGTAACCACGGACTTCTCCGGCAGGCGAGGGCGGCGCAGCCGGGCCAGCAGCAGGGCCACGTCGTCGTCCGGTGCCCCGTGCAGCGCGGCCAGCACCTGGTCGCAGATCCGCTCCAGCGGGCCCTGGTGGCGGCGGAGCAGCTGGACCAGGGTGTGCAGCCCCACGTCGAGGGACTGATGGCGCTTCTCCACCAGGCCGTCGGTGAACAGGGCCAGCAGCGCGCCCTCGGCCAGGTCCCGCTCCACCGAGGCGAAGGGCACACCGCCGACGCCGAGCGGGGCGCCGGTGGGGATGTCGATGAGCTCGGCGTCGCCACCGGGATGCACCAGCACCGGCGGCAGATGCCCGGCGGTGGACATCTCGCACCGCCCGGTGCGCGGATCGCAGACCGCGTAGAGACAGGTGGCGATGGACTCCCCCAGGCTGGGGGTGATCTCGTCGAGATGGCACAGCACCTGGGCCGGGGGCAGTCCGAGCCGGGAGAAGGCCCGGGTGGCGGTGCGCAGCTGGCCCATGATGGCCGCGGCGTGGATGCCCTTGCCCATGACATCGCCGACCACCAGCCCGACCTTGCCGTCCGGGAGGGGCAGCACATCGAACCAGTCGCCGCCCGCGGCGCTGACCGCGGGCAGGTACCGGGAGGCGATCTCCAGTCCGTCCAGGTCGCGCGGCTGCTGGGAGAGCAGGCTGCGCTGGAGGGTGAGCGCGGCGTCGCGTTCGCGGGCGTAGAGCCGGGCGTTGTCGATGCACAGGGCGGCGCGGATGGCCAGTTCGCAGGCGAGGGTGAGGTCCTCCTCGTCGAACGGCCTGGGGTTGATGGTGCGGTGCAGGCTCAGGGTGCCGAGCACACTGCCGCGGGCGATCAGCGGGGCGGCGATGTACGAGTGCACGCCCTCGCGCAGCAGCACCCTGGCGGCGTCGTCGTCCCGGGCGATCCGCCGTACGTCCTTCTCGGTCACATGCGGCACCAGCAGCGGCCGGGCCTCGCGGACGCACTGGGTGATCAGCCGGTTGGGCTCGTAGCGGGCGATCTCCCCGACCGGGTCCGCCGCGTGGACGGCGTCGGTGGGGTACCCGGCGGCGACGGCGAGGGCCCGGAAGCGGGCGGAGCCGTCGGTCCACACCCGGGGCGTGGCCTCGCGGTGCACCACGGAGTCCAGGACGTCGACGGCGGCGAGGTCGGCGAGCCGGGGCACGGTCACATCGGCGAGTTCCTGGGCGGTCTGGCGCAGATCCAGCGTGGTGCCGATGCGGACGCTGGCGTCGGCGATCATGGCCAGCCGCTCGCGCGCCTCGGCGATCTCGCTGGTCTCCCGGTGCCGCCGGGAGATGTCCATGATGGAGACGGCGATGCCCAGGATCCGGCCGCTGGGGTCCTCCAGCCGGTAGTACGACTCCGACCAGGCGTGGTCATGGTCGGGGTCGGCGGGGGTCCGGCCGATGCTCTGCTGGTCCAGCAGCGGCTCACCGGACTCCAGCACCTGGCGCATCGCGCCCTCTATGGCCTCGACGTCGAGCCCCGGCAGCACCTCTCCGAGGCGGTGGCCGCGCACCTGGGCCTCGGTGATCGCGTTCATCTGCTGGAGGGCCGGGTTGGCGAGCAGCCAGCGCAGCTCGGTGTCGAACACCGCGAGCCCCACGGGCGACTGTCTGATCAGGAAGCCGGAGACGGCCAGGTCGGTCTCCAGCCGCCGTACGGTCCCCTCGTCGGCGGCGAGGCCGAGGGCGTAGCCCTCGCCATGGGCGTCCCGCAGGCCCATGGTGCGGAACTCCACCTCGAGGGTGGAGCCGTCCGGGCGGCGGACCGGGAAGACACCGGCCCAGGTGTCACCCGCCCTCACCCGTGCGAAGAGCTCCACGGCCGCCCGGCGGTCCTTCGGGTGGACCAGCAGCTTGTCCGCGCGGCGCCCCAACGCCTCGGCCGCCCGGTAACCGAACAGTCGTTCGGCCTCGGGGCTCCAGAGGGCGATCCGGCCGTCGACGTCCAGGGCCACGGAGGCGACCCGCAGCAGGTCGAGCACCCCTCCCGGGCCGGTCGCCATGCTGCTGATAGCCGCCTCTTCCTCCTGGTCCACACGGTCATGCGTCGTCATACCGGCACCTCACCGGCTCGCCGTGCCCTCCTACTGTCATACCTCGCCCGGCGGGCCGCCGCACACGCATATGACATGGGCACGGTCTCAGATCCCGGTTCAGATGGTGAAGGGCCGCTGCCGAGCGAAAGCGGAGTTCAGCGCACCCGCCTGGAAGAGGTTGGGCGTCTGGTCGGGCGGCATCCGCTTGACGATCTCCCGGTGCAGCCCGCGGTAGCTGCCCGCGAAGGCACCGCCGCGCCAGACCTCCAGCAGGGTACCGGTGAACAGTCCGTTGACGATCCCGTCGGCCGAGGTCTGATTGTCCTGGCAGCCGGAGATCTCCAGCACACTGGCGTCGATCTTGGCGAGGTCCTTGGCGGTACGGGTGTTCTGGATCCGGTCGTAGGCGTCGCGGTCGCGCCGGTAGACGGCGGCCTGCACCGACTGGGGCATGGCCCGGATCCTGCGCCCGACCTCCTGGGGGTCGGCGGTGCTGAAGCGCCGGTCGAGCTCCTGGGGGCTGAGCATCTCGGGCAGCCGCCGGGCCACGGTGCCGCTGTGGCAGCTGTCGGAGAGCAGCCAGATCCGCACCCCCTTGGCGAACTTCCCGAACACCTCGAAGAGCTCGTCGTCGACCAGCTGCCGGTCGTACAGCACCCACGTCTCGTCCAGACGGTCGCCGGTCTCGTCGTGGTTGAGGTCGGGCACCTGGCCGCCGTGGCCCGAGTAGGTGAGGAAGAGGATGTCGCCCTCGGCCAGCCGCCCGGCCGCGGCCTCCAGGGTGGCGGTGACCGTCTCCGCGGTGGCGGCCGGACTCAGCAGCGGGCCGGTCACATCGAACCCCGCGGCGTCGGCCAGCCCGGCCATGTCCACGGCGTCCTGCTCGCAGGCGCCCAGCTCACCGCTCCAGCCGTCGTACGCCGCGGGGTCGACCTGGTTGAGTCCGATGTGGACGGAGAGGCCGATGGACATGGGGGCTCCTTGGGTCGAGGACATGCGGCGGCTCACCATCGCTCGTCACTAAGCGATGATGCGGGGCCGCGCCCCGGCATGCCCTGTTCACCGGCCCATCCGGAGGAGGAGCCCCGCACTCACCCGGCGGGCGTCCCGGCCGTCAGCCCCCGCGCGGCCGGGCGTCCAGGGCCCGCAGCGCCATATCGGCGGCGCGCTCGAAGTAGCCGGGCTCCAGGGGCGCGCCACGGGCCGAGACGCGCCAGTAGACCAGCCCGCCGAGCAGATCGAGCGCCAGTTCCCGGTCGAGGTCCGGCGGCAGCTCACCGCGCTCGACCGCCCGGTCCAGCGCGGCGGCCATCCGGGCGCGCCGGGGCTCGCCGACGCAGCGGGCCAGGGCCTGGCTCAGCTCCGCGTCGCGCTGCGCCTCGGCGATCAGGTCCGGCAGGATCCGGGAGAACCGCGGATGGGTCAGCCAGTCGGCCACCGCGCGCAGCCCGGCCAGCACATCGCCGCGCAGGCATCCGGTGTCGGGCGGCTCGACCAGGGCGACGCTCAGCTCGGACACGACCGCGATGACCATCCGCTGCTTCGAGGGCCACCGCCGGTAGAGGGCGCTCTTTCCCACCCCGGCCCGTTTGGCCACCGCCTCCATCGACAACCGGCCGTAGCCCTGCTCGGCGAGCTCGTCGAGGACGGCTTCTGAGATGGCCGCGGTCTTGTCCGCGCGCAGGGTGGCGGCGCCGCTCGGAGGGCGCCGGGTGGGCTCCGACATGACCCCGAGGTTAACAGATGGACGGGACGGTACCGTCTCGTTCTATGCTGTACGGACGGGACGGTACCGTACCGTCCTGTTGATTCCCGTTGACTGAGGAGAGGTACGTCATGGATGACCGCGTCAAGGTGTTCGAGCGGGCGAAGGAGCTGCTGCTCGGCCACGACATGATGGGATTCGCGGATCTGTGGGCCGTCGACGGCACCATGGAGTTCCCCTTCGCCCCGCCCGGCCGGCCGCGCCTGCTGGAGGGGCGTGAGGCCGTACGCGCATATGTGCGGGACTACACCGACCACATCGATCTGCGTGCCGTCGCGCACGAGGTGGTCCATCTCACCGAGGACCCCGGCGTGCTGATCGTGGAGTTCTCGATGGACGCCGTGGCCGTCGGAACCGGCCGCCCGCTCCGCCCCGGTTACGTCGCCGTCATCACCGTCCGCGACGGCGAGATCGCCTCGTACCGTGACTACTGGAATCCGCTGATGCTCGACGAGATGAGCTTCGGTGCCGAGGAGGGCCGGACCCATGGCTGAACCCACCGTTCTGGTCCTCGGCGCCACCGGGAACACCGGCTCCCAGGTGCTGCGGATGGTGCGCGCGGAGGGCGCGCGGGCGCTGGCCGCCACCCGGCGGCCCGAGGCCGCGGCCGCGGCGGGCGTGACCGACGCCGTACGGTTCGACTGGCACGACCCGGCGGGCCACGCGGCGGCGCTGCGCGGCGTGGACCGGCTCTACCTCGTCGCGCCCCTGGGGGTGGCCGAGCCGCTGCCCATGGTGGAGCCGTTCCTGGAGACCGCGGTCGCCCAGGGCGTGCGGCGGGCGGTGCTGCTGAGCTCGTCCGCGGTCGACGAGGCGGACACCGGCCCCGGCGCGCTGCACGCGCTGGTGCGGCGGACCGTGCCCGAGTGGGCGGTGCTGCGGCCCTCGTGGTTCATGCAGAACTTCACCGGTGACCATCCGGTGGCCCAGGCCATCCGCGGCGACGGCGAGATCGTCACCGCCACCGGGGACGGCAGGGTGGCGTTCGTCGACGCCACGGACATCGCCGCCGTCGCCACCCGGGCCCTGCTGGACGACCGTCCGCACGACACGGAGCACATCATCACCGGCCCGGCGGCGCTCGGCTACCCGGAGGCGGCGCGTGTCGTGGCGGAGGTCTCCGGGCGGCCGGTCCGCCATGTCGCGGTGGAGACCGGGGAGTTGGCCGCGAGGCTGGAGGCGACAGGGCTGCCGCCGGAGTTCGCCGCCTTCCTCGCCGGGCTCGACGAGGACATCCGGCACGGCGCGGAGGACCGTACGACGGACACCGTCGAGCGGGTCACCGGGCGCCCTCCCCGCTCGTTCCGCGCCTTCGCCGAGGCACACCGCGCCGCGTTCGCCCCACCGTCGGCGGCCTAGGCGGATCGACGGCAGGTCAGGGCGGTTCCAGCGGAGCGCTTAGCGGAACAGCGCACCCGGGAGGCCGGGGCGGTCGACGGCCTCCTGGAGGGCGGCGCGCAGGGTGTGGCTGTCGGTGAGGGGGCCGCCGGGCCGGATCAGCCAGACATGGCCCTGCCGTACGCAGCCGGGCCTGGGGCAGCGCAGCACCCGGCCCGGACCCGCCGCGGCCACCGTACGGCGGCGGGCGTACACCGTCCCGGCCAGCCACACCTTCCACTCGGCCGCGGATCCGGGCGGCACGAGGAAGGAGAGGACATGGCTGGCGGTGGCCAGCATCACCGGCCCCGCCGCATCGCGCCGTTGCAGCGCCTGGATCACCGCGGTGCCGATGTCGTCGCACATCCGCACCAGGTCGAAGACCGGACCCACCGGCAGATCGGCGAGGCCGGTGCCGCTGGCCCACTGGAGCCGCACCCGCCCGGGGTCGTCGCTCGCGGCCAGCAGCCATTCGGCCGCGTCGGTCTCCACGGTGACCCGCATCCGGCGCTCCCCCCGCGCCCCCGCGTTCATGAGGTGGCCACCAGCGGCAGGGTGAACCACACCTTCTTCCCCCGGGCTCCGGGGTCGGGCGGCTCGGTGCCCCAGTCGGCCGCCAGGTCCTCGACGATGGCCAGCCCCCGTCCGGACTCCTCGGTGGGCTCCGGCTTGCGGGCTACCGGGATCACGGGCGAGCCGTCGGCCACCTCCACCCGCAGCTCACGGCCGAAGCGTTCCAGCGAGACGGTGATGGTGACGGTGTCGGCCGGGCCGGAGCTGCCGTGCTCCACGGCATTGGCGAACAGTTCGTTGGTGGCGAGGACGACATGGTCCACGATCGCGCCGAGCCGCCAGTCGCGCAGATGCCCGGCGACCATCCGGCGCACCGCGGCGGCGCGGTCGGGGAGGGCGGGGAACTCCGCCCGGAAGAGCCGACGGGTGTCCAGCGGGATCACCGTCCTCTCCCCTCCGGAGCAGGGGACGGGGATCGCCGCGGCGGCCGGGCCGTCGGCCGGATCGGTTCGCGGCGCGGCCCGCCCGGTAACCGGATCGGTTCGGGGGCGGTCCGCGGAGACCGCGACGCCACGGATCGTGCCCATCGTCTCGCCCTCCTCATCGGCCGACGCCGGCCGGTGCGACAGTCCTGGACAGGATCGGCTCACGGTGTCGGTCCTCACGGTCCTCATCGGTCTGTGGGCTCTGGTGGCATACGGGCACATGGGGTGATTGATGTCCGGGTGAGCGGGTAAGCGCATTCTGGTGACCGACGGCGTGGCATCTGAGCTGGTGACAGGCGGTGCGCACGCCCCACCCGACCCGCCTGGACCAGCTGCCACGGACGGAGACGGCCCGGTCGCGGTGAGTGCCGGTTACCGGCATGGTTCCTCCTTCGAAGGCAGCGCAAAGCGCCATCGGTCGCCGTTCAAGTAGACAAACGGTTGGACCGGCCGGTGGGCGAGAGGGCATGGGGGTTGTCCGGTTGTACGGGCGTAGTGGTTCGGGCTGTACGGTCCGGACGTGGCAGGCGTGAGCGAGGGCCGCGAGGGGCGGCCCGGCCCGGGGGAACGGTCCGGTGTGGACGGCAAGCGGGTCCTGGTGACCGGGGGTTCCCGGGGGCTGGGTGAACAGATCGTACGGCTCCTGGCGGCCGGCGGGGCGCGGTTGGCCACGTGTGCGCGGACCCCGGAGCACCTGCGGTCCCTCGCGGCGTCCCTGGGCGCCGAGGGCCACCGGGAGCCGTTCACCCGAGCGCTGGACGTCACCGAGCCGGAGCTGCTGGAGCGGTTCGTGGATGCGGCGGCGGAACGTTTCAGCGGTCTCGACGGCGTGGTGGCCTGCGCCGGTGGCGCCCGCGGCCGCGGCATCGAGGACGCCGCTCCCCAGGACTGGTCGGTCACCTGGGAGATGAACGTCGGTCATACGGCCCGGCTGGTGAGGGCCGCGGTGCCGCATCTGCGCCGGGCGGGCGGCGGCTCCGTGGTGGTGATCGCCTCCATCTCCGGCTGGAAGCCGGGACCCCAGGCGCAGTACGGGGCGGCCAAGGCCGCCCAGATCCATCTCGCGGCCTCACTCGCCCGTGAGCTGGGCCCGGACGGGATCCGGGTGAACGCCGTCTCCCCGGGGTCCATGCTGATCCCCGGGAAGCGGTGGGACCGGATGCGCACCGAGGAGCCCGAGGCATACGCCCGGTTCACGGCCGAGCTGCCGCGCGGTGAACTGGTCACTCCGCGGGAGGTCGCCCAGGTCGTGGCGTTCCTGCTCTCGGACGCCTCGAGCGGGGTCTCCGGTGCGCATCTGCCCGTGGACCGAGCCCAGAACGCCCCCACGCCGGGAGGCTATTGACCCCCCGGCGCTCCCCCGAGCGGAGGCGCTCCGGACACGCCACCGGCCGCCCACATGGAGCGGCCGGAGACTTCGCTCAAGGCTCCGGCGGGGCGGGGCCCCGAGGCCGGATGCCTCAGGCGGCCACGCCCAGCACGGTCCGGGAGCGCTGCTCGAACTCCCTGACCATGGGCTCTCCGCGGTGCGGCCGGAGCCGGGTGCGGAAGTCGCGCAGCGCCTGGATCGAGCGCTCGCTGTGCACCCCGCTGAGCGTGTCGAGTGCCTCGCCCGCGGTACCGATGGCCTCGTCCAGCCGGTTCTGCTGGAGACAGGCCGTGGCCAGCACGGATCTGCTGATGGCCTGGCGCCGGCGCCGGTCGGCGTTGGCGCGCACGGATTCGGTGGCGGCGTGCTCGGCGTCGGAAGCGTTGCCGAGGTCGCGGAAGCACAACGCCGCCTCCGCCGCCAGATAGTGGTGGTCCAGGAAGCGCACCCAGGGCGACTCCTGGTCGGGGCCCTGGCTCTCCTCCAGCTGGGCGTCGGCCGCGCGCAGCGACTTGGACGCCTCCCGGGGCTGGTTCAGTGCGGCGTAGCCACGGGCGGCCATGGCATGGAGCCGCATCAGCCCGAGCGGGCTTCCGGCGTGCTTGGCGGTGGCGACACCGACCCGGGCCAACTCGACCCCCGCCTCGGGCTGGCCCAGGTTGGTCGCCAGATGGGACAGGCCGGCCAGGATCTGACCGCCCAGGACCCGGTCGCCGCCCTCGGCGCACAGCCGCAGCGCCTGGGTCATATAGCGCTGGGCCAAGCCGTATTCGGCGTTGTCATAGCTGCTCCAGCCGGCCATCGCGGCCAGCTTGGCGGCCGCGGTGAACAGCTGGCGGCGCTCCTGCGGTGGCGCGCCGCGCTGCTGGAGCATGGGGACGACCTCGGTCGACAGATAGAGCACGATGCTGGCGCGGACCTGGCCGCCGCCGAAGCGATTGTCCATCTCGTCGAACATGTTGATCGCCGCGTGGACCTGTTCGACGCGGCCGCCTTCGGCCGCGGGTGCGAGCCGGGCGCTGTCCTGGTTCTCGACCAGCCACAGCAGCCATTCGCGCTGTGGGGTCACCAGCGCGCCGGCGACGAAGGGCACCGCACCCAGCAGGCTGCGGCGGGATATGTCGGTGGAGCCGAGTTCGGCGAGCGTGTGCAAGGTTTCGCTTACGTCCTCCCGGTAGGCCAGCGCCCGGGCCACGACCGGGCGCTGTCGGTCGGAGATGAACCCCAGCTCGGCGGGGCCCACGGGCCTGCCGAGCCGGTGGGAGAGCACGGCGGCGATCAGCTCCGGCGTGGTGCCGCGCGGCTGTCCGCCTTGCAGCCAGCGGGTGACGGACGCCTTGTCGTAGTTCGACTCGCGCCCCTGCCTACGGCCCAGTTCATTGACCCGCAGGGCCAACGAGGCGTAGGAGCACCCGGATTCCTTCAGCGCGGCGGCCAGCGCTCCGTTGGCCACGGCGGCTTGGCGTCCGCTTGCCGGCTGTGCCTGATGCGTCACCGTGACCGTCCCGGTTTCGAGTCACGGCGGTCTCTGGGATCCCCGTCGCCCGCCGCCCACCGGTCGGCCGGGGGCCTCAACGACGTTGTGAACATGGGTGGTTGGGAGCCCTCGCCATCGAGGGTGAGATGGGTCACGTGCTCACTATGCGTGGTGAAGCCGTCACCCCGCAACCTTCGTTCTGATAATTTCAAAGCGTTCCGCTCGCTCTGTCAGTGTCATCCATCGCGTGGCACACTGTGCAGGCATATGACAGCCATTCCTACGGGAGGCGGACGTGAGCGAGGCACGGCCGACCGGCGCCGCCCCCACCGTCCTGCGGAGAGTCCTGGGCAAGCGTCTGCGGCATCTGCGGGAGCGGGCCAAGGTGTCGTTCGAAGAAGCCGCGAAAGCCATCGAGGTCACCCCGTTGACCGTGCGCAGGATGGAAAAGGCGGAAGTCGGCCTCAAGATCCCGTATCTGAAGGAGCTGCTCCGGAACTACGGCGTCCGCGGGCCGGAGATGGAGGATTTCCTCACTCTGGCACGCGAGGCCAACCAGCCGGGCTGGTGGCATCAGTTCCGCGATGTGCTTCCGGACTGGTTCAGTGTTTACGTAAGCCTCGAGAGTGAGGCCACCGTCATTCGCGCGTACGAGCCCCACTACGTGCCCGGGCTGCTCCAGACGGAGGACTACGCGCGAGCGGTGCTACGCATGGGCTTCCCGCGTGACACCGAGGAGGAGCTGGAGCGCCGGATCGCGCTGCGGGTCAAGCGCCAGAGCCTGCTCACCAAGCCGGAGGCGCCGACCATCTGGGCCATCCTCGACGAGACGGTGCTGCACCGCCCGGTCGGCGGCTCGCGGGTGATGCGCGACCAGATCGACCACCTCATCGACACCTTGGACATCCCCAAGGTCAGGCTCCAGATCATGCGGTTCGCGGCGGGACCGCACCCCGGGGCCTTCGGCCCCTTCCACTATTTCCGCTTCGGATTCTCCGAACTGCCGGACGTCGTCTACACCGAGAGCCTCACCGGCGCGGTCTATGTGGACAAGCCGGCCGAAGTCGTCGCCTATCTCGAGGTCCTGGACCGGATGGCGGTCCAGGCCGAGCCGATCGGCGACTCCAGCACCATCCTGGCCGAACTGCGTAAGGAGCACTGAGATGCATGACCCCGTCTACTCCGGAATGCCGGCCACGGACCTGGGCACGGAGGGCTGGGAGAAGCCCTGGAGCGGGTCCAACGGCGGCACCTGCATCGAGGCCAAGCGACTGCCGGACGGGCGGATCGCGCTGCGCCAGTCCACCGACCCGGCCGGACCCGCGCTGATCTACACCCGCGCGGAGGTGGCGTCCTTCCTGGAGGCGGCGAAGGCCGGCGAAGCGGACTTCCTCATCGCCTGAAGCGGCCGTCCACGGCCCGCTTCCCGAAAATCCCCGAAAACCACTACGCCCGCACAACCGCACAACCCCGCACCGCACTCCCGTCCCCGCCGTCCCGCCACGCACACTGAAGACGCCGTGGCGGGCGGCGGTGTCGTCCCCCTTGCAGATGTGCAGAGCCCATGGGACCGACAGGATGCCGTAATGAACCTCGACCAGGCGGTGACACAGCACCGCACCCTGATCGTCGAGGGCTGCGACGGAGTCGGCAGGGAGGCGCTGCTGACCGGTCTCGCCCGCCGGCACGGCTACGCCGTCACCCGCGCCTCCCGTGACCTCCCCCATGTCGACCCGGTACGGCCGTACCGCGAACTCCTCCAGCACGACGGTGCGCTCGCGGTCGACGCCGGGCTGGTCGGCGAGCTCGTCTACGGGCCGCTGCGCCGTGGCCACTCCCGGGTGACGTGGATTCAGGCGTTCGACTTCGCCGAGGCGGTGGCCGAGCGCCACGGTGCCTTCGTCCACGTGACCGCCCCGGTGCACGTACTGGAGGACCGGCTGGCCGCGCGCGGCGGCTCGGCGGCGGCCCTCGCGGAGATCGACGCCGCGGTCACCGGCTATGACCACGCCTTCTCCACCCTCGCCGAGCACGCCCCGGTCCTCACCGTCGAGGAGCGGCCGGGCTCCGGCGGCGGCCCGGACCCGGATCCGGGCCACGGCGAGGCGGCGCCGGAGCCCCCGGTGGCCTCGTTCGCCCGGCCCTTCCCGCGCATCCGTTCCCCCGGGCCGTTCGCCGAGCAGAGCTGAACTCCCCGGCACCGGCCCTAAGTTGGTGCCCCGCGAATCGCATCCGCACGGCAGGAGACTGGCGCTATGACAGACGGCTCGTCCACCCCCGACCAGCAGGCCCTGACCAAGATCGACACCACGGTGCCGCATTCGGCCCGGATCTGGAACTACTGGATGGGCGGCAAGGACAACTACGAGGTCGACCGGATCGCCGGTGACGAGTACCGGGAGGTCGCCCCGAACATCGAGACCATGGCCCGCGCCTCGCGCGCGTACCTCATCCGCACCGTCACCCATGTGGCGGGCGAGTGCGGGATCCGGCAGTTCCTGGACATCGGCACCGGGCTGCCCACGTACGACAACACCCACCAGGTGGCCCAGCGGGTGGCACCCGAGGCCCGCATCGTCTACGTGGACAACGACCCCCTGGTGCTCCGGCACGCCCAGGCGCTGCTCACCAGCACCCGCGAGGGGGTGACCGACTACATCGACGCCGATCTGCACGAGCCCGAGCGGATCCTGGCGGCCGCGTCGAAGACGCTCGACTTCGACCGGCCCATCGCCCTGATGCTGATGGGCATCCTCGGCCACATCCAGAACTACGACGAGTCGGTGTCGATCGTGCGGCGGCTCCAGGCCGCGTTACCGTCCGGCAGCTACTTCGTGCACTACGACAGCACCGACACCGACCAGGCTCTCAAGCAGGCGCAGCAGGGCTACGACGACACCGGCGCCGTGCCGTACGTGCTGCGCAGCGTCGAGCAGATCAGCCGCTTCTACGAGGGTCTGGAGCTGATCGAGCCCGGTATCGTGTCGTGTCCGCTGTGGCGCCCGGCCCCCTCCGAGACGGATATCGAGACCACCGATGTCCACGGGGGCGTGGCGCGCAAGCCGTGACGGCGTGCGGACCAAACGAATGGTGACGACCAAACGAATGGTTCGGCCACCGGGGAGGTAACCCCCGCCCCCGTCGCGTCGTCAGACACGGCGCCGGGAAGCGAGGCGGAGGGACGCGCGGGTGTTCGAGGTCGGGGCCTGGAGGGTGCCCTCCGTCAAGCGGCTGCTGCGGGCGTCGGTCGCCGGTGCCCCCGCCGTCGTACGGCAGCGCCGCGGCCCCCAGGACGAGGCACCGGGGCGGCCGCGGCACCTGGCCATCATCATGGACGGCAACGGCCGCTGGGCCGCCCTGCGCGGCCTCTCCCGCACCCGCGGCCATCAGGCGGGGGTGCTCGCACTGCCGCGGGTGGTCGACACGGCCCTGGAGGAGGGCATCGAACACCTGTCGCTGTTCTTCTTCTCCACCGAGAACTGGAACCGGCCGCGGGGCGAGGTGGCCGCCCTGATGCGGCTCACCGCCCAGCTGGCAGATGTCTTCCGGGGCTACGGCGAGCGGGGGGTGCGGCTGCGCTGGCTGGGCTCGGAGGCCCGGCTCCCCCGGGCCACGCTGGCCGCGCTGCGCCGCGCGGAGGACGACACCCGCGACAACCGGGCCATGACGCTGGCCTTCTGCTTCAACCACGGCGGCCGGGAGGAGATCGCCCGCGCCGCCACCTCGCTGGCCCGCGCCTCGGCGGACGGCGTGCTGGACCCGGGGGCCATCGACGAGGCGCTGTTCACCCGCCATCTGCCGCACGCCGATCTGCCGGACATCGACATGCTGGTGCGCACCTCCGGGGAGCAGCGCATCTCCAACTTCATGCTCTGGCGCGCGGCCTACGCGGAGCTCTTCTTCGTGGACACCCTGTGGCCCGACTTCACCGGTGAGGAGCTCCGCGCGCTGCTGGCCGCGTTCGCCTCCCGGAAACGGCGCTTCGGCGCGGGGGTCGGCCCCGTCTGACGCGCCCGCCGCCCCCGGCGACAGCGGATCCGGCCTAACGGATCGGGACGCCGGAGAGGGTGCGGGCGATGACCAGGCGCTGGATCTCGCTGGTGCCCTCGAAGATCGTATAAATCGCGGCGTCGCGGTGCATCCGCTCGACCGGGTACTCGCGGGTGAAGCCGTTGCCGCCGAGGATCTGCACCGCCTGGGCGGTGACCTGCTTGGCGGTCTCACTGGCGAACAGCTTGGACATGGAGCCCTCGGCCGACTCGAAGGGCCGGCCGTTCACGGCCATCCACGACGCGCGCCACACCATCAGCCGCGCGGCGTCGATCCGGGTGCGCATGTCGGCGAGCTGGAAGGCGACACCCTGGTTGTCGATGATGGGACGGCCGAACTGCTGCCGGGTCTTGGCGTAGTCGAGCGCCACCTCGTACGCGGCGCGGGCGGTGCCCACCGCCATGGCGCCCACGGCCGGGCGGGACGCCTCGAAGGTGGCCATGGCGGCGTTCTTCAGCCGCTCCCCGCCCGACTTGGCCCGCTCCCGGGCGCGCGCGAGGCGTTCGTCCAGCTTCTCCTTGCCCCCGAGCAGGCAGCTGCCGGGCACCCGCACCTGGTCGAGGACCACCTCGGCGGTGTGCGAGGCGCGGATGCCGTGCTTCTTGAACTTCTGGCCCTGGGAAAGACCGGGGGTGCCCGGCGGGACGATGAACGAGGCGTGGCCCTTGGAGCCGAGCTCGGGGTCGACGACCGCTACCACCACATGGACGCCTGCGATACCGCCGTTGGTGGCCCAGGTCTTGGTGCCGTTCAGCACCCATTCGTCCTTGGCCTCGTCGTAGACGGCGCGGGTGCGCATCGAGCCGACGTCGGAGCCCGCGTCGGGCTCGGAGGAGCAGAAGGCGGCGACCTTCACATCGGCGGCGTCGCCGTACATCTGCGGGATCCAGGTGCCGATCTGCTCTTCGGTACCGTTGGCGAGGACGCCGACCGCGGCGAGGCCGGTGCCGACGATGGACAGGGCGATGCCCGCGTCGCCCCAGAACAGCTCCTCCATGGTCATGGGGATGCCGAGGCCCGTGGGGTCGAAGTACTGCTGGGCGTAGAAGTCCAGGGAGTACAGGCCGATCTTGGCGGCCTCCTGGATAATCGGCCAGGGGGTCTCCTCGCGCTCGTCCCATTCGGCGGCGGCCGGGCGCATGACGTCCGCGGCGAAGCCGTGGATCCAGTCGCGCACCGCCTTCTGATCGTCGTCGAGCTCGAACGAGAACTCCGCCATGACCCCTCCACGTGCTTGTTACCTGCGGTAACAGCAGTCTGTTACCGCCCAGTAGGCGATGTCAACTCCCCCGGGCGCGCGGGCCCCGCCGCCCCCTCGGGTGTTACGTTGCGCTTCAGCGCGCGGCGCGATCGCGCGGGGAAGCGCGAGGCGCGAAGGCGCGAGTACGACATCGGGGGACGGGGAGGCAACGCATGCGGACCGGGACCAGCCAGCGGGACGACCAGCGGCAGACGGCCCAGCAGAGGCGCAAGGAGCTGCTGGAGGCCGCGGACCGGGTGGTGCTGCGTGACGGACCAGAGGCCTCGATGAACGCCATCGCCGCCGAAGCGGGCATCACCAAGCCCATTCTGTACCGCCACTTCGGAGACAAGGGCGGACTGTACCGCGCCCTCGCCAAGCGCCACACCGACGCCCTGCTCGCCTCGCTGCGCGCGGCCCTGGACGCGCCCGCCGACGACCGCCGGCAGCGCGTGGAGGCCACGCTGGACACCTATCTGGCCGCGATCGAGGCCAGGCCCCAGGTGTACCGCTTCCTGATGCACCCCGCCGACCACGGCCAGCCGGAGCCGGAGCCGGAGCAGGGCTTCGACGTCGGCCACCACTCCGCACCGCTGCTGCGGCGGCTCGGCGAGGAGCTGGCCACGGTGATCGCGGAGCGGGTGGAACTGGGGCCCGGCGGCGACGAGGTGGCGCGGGTCTGGGGCCACGGGATCGTCGGCATGATGCACGCGGCCGGTGACTGGTGGCTGCGCGACCGCCCCTGCGCTCGCGGCCAGTTGGTGCACCATCTCACCGATCTGCTGTGGGGGCGGCTTTCGCTGGCGGACGACCGGGTCGGGGCACCGGGCTTCTGAGGCCCCGGCAGCTCCCCGGCCTCGGCTCCGCCCATGGTCCGCTGATGCGGCGGAGCCGCATATCGAGGCGGCGTGGTCCGCCGGGCACCACGTACGCCCCTACGGCTCCACCGCCTCGGCCCCGCCGGTCGGCGCCCAGGGGGCGCGGCGGATCGCGCGCAGCGCCCTGCGCCGCCGCAGCCCGGTGAGCCGGTCGATGAACAGCCCGCCGTCCAGATGGTCGCACTCGTGCTGAAGACAGCGCGCGAAGAAGCCCGTGCCCTCGATCCGCACCGGCTCCCCGGTCATCGTCACGCCCTCGATCACCACTTCGTCGTGGCGCGCGGTGCCCGCCTCGACGCCCGGCAGTGACAGACAGCCCTCCGGCCCGCGCACCGTCACCCCGTCGGCCGCGACCCGCCGGGGGTTGACGACATGCCCCAGATGGCGGTGATCCTCGTCGTCCGGGCAGTCGAAGACGAAGACCCGCAGCCCCACACCGATCTGATTGGCCGCGAGGCCCACCCCGTGGGCCGCGTACATCGTGGCGTACATGTCCTCGATCAGCAGGGCCAGCTCGGCGTCGAACGCGGTGACCTCCGCGCACGGCGCGCGCAACGCCGGATCGCCGAGGAGACGCAGGGGCCGCACCGCTCCGCGGCTGCCCGGGATCACGCCATGTCGCATGGCGGTCAAGCTTACGGCGCCGGTGAGGTGGGCCCCGCGCGCGGCCGGAATTCGGGACAGCCGCCGGATCTCGATAGGCTGCTCTCCGACCGTGGCCTCCCGGCCGGCGACGCGGCGCGGAGGGGGCGTACCACCGGCGCCTCGGGGGGCAGCAGCGGCGCCGGTATGCGAGGAGGATCGAGAAGACGATGGCAGGCAACTCGGAGCCGCTGTCACCGCGGGCCAAGCTGGCCGTGACGGCGGGCAGGGCCGCGGCGGCGGTGTCGAAGGCCGCGGGCCGCGGCAGCGGATCGGTGATCGGCGGCAAGGTGGCCCTGCGCCTCGACCCCGATCTGCTCAGCAGGCTGGCGCAGCACCTGGACGTCATCCTGGTGTCGGCGACCAACGGCAAGACCACGACCACCCGGCTCATCGCCGAGGCGCTGCGGGCGGCCGGCCCGGTCGTCTCCAACGCGCTGGGCGCCAATATGCCGGCCGGTATCACCTCGGCCCTGGCGGGCGGCTCCGATGCCCGCTACGGCGTCATCGAGGTCGACGAGAAGTACCTCGCCGGTGTGGCGCGCGACACCGAGCCCAAGGCCATCGCGCTCCTCAACCTCTCCCGTGACCAGCTCGACCGCGCCGCCGAGACCCGGATGCTCGCCGAGAAGTGGCGCGAGGGCCTGACCGGCTCCAAGGCGGTCGTGATCGCCAACGCCGATGACCCGCTGATCGTCTGGGCCGCCTCCTCCAGCCCCAATGTGGTGTGGGTCGCGGCCGGGCAGGAGTGGAAGGACGACGCCTGGTCCTGCCCGTCCTGCGGCGGTGTGCTCCAGCGCCCGGGCGACGACTGGGTCTGCGCGGAGTGCGGCTTCCGCCGCCCGGTCCCCAGCTGGGCGCTGAACGGCGACTACGTCCTGGACCCGCACGGCGCCGCCTGGCCCATCCAGCTCCAGCTCCCCGGCCGCGCCAACAAGGCCAACGCGGCCACCTCGGCCGCCGTCGCCGCCACCTTCGGGGTGCCCCCGCAGGTCGCGCTGGAGCGGATGTACCAGGTCCAGGCCGTGGCCGGCCGGTATGACGTGGTCACCTTCCAGGAGCGCCAGCTGCGGCTGCTGCTGGCGAAGAACCCGGCCGGCTGGCTGGAGACCTTCTCGCTGATCGACCCGCCGCCCACCCCGGTGATCCTCTCGGTGAACGCGCGCGGCGCCGACGGCACCGACACCTCCTGGCTGTGGGACGTTGACTACACCCGGCTCGCCGGGCACCCGATCTGCCTGATCGGCGACCGCAAGCTGGACCTCGCGGTGCGCCTGGAGGTCGCCGGGCTGGACTTCCGGGTCTGCGCGGACGCGGACGAGGCGGTGCGGATCTCCCCGCCCGGCCGCATCGAGGTGATCGCCAACTACACCGCGTTCCAGGACCTGCGCCGCCGGGTCGGCAACTGACCCCCGTACGAGAGGCACGAAGATGCGTAGCACGAGCCAGAACGGCCTGCGTCTGGTGTGGGTCTACCCCGACCTGCTGAGCACGTACGGCGACCAGGGCAACGTCCTGGTGGTGGAGCGCCGGGCGCGCCAGCGCGGGCTGGAGGTCTCCCGCCTGGACGTCCGCTCCGACCAGCAGATCCCCACCTCCGGGGACGTCTATCTGATCGGCGGCGGCGAGGACCGTCCGCAGCGGCTGGCCGCCGAGCGGCTGATGCGGGACGGCGGGCTGAGCCGGGCGGTGGCCAACGGGGCGATCGTCTTCTCGGTGTGCGCCGGGTACCAGATCCTCGGCCATGAGTTCGTCAACGACCTCGGCCAGCGCCAGCAGGGCCTGGGGCTGCTGGACGTGGTCAGCACCCGCGGCGAGGGCGCCCGGTGCGTCGGGGACGTGCTGGCCGACATCGACGAGCGGCTTGCGCTGCCCCCGCTGACCGGCTTCGAGAACCACCAGGGCGTCACCCACCTGGGCCCGACCGCCCGCCCCTTCGCCCGGGTCCGGTTCGGCAACGGAAACGGGACCGGGGACGGCTTCGAGGGCGCGTACAGCGACACCGTCTTCGGGACGTACATGCACGGCCCGGTGATGGCCCGCAATCCGCATATCGCGGACCACCTGCTGAAGCTGGCCCTCGATGTGAACGCGCTGCCGCCGGTCAACGACCAGTGGTACGAGGCGCTGCGCAACGAGCGGATCGCGGCGGCGACCCAGCCCGCCTGAGCCGCGTCCCGCTCGCTCGAGCGCAGCTCAGACGCCGTTCGAGCGCAGGGTGACCGCATGCCGGACATCCGGCCGTCGAGCGCGCCCCCGCCACCCGCCCGCTTGTAGGGTGGCGGGGTTCCGCCGGACGACGCGGTCCGGCCGTCGGCCCCCATCTCAGACAGAGGTATGCGTGCCATGCGCATTGGTGTGCTCACGTCCGGCGGCGACTGCCCCGGCCTGAACGCGGTCATCAGGTCAGTCGTCCACCGCGCCACCGTCGACCACGGCGATGAGGTGATCGGCTTCCAGGACGGCTGGAAGGGCCTCCTGGAGTGCGACTACCGCAAGCTCGACCTGGACGCCGTGAGCGGCATCCTGGCCCTCGGCGGCACCATCCTCGGCTCCACCCGGGTGCGCCCCGAGCATCTGCGGGACGGTGTGGAGCGGGCCAAGGGCCATGTGGCGGAGCTCGGCCTGGACGCGGTCATCCCCATCGGCGGGGAGGGCACGCTGAAGGCCGCCCGGCTGCTCTCGGACGCCGGGCTGCCGATCGTCGGCGTGCCCAAGACCATCGACAACGACATCGCGTCGACCGATGTGACCTTCGGCTTCGACACCGCGGTCGGGGTCGCCACCGAGGCCCTGGACCGGCTCAAGACCACCGCGGAGTCCCATCAGCGGGTGCTGATCGTCGAGGTCATGGGGCGGCACACCGGCTGGATCGCGCTGCACTCCGGCATGGCCGCGGGCGCCCACGCCATCGTCGTCCCGGAGCGCCCGTTCGACATCGAGGAGCTGACCAGGACCGTCGGGGCGCGGTTCGAGGCGGGCAAGAAGTTCGCGATCGTGGTGGTGGCGGAGGGCGCCAAGCCGCGCGAGGGCACGATGGACTACGAGGCCGGCGGCACGGACGTCTACGGACACGAGCGCTTCGCGGGCATCGCCCGCCACCTCTCCGTGGAGCTCGAGCGGCGGCTCGGCAAGGAGGCCCGGGCGGTCATCCTGGGCCATGTGCAGCGCGGTGGCACCCCGACGGCGTACGACAGGGTGCTGGCCACCCGCTTCGGCTGGCACGCGGTCGAGGCGGCCCACCGCGGCGAATTCGGCACGATCACCGCGCTGCGCGGCACGGACATCACCCTGGTGCCGCTCGCGGCGGCCGTGGAGCGGCTGAAGACGGTCCCCACCGAGCGGTACGCCGAGGCCGAGTGCGTGCTGTGAGCTGACGGGTTCTACGCTGGTGCGGGCACATTTGGTGCGCACCGGGTAGAAGCAGGAAGGCCGGGGATACTCGATGGATCACGGCGGGCACGGCATGACCATGGATCTGCCGCCGTTCACCCTCGCTCGCGGGCTGGAGTTCGGCGGCGATCCGTTCTTCCTGGTCGGCTGTGTGCTGGCGCTCGGTCTTTACGGCTGGGGCGTCGCGCGGCTGCGGCGGCGCGGCGACGCCTGGCCGGTGGGGCGCCTGGTCTCCTTCGTGCTCGGGGTGCTGACCATCGCGGTCACGATGTGCACCAAGCTGAACGACTACGGCATGGTCATGTTCAGCGTCCATATGGTGCAGCACATGATCATCAGCATGGTCTCGCCGATCCTGCTGCTGCTGGGCGCGCCGGTCACGCTGACCCTGCGGGCCCTCCCGGCGGCCGGACGCGGCCGCAAGGGGCCCCGGGAGCTGCTGGTCGCGCTGTTGCACAGCCGCTATATGCGGATCATCACCCACCCGGCGTTCACCATCCCGCTGTTCATCGCGAGCCTGTACGCGCTGTACTTCACCCCGCTCTTCGACTTCCTGATGGAGAGCAAGGCCGGGCATATCGCGATGATGGTCCACTTCCTGGCGGTGGGCCTGGTCTTCTTCTGGCCGATCATGGGCGTGGACCCGGGCCCGCACCGGCCCGGCTATGTGATGCGGATGCTGGAGCTGTTCTCGGGCATGCCGTTCCACGCGTTCTTCGGCATCGCGCTGATGATGGCGTCCGAGCCCATGATCGGCGCGTACCAGCACCCGCCCGCCTCGCTGGGCATCGACGCGCTGTCGGACCAGACCTGGGCGGGCGGTATCGCCTGGGCCTTCAGCGAGATCCCGTCGGTGATCGTGCTGGTGGCGCTGGTCTACCAGTGGTACAAGTCCGAGCAGCGCCAGGCGCGGCGCATCGACCGCACCGCGGACCGGGACGGCGACCAGGAGCTCGCCGCGTACAACGCGTATCTGGCCTCGCTCCAGTCCCGGAGCCAGTAAGGGTTCGCCGAGCCTTGCCGCCTACGGCGGGCCACGCGGCGGAGCCGCACAAAGACCCACCGGACACCCCGTAGCGGCCGGGGCCAGGACCGCGAGACCATGGACCCGGGCCCTGGGTGGCCCGGGTCCTGGCGAAGGGGCGCCTGGACCGCCGTGAGGAGGTCGGGGATGCCCGGTTCCGCGAAGGCGATGACGATGGCCACGGTGGGGGGTCTGGTGCTGGTGACGGCCTACACCGTGGCTCTGGGGAGCAACGGCTGGCTGTGGTTCAGCTGGGTGGTGCTCGGACTGCTGACCGTGGGGGTCGTGGTGGCCCGGGGCTGAGCTCTACCGGGCGGCGGACCCCTTCGGAGCGGACCCCTCCGGAGCGGCCCCCGAGGGCCTGCCCAGCAGCCACCGCCATAACGCCACCCACCACGGGACGCGCCCGGGGGCCGCCGCCTCGGGCCCTTCGGTGCCGGACGGGACCGGGCCCGGCGCCTCCTCGGAGATCGACGGCACCCGCTGCCGCGGGGAGAGCAGGGCCTCGACGGGGAGGTCCATGATGTCCGGCTCGGGGCGCCGGGGCATGAACTCCACCGGCAGCTCCACCAGATGGCGGGAGATCCAGGACGAGAGCCAGGTCAGCTCGGACTCGTCCACGGCCAGCCGCAGATCGGGCAGGCGCAGCAGCAGGGTGTCGATGGCGGTGTCCGTGATGGCGCGGCCGATGTCCTGCCCCGGGCATTCATGGGGGCCGCCGCTGAAGGCGAGATGGGACCGGTTGCCGTACATGGGCGCGGCGATGTCGGGACGGATGGCCGGGTCCACGTTCCCGGCGGCCAGCCCCAGCAGCAGCATGTCCCCGGCCTTGATCCGCTGACCGCCCAGCTCGGTGTCCCCGGTGGCCCAGCGGCCGGGGACGACCGTGAGCGGGGGCTCGTTCCACAGCACATGCTCGATGGCGTCCGGCAGCGTCATATGGCCGCCGGCCAGGGACGCGCGGAAGCGCGGGTCGGTGAGGACCATGCGCAGCGTGTTGGCCATCAGATTGGTGGTGGTCTCGTTGCCGGTGAGCAGCACCAGCCGCAGATGCTGGACCACCTCCTCCTCGGTCAGCCCGGAGGGGTGGGCCAGCAGCCAGGACGCCAGGTCCTCGCCGGGTTCGGCGCGCCTGCGGTCCACCAGGCCCTTGAGGGCGTCGGTGACGTACGCGTCGCTGCGCAGGGCCGTCTCGGTGCCCTTCATCAGGTCCCGGGTGGCCTCGACCAGCCGTGGGCCGTACTCGTCGGGCATGCCCAGCAGTTGGGTGAGGACGAGCATGGGCAGCTGCTGGGCGAAGGCGGTGACCATTTCCGCGCCCCCGTCGGCGCAGAAGTCGTTCACCAGCTGGTGGGTGAAGCGGGTGACATGGCGGCGGATCCCGCGGCGGTCGAAGCGCCCCATGGACTCGGTGAGCGCGGCCCGCAGCCGCTCGTGCTCGTCGCCGTCGGCGAAGGTGCACATGGGCTGCCAGCCGACCACCGGCAGCAGGGGTGAGTCGGCGCCGATCCCGCCGTCCTTCCAGGCGTGCCAGTGGCGGGAGTCGCGGGAGAAGCGGGAGGGGGTGCGGGAGACCTCCAGGTTCTCGCGGTAGCCCAGCAGCAGCCAGGCCGGTATGCCACCGTCGAGCACGATCGGGGCCACCGGGCCGTGCTCGGCGCGCAGCCGCTCGTACAGCCCCATCGGGTCCTTCTCGTTCTCGGGCCCGAGGAGGTCCACCAGAGCGCCGCCTCCGTGGGAGGGCGCGGGGTGGACGGGGCACCGGGTGGGCGGCGGATCGGCGGGCCCGGTGCCGGGGTCGTCGGGATGAGGAGTCACGGTGTCTCCGGGGTCACGGTGTGGAGGGATTGCAGATGGCGCACGAGGGCGAGGAGGGTGTCGCGGCTGGAGGCCCGGTCACGGGCATCGCAGTCGATCATCGGTACGGTGTCGGGCAGGTCCATGGCCGAGCGCAGCTCCGCCATGGGGTGGACCGGGGCCTCGGGGAAGGCGTTGACCGCGACCACGAAGGGCACCCCGCGCTCCTCGAGCCGCCCGACCGCGTCGAAGCTGACCTCCAGCCGGCGGGTGTCGATCAGGACGACGGCGCCCAGGGCACCCTCGAAGAGGCCGTTCCACAGGAACCAGAACCGCTCCTGGCCGGGGGTGCCGAACAGATAGAGCACCAGCCGTTCGTTGAGGCTGATCCGGCCGAAGTCCATCGCGACGGTGGTCTCGGTCTTGCGCTCGATCCCCGCGATGTCGTCGACGCCGACCCCGGCCTGGGTCATGGTCTCCTCGGTGGTCAGCGGGCGGATCTCGCTCACCGAGCCGACCATGGTGGTCTTGCCGACGCCGAAGCCGCCGACGATCACGACCTTGACGGCGGCGGCCGCGGAGGCCGGGAGGGTGTCCTCGCTGCGCGGTCCGGCGATTCCCTCAGAGGTTCTGTAGTCCATGCATCACCGCCTGAAGCAGTTCGGGGTCGGGCAGCACGGCGGCCGGGACCGGCGCCCTGACCTCCACCCGGTCCTCCCGCAGCAGCCCCGCGAGGAGCACGGTGACGGTGGAGACCGGCAGGACCAGATACGCGGAGATCTCGGCCACCGAGAGCGGGAACTGGCACATCCTCAGCACGGCCGCGGCCTCGGGGGCCGTCCCCGGCTCCGGTTCCGCACGCGCCACGATCAGGCTGACGAGCTCGACGGGCCGGTGCCGGGGTTCCTGCGGCGCGCGGCCGCGGCTCACGGTGTAGAGCCGCTCCGGGCCGCCCTCGTCCCACGGCTTGCCGGGCTCGCTCATGTCACGCGTCCGTCGACCCGCGGCGGGCTGCTGAGGTGCTCCCCGAGCCGGGCGACAAGATCTCTCATGCACTGGCCCATCAGCCCGGCGTCCACGCTGTCCTCGGCGAGCACCGCCAGATACGAGCTGATCCCGGCCGCCATCAGATAGAAGAACCCGCCGTCGACCTCGATGACGACCAGCCGCATCCGGCCGTCCCCCTCGGGGAATTCGGCGGCGATCGCACCGGAGAGGCTCTGTAGCCCCGCGCAGGCGGCGGCCAGCCGGTCGGCGGTGTCCTTGTCCGTGCCGACCTGGGCCATGCACAGGCCGTCCGAGGACAGCAGGACCACGTGCCGGGTCTCCGGAACGCTGGACGCCAGGTCCCGGAGCATCCAGTCCATGTTGAACCGCGGTTGCGTCACTTGCCTACTCATCCTTGTCCGACGTGTTCGGGGTGTGCGGGGTGCTCGGGCTGTCCGGGGTGTGGGGGGACTTCCGGGGGTCCGGCGGGTCCGTGGCGGCGTCCGCCGCCGGGATCGGCTCACCGTTGAGCCCCTTGGTGAAGGCGTCCAGCCAGATCCCCGGCTGTACCGGCTGGCGGGGCGGGGCGGGCGCCGCCGGGGGCGCGGAGCCGACACGGAACGACGGTGGGGCCGAGGGGGCCGGGGCGACCATGGGCATCCGGCGGCGGCGCTGCGGGAGTCCGGCGCCGTTCTGCCGGAAGCCGGGGCCGGGGCCGGGGCCGCCCTGTGCCACCGGGCCGGTGCGGGTGGGCGACGGCAGCGGGGTGGCCCGCTTGATGGGCTTGGGCGGGGGCAGTTTGGCCGCGCGGGCGATGGCGCCGCCGGGCGCGGGGGTGGGGCAGATGATGTCCTGCGGTACGACCAGCACCGCGCGCACCCCGCCGTACGCCGAGGGCCGCAGCGAGACCTGGAACCGGTACCGCACGGCGAGCCTGCCGACCACGGCCAGGCCGAGCCGCGGTGTCTCGCCGAGGTCGTTGAGGTCGAATCCGGTGGCCGCCTGGAGCAGCACCGCGTCGGTGCGTCTGCGCGCCTCCTCCGACAGGCCCACCCCGGCGTCCTCGATCTCGATCGCGACCCCGGACTGGACCTCGATCGCGGTCAGGTGCACCCGGGTCTTGGGCGGCGAGTAGCGGGTGGCGTTGTCCAGCAGTTCGGCGAGGGCGTGGATCAGCGGCTCCACCGAGGGGCCGACGATGGCGACGTCAGCCACCGAGTGCAGATCCACCCGCTCGTACTCGAGGATGCGGGACATGGCGCCGCGGCAGACGTTGAACAGCGGCACCTCCTTCTGCCACTGGCGACCCGGGCGGGAGCCGCCCAGGACCGCGATGGAGTCCGCAAGCCGGCCGATGAGGGCGTTGCCGTGGTCCAGGTGGAGCAGATCCTCGAAGACATCCGGATCGGCGCCGTGCTTGTCCTCCATCTCCCGCATGTCCTGGGCCTGTTGGTGGACGATGGCCTGCACCCGGCGGGCGATGTTGACGAACGCCCGCTGGGCCGCGTCCCTCAGGTCCTCCTCGGTCCGCACGGTGTCCAGCACCCACCGCAGCAGTTGCTCGTGGGCGGCGTCGAAGTCCGGGTCGAGCCGGGGCGCGTAGTCGACGTCCTTCATCGCCTCGTGCACCATGGCGCCGCGCCGCAGCCGGGCCACCGTCGCGGGGAGCACCTCCCGGGTCAGCCGCCGGATCTCCGCCTCCTGGTCGGCCAGGCGCTGCCGCAGCTCGGCATCCTGGGCGGTGAGCCGGGCGCGCAGCGTGGTGATCAGCCGGCCGCGGCGCATCGCCTCGGCCGCCGCGAGGGCCACGGCGAGCGTCGCCGCCACTCCGCACCAGGCGACCGCGGCCCGCGCCCCGGACGGGACCACGACGACGGCCAGCGCCGCGCAGAGCGCCATCGCGGCGGGAGGGATGACCCATACGAGCGTGGAGGCGGGCCGTCGGCCTCCGGGTGAGGTGCCGCCTCCGGATGAGGTGCCGGCGAAAACCATGGGCATCCTTAAAAACAGCGAAGAGAAAATGAGTGCGAAATACGGGCGAGGAATCAGCCCGTCATGGGCCCTGGAGCATAGCGGTTTCGCCGTCGCATGAATCGAAGATGCTTTTTTCTTCGGAATGCATCACGGTGAATTCAAAGAGCGTGAAAAAGCGATCATCTGCACTCACCCTTTGACCGTGAATGATCGGCCGAGGGCGAATCTGCTCATGGCGAAGGAGTCTGGGCAGCGTGTCGCCCGGGCCCTTAGCGTTCCGGCATGAGCACTGGGAACGCATGTGTGATCGGGGCGACGGGGCAGATCGGCCGGGCGGCGGTGCGCGCGCTCGCCGAGGAGGGGTGGCGGGTGCGGGCCGCCTCGCGCGGCGGGGGCCGCGACGAGCGATGGCCCGGGTCGGTGGAGAGCGTGGCCGTGGACCGGGACGACGACGCCGCGGTGGCCGGGCTGATCGGCGACGGCTGCGATGTGGTGCTGGACTGTGTCGCCTACGGCCGGGCGCACGCACGGCAGTTGCTGGGACTCGCCGACCGGATCGGCTCGGCGGTGGTGATCACCACCGGGGCGGTGTACGAGGACGACCAGGGCCGGGGCTTCGGGACCCAGGACCGGCCGGACGGCGCCCCGCGCTATCCGGTGCCGCTCCCCGAGTCCCAGCGGACCGTCCCGCCGGGCGACGGCTACGGCGGCCGGAAGGTGACGCTGGAGCGTGAGCTGCTGGCCGCCGGGGACCGGCTGCCGACGACCCTGCTGCGCGCCGGGGCGATCCACGGCCCGCACTGCCGCACCCCCCGTGAGCTGTACTTCGTCAAACGGGCGCTGGACGGGCGGCCGGTGCGGATCCTGGCGTACGGCGGCCGCAGCCGGTTCCACCCGGTGCATGTCGACAACCTCGCGAAGCTGGTGCGGCTGGCCGCCCACCGGCCCGGTTCACGGGTGCTCAACGCGGGTGATCCGCAGGCCCCGACGGTCGCCGACATCGCCGCCGCCGTGGACGCGGTGCTGGAGGTGCGCGGCGAGCTGGTGCCGGTCGACGGGGAGCCGCCGCATCCGCATGTCGGCAGCACCCCCTGGAGCCTGGCCCACCCCCTCGTCTACGACATGTCCGCGGCCGAACGGGAGTTGGGCTACCGCCCTGTGACCGGCTATGCGGAATCGCTGCCGGCCACCGTCGCCTGGCTGACGGAGCAACTGGCGGCCACCCCGGACTGGCGTACGGCCTTCCCCGACATGGCCGCCGCCTACGACCCGATGACCGATCTGTTCGACTACGCGGCCGAGGACGCGTGGCTGCGGGACACGCGCCGGAGCAGCGGAACCGGGCCCGCGCGGTGAACGCACGGGCCCGGCCCAGCACCGCATAACGCCGGCTAGCCGGCTAAGCGGATCGGTGGAAGTCGGCCGCGATTCGGTGGCGCCCCGAAGGGGCGCGGGGCTGTGTCGATGTGCGGCTCCGCCGCGCGGGCGCGACCAGCCACGACGGCGCCGCAGACGATCGACGGCAGGTCGGGGCACTTCCAGCGAAGCGCTTAGCCGACTACTTGACGACGGGGCCCGCCTCCTTCGCGGCCTTGGCCGCCTTCGCGGACGCGCCCGACTTCGCGGGCACCGGCGTGGCGTGCGGAGCGCAGGTCACGTCCTTGGCGTCCACCGTGCCCTTGAGCAGGTAGGCGTCCACCCGGTCGTTGACACACGGGTTCACCAGACCGGTGACCCCGTGCGAACCGGCGTCCTTCTCGGTCACCAGACGCGAGCCCTTCAGCCGCTTGTGCAGCTCCACCGCGCCCTCGTACGGGGTGGCGGCGTCGCGGGTGCTCTGCACGATCAGCGTCTTGGGCAGCCCCTTGGCGGCCCCCACCTCCAGCGGGGTCCGCTGCTTGGCCCCCCAGGTGGCGCACGGCAGGTTCATCCAGGCGTTGGACCAGGTCAGGAAGGGGTAGTCGCGGTGGAGCCGGGTGTTGTCCCGGTCCCACTTGGACCAGCTGGTCGGCCACTTGGCGTCGGCGCACTCGACCGCGGTGTAGACGGCGTTGCCGTTCTCCGAGGCGATGTTGCCCGCGGTGTCGGACATGTCCGGGCCCGCGGCCTCGACCAGCGCCTTCTCATCGCCGCCGAGGTAGTCGCTCCACACCTGGGCGACCGTGGCCCACGACGAGTCGTAGTACGGAGCGCTCTGGAAGAACCCGAGCAGCTCGGCCGGGCCCACGACCCCGCCGATGGGGTTCTTCTTGGCGGCCGCGCGCAGCTTCTCCCACTGCTGCTGGACCTTCGCCGGAGTGTCGCCGATGTGGTAGGCGGCGTCGTTCTTCGCCACCCACGCCTTCCAGTCGTTCCAGCGCGTCTCGAAGGCGACGTCCTGGTCCAGGTTGGCCTGGTACCAGATGTTCTCCCGCGAGGGGTTCACCACGCTGTCCACGATCAGCCGGCGCACATGGGTCGGGAAGAGCGTCGCGTAGACCCCGCCGATGTACGTACCGTACGACACGCCCAGGTAGTTGAGCTTCTTGTCGCCGAGCGCGGCCCGGATGACGTCGATGTCCCGGGCGGTGTTGGGCGTCGTCATCTGCGGCAGCATCCAGCCGCTGCGCTCCTTGCACCCCGCGGCGTACTCGCGGGCCAGCTTGCGCTGGACGCGCTTGTCCGCCTCGCTGTCGGGCACCGGGTCCAACTTCGGTGCCTTGACGTACTCCTGGGGGTCCACGCAGGAGATGGCCGTGGAGTGGCCCACCCCGCGCGGGTCGAAGCCGACGAAGTCGTACGCCTTCGACGCCTTCGTCCACAGCGGGTTCTTGGCGGTGACCCGGGCCGGGAAGCGCAGCCCGGAGCCGCCGGGCCCACCCGGGTTGTAGATCAGCGAGCCCTGCCGCTCGGAGGCGGAGCCGGTGTTGCCGATCCGGTCCACCGCGAGCTTGATGGTGCGGCCGTTCGGCTTGGCGTAGTCGAGCGGCACGGTGACGTAGCCGCACTGGATGGGCTTGGCGAGCCCCCAGTCGGCCGGGCAGTCCGTCCAGTCGATGCCCTTCTTCGCGGCCTTGGCCGCGGCCACCGCCACCCCACGGGCCTCGGCGGCCCCACCGGGCGTCCGTTCCGATGCCCCGGCCGTGGGGGCGGCCAGCGCACCGGTTATCAGCGCACCGGCGATCACACCGCCGGTCGCGCCGAAGAGTGCTGTGCGTCTCACTTACTCATCCCCCTGCTTTGTTGCGCCGCCAGGAGCGGCGATGATCACAGAGTGTCAGGGGGATTCTTCTGTCTTGCTTACCGCCGAGTACAGGGCAAACCGCCGTTTCTTTATCAAGACGTGAACATCAACCCACGGCGGTGACCGCCGCGTCGAGAGCCCGGCGGAGGTGGAGGGCGTCCGGAGCGACGGCGGTGGCGAGGGCCGCCGGGCCGGTCAGCGGCGTGAGGACGGCGGTCTCGGCGAGGCCGCGGGGCGTGATGGGACGAGCGTCATGGGCCGGATCGACCACGAGCAGCTGGCCCACCGCCCGATGGCCGCCGAGGACCGCGCCGCCGTCCCAGCCGGGGGCGCCGGGGCCGTGGGCGAGCTCCTGGTCGAGCAGCGGGCGCCCGGCGCGGTGGACGGTGAGGCGGCTGGTCAGATGGCCCGGTGATTCGCCGGTACGGCCCAGGATCTGCTCCTCGCGGAACACGAGGCGGGCGGTGGGGGCGAGTTCGATCCGGGTGGTCATCAGCAGTTCGCTGCCATGGGCGGAGATCAGGGGCTCGGGCAGCCAGTGCAGGGTGGCGCCGTCGGCGACGGTCAGCCGGATCTCGTAGTGCGCGGGCCCGGCCGCGCGCCCGGGCAGGGCGATGGTGGCCGCGGCGGAACCGATGCGCAGCCGGGCACCTGGTCCGACGGTCGCTTCGATGGCGATGCGGTCGCCGCCGAGGGGTGCGCTCATGGCCCCGACCACGGTGACGCACGCCTCCCCGCCCATGCCCCGGGTCCGGCGCAACGCGAGCGGCCCGTCCCCGGCGAGCACGGGCAGCGCGGTGCCGCCGCGCCCGTCCGCCTCGGCGACGAGACGGGCGGTGGCCCGTACGCGTGTGCCGGGGATGCCCGTTGTGGCCGAGGTGCCCGCCGGTGCAGGTGAGGCGCCCGCCGCACGCGAGGCGACGGTCGTAGCCGAGGCGGCCGCCGCACCCGAAGCGGCCGCCGCACCCGAAGCGGCCGGGCCGCACCGGGCGTCCGGGGCTTCCCGCTCCGGGGCGCGCCCCGGCGGCCGCGGCGCGGAGTGCGGCGGTGCACCACTCGCCCCAGGCGCGGCGTCCGGGGCGGGGGTCATGCCGGGGCCGCCGTCCAGGCGGCCAGGCGGCCGCGGACCCAGTCGGCGATGGGGCGGACGCCGTCCTCGGCGACCAGGGAGGTGAAGGCGACGGGGAGTTCACCGCGCTGGGCCTCAGCGTCGCGGGCCATGCGCGCCAGGTCCGAGCCGACGTAGGGGGCCAGATCGGTCTTGTTGACCACGAGCAGATCGGCGGTGGTCACGCCGGGGCCGCCCTTGCGGGGGATGTCGTCGCCGCCCGCGACGTCGATGACGAACACCTGCGCGTCGACCAGGCCCTTGGAGAAGGTCGCGGTGAGGTTGTCGCCGCCGGACTCGACCAGGATCAGATCGAGCGGACCCACGGCCTCCTCGAGCTCCTCGACCGCCTCCAGGTTGGCGGAGATGTCGTCGCGGATCGCGGTGTGCGGGCAGGCACCGGTCTCCACGGCCGTGATGCGCTCCGCCGGCAGTACGGCGTTGCGGAGCAGGAACTCGGCGTCCTCGCGGGTGTAGATGTCATTGGTGACCACGGCGAGGGAGAGCTGGTCGCGCAGCGCCCGGCACAGCGCGGCGACGGTCGCGGTCTTGCCCGAGCCCACCGGTCCGCCGAGGCCGATGCGCAGCGCCCGGCGGGTGCCGTCGGGGCGGCGGCGGCCGGTGGCGCCGTAGGTGTGGCGTGGGGGGTAGGTGTCCGCGTGGTCGAGATGCATGGACGGCTCCGGAATTCCAACAGGGGCGGGCAGGGGGCAACACGGGCCCGGTTACGAGGCGAAGAGGCGTACGGACCAGGTGGCGTGCTGTTCGGCGGCGATGTCGAGCAGCGGCGCGGAAGCGGCGGGCAGCGCGCCCGGGCCCTCGTCGAGTGCCCGCCGCGCCGCGTCGGCGGCCCGCGCCGCGACCTGGTCCAGCTCGGGGGCGAGGCGGGCGAGGACGGCGGTGGCGTCGAAGGGGTCGAGACTCAGCAGCCGTACGGCGGCGGTCGCGGGCCCGCTCATCGCCTCGTACCCGGCGGCGTACGCGGCGTCTAGCGGCCCCAGCCCGGCGGCGCGCGCGGTGAGGCCGAGCACCACGGGCTGATGCGCCCCGCGCGGCCGGGCGGCGGCCAGGGCGTCCAGCTCGGGCGACGGCCAGGTGGCGCGGGCGGCGCGCATCAGCTGGCGCCCGAGCCGCCGGGCGGTGGCCCACAGCGCGGGGCTCGGGGTGCGGGCGTCCGCGGCCTCGTCCAGCGCGAGCGGATCGGGCCCGGCGGGGGGGGGGGGGGGGGGGGGGGGGGGGGGGGGGGGGGGGGGGGGGGGGGGGGGGGGGG
>NZ_BAAAIF010000007.1:0-221129 GCF_039525925.1 Streptomyces javensis | reverse complement strand
CCGAGGAGTACGGCGACAACGACTTCTACGGCACCAGCTACTTCGTCGATCCGCGCGGTCAGTTCGTCGGCGATGTGGCCAGTGACAAGGAGGAGGAACTGATCGTCCGCGACCTCGACTTCGGCCTGATCGACGAGGTGCGCCAGCAGTGGGCGTTCTACCGCGACCGGCGGCCCGACGCCTACGAGGGGCTGGTGCGGCCGTGACCCGCACGCTGATCCAGGGCGGGCTGGTCATCACCGCCGGCGAGGAGCTGTCCGCCGACGTCCTCGTGGACGGTGAGCGCGTCGCGGCCGTCGCCGCCTCGGGCACAGAGGTCACCGAGACCTGGGCGCGCGGAGCGGACCGGATCATCGATGCCACCGGGCTGTATGTCATTCCGGGCGGGGTGGACGCCCACACCCATATGGAGATGCCGTTCGGCGGCACGTTCGCCTCCGACACCTTCGAGACCGGCACCCGGGCGGCGGCCTGGGGCGGGACCACCACCATCGTGGACTTCGCCATCCAGACGGTGGGCCACGCCCTGCGCGAGGGGCTGGACGCCTGGCACGCCAAGTCCGAGGGCCGATGCGCGATCGACTACGGGTTCCATATGATCCTCTCCGATGTCGACGAGCACTCGCTCAAGGAGATGGACGCTCTCGTGGACGAGGGCGTGAGCAGCTTCAAGTTGTTCATGGCCTATCCGGGGGTCTTCTACAGCGACGACGGGCAGATCCTGCGGGCCATGCAGCGGGCCTCCGGCAACGGCGGGCTGATCATGATGCATGCCGAGAACGGCATCGCCATCGACGTCCTGGTGGAGCAGGCGCTGGCCGAGGGCAGGACCGACCCCCGCTACCACGGTGAGGTCCGCCGGGAGCTGCTGGAGTCGGAGGCGACCCATCGCGCCATCCAGCTCGCCCGGGTGGCCGGCGCCCCGCTCTATGTGGTCCATGTCTCCGCCGAGCAGGCTGTCCAGGAGATCACGGGAGCCCGTGACCTGGGGCTGCCGGTCTTCGCCGAGACGTGTCCGCAGTATCTGTTCCTGTCCACGGACAACCTCGCCGAGCCGGACTTCGAGGGCGCCAAGTACGTCTGCTCCACCCCGCTGCGCCCCGTCGAGCACCAGGCCGCGCTGTGGCGGGGGCTGCGGACCAACGACCTCCAGGTGGTCTCCACCGACCACTGCCCGTTCTGCTTCACCGGGCAGAAGGAGCTGGGCCGGGGCGACTTCTCCAAGATCCCCAACGGAATGCCCGGCGTGGAGCACCGGATGGATCTGCTCCACCAGGCCGTGGTGGACGGCCATATCTCCCGCCGCCGCTGGATCGAGATCGCCTGCGCCACCCCGGCCAGGATGTTCGGCCTCTACCCGCGCAAGGGCACCATCGCGCCCGGGGCCGACGCCGACATCGTCGTCTACGACCCGGAGGCGCGGCAGACCCTGTCCGCCGAGACCCACCATATGAACGTCGACTACTCGGCGTACGAGGGCAAGCGGATCACCGGGCGGGTGCGCACCGTCCTCTCGCGGGGACATGTCGTCGTCGACGGCGACGCGTACCTCGGCCGGACCGGGCACGGCCGGTATCTGCCCCGCGCCACCTGCCAGTACCTCTAGCGACCACCACACGGAGCATGCGATGGACTTCGGAATCGTCCTCCAGACCGATCCCCCCGCCTCCGCGGTCGTCGACCGGATGCGGCGCGCGGAGGACGCGGGATTCACCCATGGCTGGACGTTCGACTCGGCCGTGCTGTGGCAGGAGCCGTTCGTCATCTACAGCCGTATCCTCGAACACACCGAGCGGCTGATCGTCGGGCCGATGGTCACCAACCCCGGGACCCGCACCTGGGAGGTGACCGCCTCCACCTTCGCCACCCTCAACGACATGTACGGCAACCGCACCGTATGCGGTATCGGCCGTGGCGATTCGGCGATGCGGGTGGCCGGGCGCAAGCCCAACACCCTGGCCCGCCTCGGCGAGGCCATGCACACCATCAAGGAGCTGGCCGAGGGCCGTGCGGCCACGGTGGACGGCAACACCGTGCGGCTGCCCTGGGTGAGAGACGGCAGCCTGCCGGTGTGGATGGCGGCGTACGGCCCCAAGGCGCTCGCGCTGACCGGCCGTCAGGCCGACGGCTTCATCCTCCAACTCGCCGATCCGTTCCTGACGGAGTGGATGGTCAAGGCGGTGCGCTCCGCCGCCGCCGAGGCCGGGCGCGATCCGGACGCGGTCACCATCTGCGTCGCCGCCCCCGCGTATGTGGGCGACGACCTGGACCACGCCCGTGAGCAGTGCCGCTGGTTCGGCGGCATGGTCGGCAACCATGTCGCCGACCTGGTGACGCGCTACGGTCAGGGCTCCGGCATGGTGCCGGCCGAACTGACCGAGTACATCAAGGCCCGTGAGGGCTACGACTACGCTCACCACGGCCGCTCCGGCAACCCGGACACCGCCTTCGTGCCCGACGAGATCGTCGACCGCTTCTGCCTCCTCGGCCCGGCCGGCGCCCAGATCGACAAGCTCAAGCAGCTGCGTGACCTGGGCGTGGACCAGTTCGCCCTGTACGCGATGCACGATGGTGTGGAGTCCACCATGGATGCCTACGCGAAGGAGGTCATCCCGGCCCTGAGCTGACGGCCCCTGGGCGCTACGGGGCGGCCGGGGCGGCGGCATCCTCGGCCTTCCGCGGCTGGGCCGCCGGACCCGGCCTGCCCCGCAGCGGGACCTCCTGGACGCACAGGGCGGCGATGAAGGCCACGGTGCACACGACGGCCGCGGTCAGGAAGATCCGCTGGGTGCCGGTGGCCACCGCGTGGAGGTAGCCGTCCCTGACCGACTCCGGCAGCCGGGCCAGTGCCGCCGGATCGGGCCGGGCCTCGCCCGTCTCCGCCCCGGCGGGCGCGTGGCCCCGCACGGCGCCGGTGAAGAGCGAACCGAAGACCGCCACGCCCAGCGAGCCGCCGATGGTGCGGAAGAGGGTGACCGACGCGGAGGCGGCCCCCATGTCGCGCATCTCCACACTGTTCTGCGCGATCGTGGTGACCATCTGCATCTGGCAGCCCATGCCCGTGCCCACCAGGGCCATGAAACACCCGGTGGCCGCGCGGGAGGTCGTGGTGTCCATGGTGGCCAGCAGGAACAGTCCGACGGCCATGCAGACGGTGCCCACGATGGGGAAGACCTTGTACCGCCCGGTGGCGGACATGACCTTGCCGCCGACCTGGGACATGATCACCACGGGGATCATCAGGGGGAGCAGCAGCAGACCGGAGCGGGAGGCGGAGACGCCCTGCACGGTCTGCTGATACAGCGGCAGATACAGCGAGCAGCCGAACATCACCACCCCGCCCACCAGGATCAGCGAGGACGCCAGGGAGAAATTGCGGTGTCCGGTGAAGATGCGCAGCGGCATGAGCGGTTCCGCCGCGCGCCGCTGCCGCGCCACGAAGGCCGCCACGCCCACCGCGGCCAGGGCGAACAGGCCGAGGATCTGCCATGAGGTCCACGCGTAGGTGGAGCCGGCCCAGGTGGCGGCGAGGGTCAGGGCGCATACGGTCGTCGTCATCACGGTGATGCCCGGCCAGTCGATACGGGCCTTGGCGCGGGTGGCGGGCAGCCGCAGCATCAGCTGACACCAGACCACGGTGAGGACACCGAGCGGCAGATTGATGAAGAAGGCCCAGCGCCAGCCCAGATGGCCGGTGACGAAGCCGCCGAGCAGCGGGCCGCCGATGGTGCCGATGGCCATGATGGAGGCGGTCATGCCCTGGTAGCGGCCCCGCTCCCGGGGCGGTGCCAGCGAGGCGATCAGGGCGAAGGCACCGGCGCCGATACCGCCCGCGCCCAGGCCCTGAAGCGCCCGGAAGACGATCAGCTGGGTCATCGTGTGGGCCGCGCCGGACAGCGCCGAGCCGAGCACGAAGACGACGACGGCGATCAGATACATGTGCTTGCGGCCGTACAGATCGCCGAACTTGCCCCAGACGGGGGTGGAGGCGGCGGTGGCCAGGGTGTAGGCGGTCACCACCCAGGAGATGTGCTCCAGGCCGCCGAGGTCTCCGACGATCGTCGGCATCGCGGTGCCGACGATCGTGGAGTCGAGCATCGACAGCAGCATCGCGAGCAGCACACCGAGCAGGGCCAGACGGACGCTTTTCGGGGTGGTCTCCGGCGGGGCGGGACTGCCGGACGGCGGTGCGTCGGATACGGACATGGCTGATCACTTCCTTCTCGGCGCGCTCGGCGCGGGGCTTCGAGATGACGGGAGCCGAAGGGGCGGGGTCCCGCCGCGAACAGAAGAGCACACCGACTAAAAAAGTGCAACGACTCAACTTTTCTATTCGGTCCACCCACGGGTAGGGTGGTCCCCGTGAGCGAGACGATGGGGCGCCGTGAGCGCAAGAAGGCCGCCACCCGCCAGGCGCTGGCGGACGCGGCCCTGAGGCTGTTCCTCGACCGTGGCTTCGACCGGGTGAGCGTGCGGGACATCGCGGAGGCCGCCGACGTCTCCACCACCACGGTCTTCAAGCACTTCCCCAGCAAGGAGGCCCTGCTCTTCGACCTGGACTCCGACCGGGAAACCGCCCTCATAGCCGTCGTACGCGACCGGCCGGAGGGGATGTCCATCCCCGGGGCCCTGCGCGAGCACACGCTGCGGACGCACTCCGAAGGCGCGGGCGACCCCGAGATGGCGCGGTTCGTCGAGCTGACGCAGAGCACCCCGGCGCTGCGGGAGTACGGCCGCCGCATGTGGATGCGGCACGAATCCGCTCTCGCGGCCGCCATCGCCGAGGCCACCGGCGCCCCCGAGGACGACCCCGGATGTGCGGCGCTCGCCCACTTCGCGCTGGAGACCGTCAGCTTCGTCCGGGGCCGGGCCGACGCCCGGCAGGCCATCGAGGCCGCCTTCGCCCTCCTCGAACACGGCTGGCCCGCGGCCGGTCGGCGATAGCCCATCGCGACGTCAGGACCCGTTTGCGGACTTGGCGCAAGTTTCGGGCGGATGCCGGATGCGGGGGAGCGAGGGCGCTAGCGTCTGTCGCTATGCGGTGGGCCGGTGTGATCGACAGCGTGACCAGGGCCGTCGGCGGGCCGAAGGGCCGGTGGTCGGTGGCGCCGGCGCGGCATCGGCGGTGGCTGGTGGTGGCCGCCGTCGTGGCGCTCCTCGTCCAGATGGCCGTCGCGATGGTCACCGCGGCGGTGGAGCAGACGCCGACCATCGACGAGCCCGTGTACGTCGGCGCGGCGGTGGACTCCCTGCACCATCACCGGGTGCGCTACAACCCCGAGCACCCACCGCTGGGCAAGCTCATCATCGCGACGGGGGTGGCGTTCGCCCGGCCGCACCTCGACGCCGGTTTCACCGGTGACCAGACGGCGCTCGGGCGGCATGTGCTGTACGAGGCGGGCAACGACCCCTGGCGGCTGATGCTGTGCGCACGGCTGCCGATGATCGCGCTGACGCTGCTGTTCGGGCTGGTGGTGTTCGCGTTCGCCCGCGAACTGACCGGCCCGGTGGGCGGTGCGGTGGCGCTCGCCCTCTACGCCTTCTCGCCGGACGTCATCGCGCACGGCTCGCTCGCCACGCTCGACGTACCGGCGGCCGGTTTCCTGCTGACGTCGGTCTGGCTGCTGTGGCGGGCGCGGCTGCGGCCGCGATGGCACCTTCCCCTCGCGGGGGTGGCGCTCGGCGCGGCGCTCGCCACGAAGATGAGCATGCTGGCCGCGGTCCCGGTGCTGCTGCTCCTGACCGTGCTCTCGGTCTGGTACGCCCGCCGTACGCACCACCGCACACCGAGCGACCACATGCGGTCGCTCGGGATCGGCGTGGCGGTGGCGGCGGCCATGGCGCTGATCGCGGTGGCCGTGGTGTGGGCCACCTACCTCCTGGTCGACCCCCGGCTGCGCTGGACGCCCACCGGGCCCGTGCCCGCCGTCCAGGGCTTGCGCGGGCTCGCCGTCCACTGGCTGCCGCTCCCGGAGGCGTACCGCGACGGGATGCGCATCCAGTTCGGCTTCGAGCAGGACACCTGGCGTGGCTTTCTGCTCGGCCGCCGCTACCTCGGGTCGCTGTGGTACTACCTGCCCGTCGCGCTGCTGGTGAAGACGCCCTTGGGCATGCTCGCGCTCTGGTCGGCCGGCGCGGTCACGATGCTGATGGTGCCCCGGCTGCGGCCCGCCGCGCCGTATGTGCTCGTCCCCGCGGCCGTACTGCTGCTCGCCGCCCTGGACGGGGCCCGCAACCTCGGTGTCCGGTACGCCATCTTCCTGCCGATGTTCCTGGCGGTGGCGGCGGCCGGGCTGATGGCCGTGCGGCGGCGGTGGGTGTACGGGGCCACGCTGGCGCTGGTGCTGTTCGTCGCGGTCAGCTCGCTGCGGACGTATCCGTACTACCTGCCGTACTCCAACGAGGCGTTCGGCGGCCCGTCCCGAACCCATCTGCGGCTGCACGATTCGAACGTGGACTGGGGGCAGGACCTGGGGCGACTGGCCGACCGCCTCCGGGAGCGCTACCGGGGTGAGCGGATCTGGCTCGTCTACAAGGGCAGCGGTGTGCCGTCGGCCTACGGCATCCACGCCTCCGACCCGCGCCGGGCCGCCCCGGACGAGGTGCGCGGGCTGCTGGTGGTCTCGGACTCCTCGATCGCCCAGGCCACCGGACGGCTGGCGGCGCTGATCGACGGCAGTCGGCCGATCGACGAGGTCGGCCACTCGATCACCATCTACCGCCGCTGACCACCCACCGCGCCATGTCATGACATCTCTCACATCGAGCGCCGGAGTAAAGGGGGCGTAGCGGTGCATATCGACTAGGCGGCATAGTGGCCTTTGTCCGCCCTGTCGGACATGGTGGATTCCTCGTCGTCCCGGCCCCGGCACTTCGGGCCTCGCCACCCACTCGCCTGGTTGCCGCGATTCCTGATGGCGTGTCGGGCCACCGTGCCCTTCCCCGGAACCCGCTCAGCATGACTCGCCGCCGAGCGCAAGTTCCGCCCTCGCTACGAACCTGTGTCGTACGAACACGTGTGTTGCCCATGTGGCGGACGGCTCCAAGAATGACGGACCTCAACCGAGTGTGAGGTCCCGCATGAGCAAGCACCGCAGCAGCACGACGCACCGCCGCAAGATAGCCATCGCCACGCTCGCCGTGGCCGCCGTGGGCGTTCCCTCGGCCGCGATGGCGTCGCAGTCCGCCGCACCCGCCGGCTCCCCCTCCGCCACCTCCGCGGCCGCCACGGACCAGCAGGAAGTGGTGGACCTCGTCAACAGCGAGCGCAGCAAGGCCGGTTGTGAGCCGCTGACCGTGAACGAGAAGCTGACCAAGGCCGCCCAGGACCACAGCGAGGACATGGCGGCCCACAGCAACATGTCGCACACCGGCTCCGACGGCTCCTCCCCGGGCGACCGGATCGAGCGCGCGGGCTACTCCTGGAGCAGCTACGGCGAGAACGTGGCCTACGGCTATGACTCGCCCAAGAGTGTCATGGCGGGCTGGATGAACAGCTCCGGCCACAAGGCGAACATCCTGAACTGTGACTTCAAGGAGATCGGCGTCGGCCTGGCGCAGCCCGGCAACTACTGGACGCAGGACTTCGGCACCGCCCGATAGCTCATCCCCCGGATGTCCGGGGCAACCCGCCCAGCCCCAGCGGGGCGGGTGGCGGGAGGGGGCGGGCCGGTTCGGCCCGCCCCGCCTCGAAGGACCGCAGGAGGTGGGCGACCAGCCGCCGGGACGCGGCCGGTGCCGTTGCCGGGTCGCCGATGACACCTCTGTTGGCCAGGAAGACAAGGCTCAGGTCGGACACGTCGAAGTCCTCGCGCAGCCGCCCCGCGGCCTTGGCGCGCCGTACCACCTCGGCGAAGCCCTCTTCGAGCCGCAGCCGCTCCCGCTCGAAGCCGGCCACATCGGGAAACGTCGACAGCAGGGCGTCGTTGAACTCCCGGTCCCGCGTCTGTGAGGCACACACCGTCTCGATGGTCCGGCGGAAGGCCCGCCACGCGTCGTCGTCGGCCAGGGCGTCGTCGACGATCGCCGCGCAGGTGGCGAACTCGTCCGAGAACACCTCCCCGACCAGCGCCTCCCGGGTGGGGAAACGCCGGTAGAGCGTGGCCACCCCGACCCCGGCATGACGGGCGATGGTGGCCATCGGCACATCGAGCCCACGCGAGACGAACAGCGCCCGGGCCGTCTCGAGGACGCGCCGGCGGTTGGACGCCGCGTCGGACCGCAACCCCGGACCTCCGGCGTCCCGAACACCGGTGGCGGGCGCTATATGAGAGACGTGAGCAGGCATGTTTCTCACCTTACGCCGACCGGGCGGTTTCCCCCTTTGCGCACATTAGCGTGACGGCGACCCCGATGTGCGAAAGGGACGATGAGGGCGATGAGCGAAATGCGCGCGGCGCGGTTCGACCGGTACGGACCCCCCGAGGTGCTGTACGAGGGCACCCTGCCGAAGCCGGTGGCCGGCCCGGACGAGGTGCTGGTACGGGTGCACGCCACAAGTGTGAACGGCGGTGAGCTCTCGGCCCGGGCGGGCAAGGTGAAGCTGGTGACCGGACGGAGGTTCCCGAAGGGCACCGGCATCGACATCGCCGGGGAGATCGCCGGGGTGGGTTCCTCCGTGCGCCATCTCGAAGTGGGCGAGCGGGTGTGGGGTGCGATGCCGCACTTGAGGTTCGGGGCGGCCGCCGAGTACGTGGCCGTCCGGCCCCGTCAGCTCTCCTACGCCCCCGAGGGCATCGATCTGGTCCGGGCCGCGGCCCTGCCCGGGGTCGGCACCACGGCCATCACGGCGCTGCGCGACAAGATCGGCCTGATGAGTGGTGAGCGGCTGCTGGTGCGTGGCGCGGCCGGCGGTGTGGGCAGTGTCGCCGTCCAGCTGGGACATGCGCTCGGCGCCCATGTCACCGCGCTCGCCGGGGCGAAGGCGCTCGACTTCGTCCGGGAGCTCGGCGCCGATGAGGCACATGACTACCGGACCACCGGACCGGCCGCCCTCGGGCCGTTCGACGCCGTGCTGGACATGGTGGGCACCGAGCTCGGCGTCTATCGCGGGCTTCTGTCGTCCGGTGGGCGCATGGTGTCCATCGCCTTCGATGCCGACCGCCCGCTGTGCTGGGTGGGCTCCGTCCTGGCCTCCGCCGTGCACGGCTCGCGGCGAGTGCGGGCCTTCTCCGGCAATCCCACGCATGAGCTCTTCGCCGATCTGGCCGCCTATGTGGAGAAGGGGGCGATCCGGCCGGTCGTCGACACCGTCCATCCGCTCTCCGGCATCGGAGAGGCCCATCGCGCCATGGAGGCCGGTGGTGTCCGCGGCAAACACGTCATCCAGGTGAAATGAGGCCATAAAACAGAGAAACGCCCCGGCTGCCTTGACGGCCGGGGCGTTTCTCGGCGTATATTGGGGATTTCCTTTGCCATTGCATTTACGGCATGGGGAAACCTGATGAAGTCATCGTATCCCGGCGGGAGTCGAATTGTCAAACGAGGAATGGGTCCGTGAGCAAGAATTCCTTGATCTGCTCAACGGGCGCCTCGCCGAGCTCAGGGCACGAGCCGAGGAGTCGGTGACCGAGGCCCTGTCCTTGGAGGGCACCACCTTCCAGGCGCGGCTGGAGCGCGATGTGCTGGTGGCCGAGCGGTCCGGGCTGCTCGCCGCGTTCGAGGCGGGGGAGCGTGGGCTGTGCTTCGGCCGGCTGCTGTTCCGCGACGGCCGCGACTACCACATCGGCCGCATCGGCATCCGGCGCGATGACGCGGACCGTACCCCGCTGGTCATCGACTGGCGGGCCGATGTGGCCCGTCCGTTCTACCTCGCCACCGGGCACACCCCCATGGGGCTGCGCCGCAGGCGCCACATCACCACCGAGGGACCCGAGGTCACCGGACTGCACGACGAGATCCTGGACCTCTCGGACACCATACGGACCGGGCATGAGGGATCCGACGCGGACGCCGTGCTGCTCGCCGCGCTCGACGCCGCCCGCACCGGCCGGATGCATGACATCGTGCAGACCATCCAGGCCGAACAGGACCAGATCATCCGCGCCCCGCACCACGGCGTCCACGTCGTGGAGGGCGGCCCCGGCACCGGCAAGACCGTCGTGGCGCTGCACCGCGCCGCGTATCTGCTCTACGCGCACCGGGAGTCGCTGGCCCGCCGCGCGGTGCTGATCGTCGGGCCCAACCCGGCGTTCCTCGGCTACATCGGCGAGGTGCTGCCCTCGCTCGGCGAGACCGGCGTGCTCCTGTCCACGCTCGGCGAGCTCTTCCCCGGGGTGACGGCCACCGGCACCGACACCCCCGAGGCCGCCGAGGTCAAGGGCCGCGCGGAGATGGCCGATGCGCTGGCGCGCTACGTACGGGACCGGCAGACGCTGCCCGACCCCGCGATCGTTATCGAGCACGACGACGGCGATCTGGTGCTGGACAAGGACATCGCGTCCGAGGCGGGCCACAAGGCGCGGGAGACCGGACTGCCGCACAACCTCGCCCGTCCGCACTTCGCCTTCCGCGTCATCGACGCCCTCACCGACCAGCTCGTGGACCGGATCGGCGCGGACCCCCTCGGCGGGCCCAACCTCCTCGGCGCGGACGACGTCGCCCAGCTCGGCAAGGCGATCGCGGTCAACCCCGAGGTGCACGCGGCCATCGCGGAGCTGTGGCCGGTCCTCACCCCGCAGCAGCTCGTGGCCGACTTCCTCGGCGACCCCGTTCACCTCGCCGACGCCGACGCCGCGGCGATCCGCCGCACCGACGGCGAATGGACCCCCGCCGACGTGCCGTTGCTGGACGAGGCGGCCGAACTCCTCGGCCATGACGACGCGGCGGCCCGCGCCGCCGCGGAGGCCGAGCGCCAGGAGCGCATCGAGTACGCACAGGGCGTCCTCGACCTCTCCTACGGCTCCCGCACCCTGGAGTTCGAGGACCGCGAGGACGAGGAGTCCGAGGTGCTGGCCGCCCACGACCTCATCGACGCCGAACGGCTGGCCGACCGCGCCGAGGAGCGCGACCACCGCAGCGCCGCCGAACGCGCCGCCGCCGACCGCACCTGGGCCTTCGGCCACATCATCGTGGACGAGGCCCAGGAGCTGTCCGCGATGGCGTGGCGGCTGCTGATGCGGCGCAGCCCGACCCGTTCGATGACCCTGGTGGGCGACCCCGCGCAGACCGCGGAGCCGGGTGGCTGCGGCTCCTGGTCCTCGATCCTGAAGCCGTACGTCGGCGACCGCTGGGAGCACAGCCGGCTCGGCGTCAACTACCGCACCCCGGCCGAGATCATGGACGTCGCGGCGCGGGTGGCCCGTACCGTCGACCCCGACTTCCAGCCGCCGCGCTCGGTGCGCGCCACCGGGGTGCGGCCGTGGGCGGAGCACACCGGCGAACTGCCCGGCGCGGTGGCCGCGGCCGTGGCGCGGGAGACCCGCGCCGATGGCCGTCTCGCGGTGATCGCCCCGAAGGACCGCCATGACGCGCTGTCGGCCGCCCTCCCGCAGGCGTCCACCGGCCGGTCCCCGGACCTGACCAGCGCGGTGGTGCTGCTCGACCCCCGGCAGGCCAAGGGTCTTGAGTTCGACACCGTGATCGTGGCCGAGCCCGCGGAGTTCGGCACCAGCGACCTCTATGTGGCGCTCACCCGGGCCACCCAGCGGCTCGGCGTGGTGCACACCGGGCCGCTTCCGGAGGGCCTGCGCGACCTGGCCGAGGGGTGAAACCCACCGGCGAGACCGCCCCGCGGCCGGCCTGCACGGGGGGTGCGGGCCGGCCGTCGTGGGTCACGAGGAGCAGTTCTCGCTGGACCCGCTGGTGCTCACCCGCAGCGCTCCGCCGGAGGTGTTGGCGCTGTCGGCGAGGCAGTAGCCGGACACGTTCTGGACGATGACGTCCGCCGGGCTGTCGCTGCCGCGCTCCGCGGTGAAGTGGTCGAACCGCAGCGCGCTACCGGAGTTGGCGATGACCGCCGGGCGTCCGTCGTCCTTGGCGAACCGCACCGAGCTGTCGTTGAAGGTGATGTGGTCCGCGTTGTGCAGATACCAGCCGAAGGCGGGACGGGTGCCGATGCTCTTCGGGTTGTAGTCGTCGGAGTCATTGCTGGGAACAGCGGTGGACATGGTGCCGTTGCCGCCGGGCACGGTCAGATTGACGTTGTTGAAGGTCACACCGCTGATGTGATTGCCACCGGACTCGCCCCACAGCGTCGGGCTGAAGGAGGGGGTGTTCCCGGTCCCGGTGATGTTGTCGTAGGTGATGTCGCTGATGTGGCCGACGCCGGGATTTCCACCACACCGTTTTCTCGTCCCGATCTTCTGCATGATGGGGGAGTGCACATTGGTCATGGTGATGTCGCGGTAATGCACATCGGAGATGTTGGCGCCGTCCATCGAGACCATGCCGAGCCCGGACTTGTCCGCACCGGTGATGGTGATGCCCTGGAAGTCGTAGTCCGAGAAGTCGCCACAGGTCTCGGAGCCGAACATCAGGGCGTTGCAGCACTTCGCGGAGAGATGTGAATCGGTCACCTTCACATGGCCGTTGGACAGTTTGGCGCCCAGGGCGTAGTCGCTCTTGAAGGCGAGCGCGTCGTCGTTGGCGGCGATATCGGCATGGGTGATCGTCACATTGGTGGTGCTGATGATGTTCCAGCCGTCGCGGTCACTCGCCGTGTCGATGGTGAGGTGGTCCGAGGTCACGTTCTCGCAGCCGTTGATGAGGGCCGCGAAGTGGCCACCGCGCCGCAGGGTGATCCCGTCGAGAGTCAGCCCGTCGCAGCGGGTCAGCGAAATGATCTTGTCCGCCTCGCCGGAGTCGGGGGTGCCGGTGATGAGGTTGCCCGCGCCGTCGATGGTGCCCGAACCGGTGAACCCGATGTCGGTGAGCTTGTCACCATAGAACATCGCGTTGTGGAAGTGGCTGTGGCCGTAGTCCTGGTAGTCGTCGTTCGGATTGGACTCGGGCTTGTCATAGGTGTCCGCGCTCGAACCGAGGATGGTGGCCCCGGAGTCCAGCTGGAGCGTCACCTCGCTCCTGAGGTGGACGGTGTTCTTGGACTTGTACCGTCCGGACGGGAAGCGGACGATTCCGCCCCCGGCGCCGTTGGCCGCCGTGATGGCCTTCTCGATGGCGGCGGAGTCATTGGTCGAACCGTCGGCCTTCGCGCCGTAGTCCATCACGCTGAACACCGGTGCGGCGGTGGTGGCCGTGTCCCGCGCGGGGGCGGCGGCCGCCTGTGGCACTTGCGATAACCCGAAGACGGCGGCGAGGGCGAACGCCGCGCCTGCGGCGAGTCTCTTCATCTCTCGTTCTCCTTCTCCTGCGGAGCCGTGGAGATCCGACGTGTTGGTAGGTCTGGACCTGCGTGAACTGCGAGAATCCCTCTGGCGGGGCGACTTCTGTCTATGTCGGACCGGAAAGGTAGGATCTCTCTCTTTCTGTGGAAGGTAACAGGCGGATCCGAGCTGTCAATGGCCTCAGCCGCCACGACCGCCTCCCCGGCCGTCGATCGCCTACGATCCCGCTGTGGCCCCCTTCCGTATCGAGCGCCGCTCCCCACTGCCGGTCGACGAGACCTGGCGACGGCTCACCGACTGGCCGCGCCACGGCGCCCATGTGCCGCTGAGCGGTGTCACCGTCCGCCCGGCAGGGCCGACCCGGGTGGGCACCGTGGTCGTGGTGCGCACGGGCGTCGGCCGCGCCGGATTCGACGACCCCATGGAGGTCGTGCGCTGGGACCCGCCCACCGGGGACGCTCCCGGCAGTTGCAGGCTGGAGAAGCGCGGCTCGGTGGTCCTCGGATGGGCCGAGATCGAGGTGCGCCCCCGGGACGGTGGATCCGAGGTGGTATGGCGCGAGGAGGCGCGGCTGCGGGGACTGCCCCGCCTGTTCGACCCGCCGACGGTCTGGTCCGGCCGTCTGCTCTTCGGCCGGGTGGTCGACGCGTTGCTCAAGGGGTGACGGCCGCCCCGCCCCGCCGGTAGTGCAGTGCCGACCGGAACGGATGTTCTGATACTCGGCCATAACCCAGCCGTCGTAGAGCGATTGAGACGCAGTTGAGGTACGGCTTCCGCCTGTACCCGAACGGTCCTCAGCGCTCAGCGCTGGCCAGGGCGTTCGGGTGTGCGCGGGTGGTCTACAACGATGCGCTGCGCGCCCGTGAGACCGCCCGCGCCGCAGGCGAGGCGTTCCCGAAGACCGGGGACCTGTCCCGAGCCCGTCACCTCGGCCGAGGGCGACGGGGCCGTCGGCATCGACCTGGGGCTGGGGCATTTCGCCGTCCTGTCCGACGGCACGAAGATCGACGCTCCTCGCTTTCTGCGCCGGGCCGAGAAGAAGCTCAAGCGCGCACAGCAGGCTTTCAGCCGCAAGGCGAAGGGCGGAGCGGCCTTCGCCTGGAACGACACCGGCTACGACGCCCCCCGCGCCTGGGAGGCGGCCGCCCGCCACCTCGCCGGGGACGGCCCCGGCGCCCACCCGGCACGTACGGACGGGACCGTTCGCTCGCTGCTGGCCTTCTTCGACACCCAGCACCTCGCGCCCACCTTCGGCGCCGAACCCTGGCAGCCGCAGGCCCCCGAACTCGCCGCCCGGCTCGACCGGTTCCACACCGCCTGGGAGGCGGGGCGCGAGCGAGCGGCCCTGCGGGAGCTGCGCCCGTACGCCCGGCTGCTCGCCGCCGCGCCCGAGCGCATCAGGTCCGGTGTCGCGGACCGGGGATTCGTGGCGGACTGCGGGCCCTGGCTGGGCGCCCTGTCGCTGTGGGAGTGCTCCTTCGAGCGCACCCTGGACGCGCTGGGCGCCCGTCTCGACGGCCATGACGCCCGGGCGGCGCGGTGGTTCGCCGAGGCGGCGGCCGACGCGCGGCGGGCCGGGGAGATCCACACCATCCCCGGCGAGACCCGCCCCGAGGGCCCGGTGCGCGTCGCCGACGGAGTCCTCGACACCTTCATCACGGAGGCCGCCGAAGGCGCCTGAGCCGTCGGAGCGGTTGTATTTACCACCCTTGGGGGTGGTGACGCTCGGATGATTATGCACTACGCTCCGTAGTATGGGGGTACCGGGGGAAGGTACGGAGCGAGGGACCGCGGTGGTGATCGGCGGAGGTCTCGCCGGGCTGCTGGCCGCATGGGCGCTGCGGGGATATGCCGAGCGCATTGTCATAGTCGAGCGTGACCGCTATCCCGACGGACCGGCGTTCCGCTCGGGCGTTCCGCAGGCGCGCCACGCGCATCTGCTGCTCGAGGCCGGGCATCGGGCGCTGGAGGAGCTGATGCCCGGCGCGCGCGAGGAGTTGCTGGCCGCCGGCGCGGTGCGGGTGCCGATGTCGGGCGTGCACTGGCTCAGCGCGGCCGGGTGGCTCGCGAAGTACGAGAGCGAGGTCGCGTTCCTCTCCTGCACCAGACCGCTGCTCGACCATACGGTGCTGCGCCGGGTGCGCGCCGAGCCCTCGGTGCGATGGCTGGAGAACACCGATGTCGTCGGACTCCTCGGCACCCCGGGCGAGCTGACGGGCGTTCAGGTCCGGGCGCGGGGCGATGCCCGCGCCCGGGTGCGGGAGCTGCGCGCGGAGATGGTGGTCGACGCCTCCGGGCGCACCTCCTCGGTCCCCGCCTGGCTGGCCCGGCTGGGCTGCCCGCCCACCCCCGAGGAGCGCGTCGACGCGGGGGTGTCGTACGCCAGCCGGATGTACCACCGCCCCGCCGGGGCAGATCCGGGGTTCGACGTGCTCTATTTGCAGACCAAGGCCCCCGACGCGCCCAGGCTCGGCGTGGTGCTGCCCGTGGAGGGCGGCCGGTGGATCGCCAGCGTCGGCAGTATGCGGGGAGCACAGGCCGAGCCGGGCGCGGCCGGTTTCGACCGGCAGCTGCGTCTGCTGCGGGACCCGAGCCTGCACGAGCTGCTGGCCGGGGCCGAGCCCGCCGGTGCGGTCCGCGGCTTCTGGCCCGGCCCGGGTGTGCGCCGTCACTACGAGCGCCGGGCGCCGCGAGGGCTGGTTGTCATCGGCGACGCCGTATGCACCTTCAATCCGGTCTACGGCCAGGGCATCACCGTGTCCGCGCTCGGCGCCCGCGCCCTGCGGACCGCCGCCGAGCGCCACGGCGGCATCGGCCACCGTACGGCGCACACCGCCCGTAAGGGCATCGCGGCCGCCGCGGACACCGCGTGGCTGCTGTCCTCCAGCGAGGACGTGCGCTTCCCCACCACCACGGGCGGCCCCGCCGGAGTGGGGGTGCGGGTCCAGCACCGCTATCTGGACCGGGTCATCCGGCGTGCCACCGTCGACCCGGGGGTCTGCAAGGCCCTGCACGAGGTGATGTCCATGGTCGCCGCGCCCACCGCGCTGGTGCGCCCCGCCGTCCTCGGGGCCGTGCTGCGCGGGGGAGGGAGCGGCCGACCCGCATCCCCCTAGTGATCGTCGCGGATCACGGACGGTATCGGTCGGCCGCCCTAGCATCGGCAGCATCCGGGTGTTGTGAGGCCCCCGCACCCCTGCCCCGACGACATGTCAATGGATCAGACGGCCCCATCAGGAGCACAGCGTGCGAGCGACTTTCGCGGATTTCACCATCGATCCGCCTCGATTCGGCAATGGCACGGCCCGGTACATACGGTGCCATCCCGACCGGGACCGTCTCGCGATCGGCGCGGGCGGACGTGTCGAGCTCGACTTCGCGCTGGACTTCGCGCTGGACGGTGGCGAACTGCCGGAGCAGCTGACGCTCACCCTGATCGCGCGGGTCTCACCGCTGGGGGAGTCCCTGGGATGGGCGCCCATCGACATCACCGTCAACGGGCATGCGGTGATCTCGCGGTTCACCGTGCCCGGTGGCGCCCGCCCACGGGAGGCGGCCTTCGCGGTCCCCGGTGAGGCACTGGTGGCGGGCCTGAACACGCTGTGCGTCCGGGGCTGTGCCGAGGCGCGGGGGCTGCTCTGGCTGTACCGGATCAGCGTCGAGCCGTCCCGCATCTGCGCCCGTATGCACCTCATGGCGGAGGAGCGGCCGGCCGAGCCGGCGGTGTGCGCCTACCGCACCGAGTGGCGCGCCCCGGGCTCCGCCGAATGGCGGCCCGCCCCACGGCTGCTGGTCCATCTCGACCGGGGCGAGGGCTCGCTGCCGGTCCGGCTCGCCTGGCGCGGGCAGGACGGCGCGGAGGCGTCGATCGGCTTCCAGCCGGCGATGACGGAGTTCTACGGGCACCGCAGGGCCGCCGATGGCACGCTCACCGAGTACCGGGGGGTGCTGGAGGGCCGCTCGCCGCTGCGGGACAGCGCGCTCGAGGAGGTGATGCACCGCTTCCGCACGGTGGAGGGCGGTGGGCCCGGGGGCCCGGGCCTCCGCCAGGAGCTGCGGCTGCTGATCGAGGACGGGGGGCCGCCCGTCGAGCGGGTCATCTGGGGCGATCCATCAGGCCACTCGGGCACGGTGTCGCTGCTGGCAGCCGAGCCCGGTCCGGAGGCCGAGGTGACCGACCTGGTCACCAAGGTCCGGGCGCACAGCGAGTTCGCCGAGGTGGGCGAGGTCGCGGAGAACCTGCTGCACGACTCGTGGCACAAGTGGCTGGGCCATGGCGACCGCGCCTGGCTGGAGTTCACCCTGCGCCGGCCGGTGGCCGTCGGCCACTACGTCCTGACCTCCGCCAACGACGTGCCGGGCCGCGACCCGAGGGACTGGGCCCTCAGGGGCTCGAACGACGGGGAGCACTGGGTGGACCTGGACTCCCGCGTCGAGGAGAGCTTCGCCCACCGCCATCAGCCCCGGGGATTCACCTTCGCCGCCACCACCGCCTACCGTCACTACCGCCTGGAGATCACCCGGAACGCGGGGGCGGACCAGATCCAGCTCTCCCAGGTCCGCCTCTTCACCTCCGCCCCCCAGCCGAAGGGGTTCATCGGCCACTACCAGCGGGCGGGCGAGGCACCCACCGGATACCGCGGCACATCGGTGTCGGCCGCCCCGGAGCCGGGGGCCGTGACGGGGCCGCCGCGGACCGTCGAGCAGTGGCGGTCCTATCTGGCGGAGTACAGCGCGACCATCCTGCGGGTGGCCGACGCGGATGAGCTGACCGAGGTCGACGACGGGCAACGTGCCGCCGGGTGGCTCGGGTTCGAGGGCGCGGACGAGGAGAGCATCCTCGCCCTGGAGGAGCGGCTCGGTACCCGGCTCCCGCCGAGCTACCGCGCCTTCCTGGGCGCCTCCGACGGCTGGCTGAACATCAGCCCGTTCATGTGGCGGATGCGCCCGGCCAAGACCGTCGGCTGGCTGCGCGAGGCCGACCCCGAGACCTGGAGCGTCATCCGGGGCGGCGAGGGCGAGGACTGGGACGACACCGCGTTCATGGACCGGGCGCTGCTGGTCTCGGAGGAGGGCGACGCCCAGCACTGGCTGCTTGACCCCGCCGATGTGTCCGAGGACGGGGAGTGGGCCGCGTACATCTGGGCGAGTTGGTATCCGGCCCTGGGCGACCGGCACGCCTCGTTCGCCGAGCTGGTCGCCGAGGAGCGCACCGGCTTCGAGGACCAGCTGGCCCATGAGGTGCGCATGGGGCGTCCCGGGACCGCCGAGGATCTGGTGGCCGAGGGCAGGGCGCAGGCCCTGCGCGGCGAGGTGCGCAAGGCGATGGCCACCTTCGAGCAGGCCGCGGTCAAGGGCTCGGGCGCCGGTGCGTACCTGGGCGTCATCCTGGGGGCGTTCCTCGACATCAGCGCCGCCCACCACTGGATACGCACCGGTATCCTCGGGGACCCGCGCGTCCTCGAGGCGATCGGCCTGGAGCAGTTACGGGCCGAGGCCGCCCCGCTCTATCTGCGCTGCGCGGCCGAGGAGTGGACCGGCGCCCCCGGCGGCTATCTCTCGGCCCTCGGCGACATCCTGCCGCGGCTCCCCGATGGCGTGGACGGCGTCGTGGGCGCGGGCGGTGTGGCCGCGAGCGGCGCCGCCACCGAGGGCGACGACACCGCCGCCTGGATGGCCAGGGCCGCCGCCTTCGCCCCGCCCGTCCTGCCCGAGTCCCGCACCTTCCAGCAGGCCCTGGACCTGGCCAGGGCGCTGGCCGACCGCGGCGCCACCGACCAGTCCTGGGCCGTGATCGAGGCCGCCCTACCGCACTGGCAATGCGACTCCCCGCACCGCATCGCCCCGGTCGTGCTGCTCACCGATCCGGCCTTCCGCGAGGTGGTCACCCCGGCCCGGGCCCGGCGCGTCGTCACCACGCCCCGCGGGGAGTTCCGCGAGTAGCGCCCCGGCCCGCACGGCCGCCTACGGCCTGCCGCCCGCCGCCGGAAGGCCGTCCAGGAGGGTGCCGAGCGCGGCCGTGACCAGCGCGCACACCTCGTCCGGATCCGCGTCCGCCAGCGGCTCCTTGCCCACCAGCACCCGCATCATCCCTATGCCGAGCAGCCAGGACAGCGCCAGATCCGCCCGCAGTTCATGGTTGTCGGCGCTGGACAGGGAGGCCAGCACCCGCGCGTAGTCGTCGCTGATGGCGCGCACCGCCGTACCGATCTCGTCGCCGCTGTCCACCGAGCGCAGCAGCGTGGCCAGCGCGCGGCCGCCCGGTTCCCTGCCGCCGTGGCCCAGCAGCCCGCGCAGGGCGGCCTCCAGCAGCTCATCGGGTGGGGTGATGCGCAGCTGCTCCTCCCCGTTGTGCGCGATCACCTCGCCGAACAGCGCTCTCTTCGAGCCGAAGTAGCGGAACAGCAGCGCCTGGTTGACCCCCGCGCGATCGGCGATGTCCCGGACCGTCGCCCGTTCATAGCCCCGCTCGGCGAACAGCGCCGCCGCGGCCTCCAGCAGCCGCCGACGTGTGTCCCTCGCGTCCCGGCGCTGCCCCTCGGTCACGGTCGTCCCCATCACGACACCCCTCTCGTCCGCCTCCGGCGATTTCCCTCCGGCCCGTCAGATCAACGGCGCAAAGGGGCCGTTGACCGTACCAGCCGCCGCCTCCTAGCTTTGTAAGCACGTGCTTACGCAAGGGAGGTCACGGTGACCACAGCGGAGACGACACCCATCGCCTATCCCTTCAACTCCGCCGAGGGGCTCGCGCTCAGCGAGGCGTACGACCAGGCCAGGAACCGCACCGGATTACTCCGGGTGCGCATGCCCTACGGGGAGCCCGCCTGGCTGGCCACGCGGTACGCCGACGCCCGGCTGGTGCTCGGGGACCGGCGCTTCAGCCGGGCCGCGGCGCTCCACCACGATGTGCCACGGCAGTCCGAGGCCCGGCGCGACAGCGGCATCCTGACCATGGACCCGCCCGACCACACCCGGCTGCGCACCCTCGTCGCCAAGGCGTTCACCGTCCACCAGGTGGAGAAACTCCGCCCGTGGGTCCGGCAGTTGACCCGGGCCCTGCTCGATGAGCTCGAGGCCGCGGGGCCACCCGTCGATCTCGTGGACCGCTACGCGCTGCCCATTCCGGTCGGGGTCATCTGCGCCATGCTCGGCGTCCCGGAGGAGGACCGGCCCAAGTTCCGCACCTGGAGCGACGCCGCGCTGTCCACCAGCTCCCTGAGCGCCGAGGAGTTCGACCGTAACCGCGATGAGCTGCGCGCCTATATGGCCGGGCTGATCGAGGACCATCGCATCCGCCCGCGGGACGACATCATGACGTCGCTGATCGAGGCGAGGGACGCGGGCGACCGGCTGTCCGAGCTCGAGCTGGTCGATCTGTGCGTGGGCATCCTGGTGGCCGGGCACGAGACCACGGCCACCCAGATCCCCAACTTCGTGCTGACGCTGCTCGACCACCCGGAGGAACTGCGCCGGCTGCGCGAGGAGCCCGCACTGCTGCACGGCGCCGTCGAGGAGCTGTTGCGGTTCGTCCCGCTGGGCATGGCGGCGTCCTTCCCCCGCTACGCCACCGAGGACATCGAGGTGGGCGGCACCCTGGTGCGCGCCGGGGAGCCCGTGCTCGTCGCCGTCGGCTCGGCCAACCGCGACGCGCTGCGCTTCGACCAGCCGGGCACCCTGAACGTCGCCCGCCCCGCCACCCAGCACCTGGGCTTCGGCCATGGTGTGCACCACTGCCTGGGCGCGTCCCTGGCCCGGCTGGAGCTCCAGGAGGCGCTCGGCGCGCTGATCACCCGCTTCCCCGGTCTGCGGCTGGCCGGGGATGTGGAGTGGAAGGGCCAGATGCTGGTCCGCGGGCCCCGAGCCATGCCCATCGGGTGGTGAGCCGGATGACCTGGAAGGCGGAGGTCGACGGCGGCCGGTGCATGGCGTCCGGCATGTGCGCCGGTATCGCCCCCGACCTGTTCGCCCTCGACGAGGAGCACGCCCGGCCGCGACGCGAGGAGGTCCCGGAGGAGGAGCGGGTGCTGGACGCGGCGGACTCCTGTCCCGCGCTGGCGATCACCATCCGCGACGGCACCACGACCGTCGGACCGCGTCCCTGAACCCCGTCCGGGAGACCCCGGGTCAGGACTTCTGCGCGACGCCCGCCCAGAAGGACACCTCTTCGTCGGTCACATCGCCGGTCTCCACATGGGAGTCCGTTTCGGCCAGGTCGGTGCGCCAGCGGTGCGGCACCTCCAGGCCCGGTTCGACCATCTCCAGACCGGTGAAGAAGCGCTCCACCTCGTCCCGGGTGCGGATTTTCCCCTGGATGCCGCCGCTGTGGTAGACCTGCACGGTCTTCTGGGTGGCCTCGGGGTCGAAGTCCGGGGTGATGTGGCTCAGCACCAGGAAGGAGCCGGGGGCGAGCGCGTCGACCAGCCGCTGGACGAGGTCGTACGGGCCCCACTCGTCGGGGACGAAGTGCAGCAGCGAGACCAGGCTCAGCGCGACCGGCTGGGAGAGGTCCAGCACCTCGGTGAGGTCGGGCGAGGCGAGGACGGTCTCGGGCTCGGTGATGTCCCCGTGCACATAGGCGGTGCGGCCCTCGGGGCGGCTCTTGAGCAGGGCCTGGGCATGGGCGAGGACGATGGGGTCGTTGTCCACGTAGACGACCCGGGCCTCCGGGGCGATGCCCTGGGCGACCTCGTGCAGATTCGGCCGGGTGGGAATGCCGGTGCCGATGTCGAGGAACTGGCGGATGCCCCGCTCGGCGGCGAGGAACCGGATCGCGCGGTGCATCCAGGCCCGGTTGGTCCGGGCGGCGATCATGACACCCGGCCACAGGGTGAGCACCTTGGCCGCGGCCTCACGGTCGGCGACGTAGTTGTCCTTGCCGCCCAGGAAGTAGTCGTACATCCGGGCGCTGTGCGGTCGCCCCTGGTTGAGGGGGGTGTTGGGGGGCTCCGGCCCGCTTCCGGTCTGGGATGCTACCCCTTGCGCCGTCACGTGGTGTTCTCCTCCGTATCCGGGCGCGATCCCTCACGCCGCGGCCGACTGTTCCAAGGATGGTAACCGCGTGATCGTATGGGGAAGTTGAGGGGCCCGGTGCGGCCGGCGCCCGCACGCGCCGGCCGCGCCGCGTCACGAGGCCCGGGTCAGGAGGCCGCGTTGTCCATGCGTTCGCGCAGGCTGCGCGGCCGCATATCGGTCCACACCTCGTCGACGTAGGCGGAGCACTCGTCCTTGGTGCCCTCCTTGCCGACGGTGTGCCAGCCCTCGGGCACCTCGAGGTCGGCGGGCCACAGCGAGTACTGGTCCTCGTCGTTGCGCAGCACCTGGTAGCGGGCGTTGTCGTCCATGGTCGTTCGCTCCTGTCGATGATCGGTCGGATCGGAAATGGTCGGTGAGGCGTCGGTCGGCGGTCAGTCGGCCGGCCGCCCCGCCTCATGGCGGCGGGACAGCGTGCGCAGGGTCGGGCTGACGGTGGCCAGGACGGCCGCGGCGGCCATCCCCGCCGAGCAGAGCAGGATCGCCCGGTCGCCCGGCAGGGCCTGGGCGAGCGATCCGCCCAGCGCGGGGCCCGCCGCGCCCGCGGCACCGCAGGCCAGGACGAGTGTGCTGGTGAGCCTGCCGCGCAGCTCGTCGGGGGTGCGCAGCAGTTGGTCGGTCATGATGGCGGTGTTCGCCGTCGGCGGGAACAGCGCCATCAGGGCGAACAGCACCCCGATGAGATAGCCGCTGTCCATCAGCACGGTGACCGGGGCGAGCAGGGCCAGCGCCCAGAACACCGCGATGATGCCGCCGTACGGGCCCAGTCGCCGGTGCAGTACGGGCGCCAGCAGCGCGCCCGCCACTCCGCCCACCCCGAGCATGGCCGCCATCACGCCGACCTCCCCGGAGGGCACCCCCCGGGACTCGGCGAGCACGATGACGACGAGGTAGAAGGCGCTGAAGAACAGGTTGAGCACCACCGCGCACACCACCGTCACCCGGATCCGGCGCTCCCGCCACACCCACCGCAGCCCGGCCAGCGCCTCCCGGCCCAGCGGACCCGCCCCGGCGGCGGACCGCTCGCGCCGGGGCAGCCGGACGAAGAGCAGCCCGACGAAGGAGAGCGTATGTGTCACGGCGTCCACCAGGAAGGGCACGAACCGCCCCACGGCGAACAGGAACCCGCCGGTCGCGGTGCCCGCCAACTGCCCCATCGAGGCGCGTGCCGTGTTCATCGCCACCGCCGTGGGCAGCTGCTCGTCCGCCACCAGCGCGGGCATCGACGCGTTCTCCGCCGGTTCGAAGAGCGCCGCGCTCGCCCCGAACACCGCCGCCACGACGACCATGTGCCAGACGGTGGCCGCACCGGCCCACACGGCGGCCACCAGGCTGATGGCGGACACCGCCTGGGCCGCCTCACAGCCCAGCATGATGGCCTTGCGGTCGTAAGCGTCCACCAGGACACCCGCCGGGAGCCCGGCCGCCATCTGCGCGGCGGCGATGGTGCCCATGACCAGACCCGAGGCGGCACCCGAGCCGGTGAGCGCGAGGACCAGCAGCGGAAAGGCGATCAGCGCCGTGTGGAAGCCGAACTCCGAGAGCGCCTGACTGCCCCACAGCAGCCGGTAGTCCCGGTTGCGCGACAGCGGTACCGGCGGCGACACCGGCGGGGCGGCGGTCATACGGCGCCCCGGCAGTCACCGGCGATCCGGCGCAGCGCCTCCGCGAAGTCCCCGGCCACCGCCTCCACGGTCGCCCTCTCGTGCACATCGGGGCGGTAGCGCCAGGTGAAGCCGAGCCGGCCGTCCTGCACCGCGCCCACCACCTCCAGCAGATGGGAGCCGCCCTCGCGCGGATCGTGGTCCTGGCCGAACGAGCCGTGCTCGGCGTGGACCAGACCGCCCTGGGACTCGGCCGACCGGGCGTCCCACTGGCCGAGGTAGTTGAACACGATCTGCGGCCCGGAGCCGTGCCGGGACAGCCGCTCGCGCAGCTCGGGCGGGCCGAAGGCGCGCAGCGCCCCGAAGCCGAAGCCGTTGCCGGGGACGGTACGCAGCCGCCGCCGCACCGACTTGACCAGCCCTCGCCAGTCGGCCGGCCCGCCGCCGGGGAGGTCCGGCAGCTCGAAGGAGACCGGATACATGGTGGTGAACCAGCCGACCGTACGGGAGAGATCGACACCGTCCAGGACGTCCTCGCGGCCATGGCCCTCCAGCTCCACCGACACCCGCTGCTGGCCCGTCCAGCGGGACAGCGCCAGCGCGAGGGCGGCGAGCAGCACATCGTTGATGCGGGTGCGATAGGCCGTGGGCGCCGAGCGCAGCAGCGCCTCGGTGTCCCGCTCGTCGAGCTCGACCGGCACCGTACCGAGCTCGGGCCCGGGGGTGGCCACCTGATGGTCGACCGGCAGCGGCCGGGCGTCGAGTGCCTCGCACCAGTGGTCGGCCTCGTGGTCCAGGCCGCCCTCGGCGACGTGCTCCGCCAGCCGCCGCGCCCAGTCGCGGAAGGCGGTGGTCTTGGTGCCGAGGTCCACCGGTTCGCCCCGCACGCCCTGCTGATAGGCGATGTCCAGGTCGTCCAGCAGGATCCGCCAGGACACCCCGTCGATGACCAGGTGGTGCGCGGTCAGGAAGAGGAACGGCCGCCGGGCCTCGCCGAAGCGGAACAGCGCGGCCCGCAGCAGCGGCCCCCGGCCCAGGTCGAAGCCCGAATGGAGGGCGTCGGCGGCCTTCTCCATCGCCGCGTCCGCCTCCTGGGCCGGCAGACCGGACAGGTCGTGGTGGTCCAGGACGGCGCCGTCGCCATCCGGTTCCGGAACGTGGCCGTGCCACTCGGCGCCGTCCTCGGTGAACCGGGTGCGCAGCGCGTCATGGTGGACCAGGAGCGCGGCCAGCGCCCCTTCCAGCGCCTTCTCGTCCGGCTCCTGGTGCAGCTCCAGCAGCGTGGACTGGTTGAAGTGGCGCGGATTCACGATGTGGGTGGCGAAGAACCAGCGCTGGATCGGGGTGAGCGGAAGCGGTCCGGTCACCGGCTCCGCGCGGCCGTCGTCCCGCTCGGCCGTGGCCACGGTGGCGAGACCCGCCACGGTCTGATGGGTGAACAGGTCCTTGGTGGTCAGCCGCAGCCCGGCCTGCCGGGCGCGGGAGACCACCTGGATGCTGAGGATGGAGTCCCCGCCGAGCTCGAAGAAGTTGTCCTCCACGCCCACCCGTTCCAGACCGAGCACATCGGCCCAGATGTCCGCGATCCGGCGCTCCATCGGGGTGCGCGGGGCCACCTGACCCGCACCGGAGGTGACCGGCGCCGGGTCCGGGTCGGGCAGCGCCCGGCGGTCCACCTTGCCGTTGGCCGTGAGCGGAAGGGCGTCCAGGGTGGCGAACGCCGACGGCACCATATGGGACGGCAGGGTCCGCCCCAGGACGTCGCGCAGCGAGGCGGCGGTCGGCGAGCTGCCCGGCGCCGGGACCACATAGCCCACCAGGCGCTTCCCGCCGGAGGGCTGCTCCGGTGTCGGGGCGGTCTCCCGTACGGCGACCACCGCTTCCCGCACCTCCGGGCTGCGCCGCAGCGCGCTCTCCACCTCGCCGAGTTCGATCCGGAAGCCGCGGACCTTGACCTGGTCGTCGGCCCGCCCCAGGAACGCGAGCTCACCGTCGCCGGTCCACCGCACCACATCGCCGGTGCGGTACATCCGCCCGCCCGCCGGGCGATACGGATCGGCCACGAACCGTGTGGCGGTCAGCCCCGGACGGCCCAGATAGCCCCGCGCCAGACCCGTGCCCGCCACATACAGCTCCCCGGCCACGCCCACCGGCACCGGGCGCAGCGCCTCGTCCAGTACGTAGACCCGGGTGTTCGGGATCGGCCGGCCGATCGGCGGCACCCCCGACCCGGCGGTCAGCGGCCCGGACCAGGTGCTCACCACCGTGGCCTCGGTCGGGCCGTAGGAGTTGACCATCCGGCGCCCCGGCGCCCAGCGGTCCACCAGCTCCGCTGAGCAGGCGTCGGCGCCGACGATCAGGGTCCGCAGCTCCGGCAGCGCCGTCCGCCGGTCCGCCACCTCCATGGTGGCCAGCGCGGCCGGGGGGATGAGCGCATGGGTGATCCGCTGCCCGCCGAGCACCTCGGCCAGCCGCTCGCCCAGCAGCGGGCCCTCGTCGCCGATCACCAGCGCCGCGCCACGGGGCAGCGAGACACACAGCTCCAGGACGGAGGCGTCGAAGCTGGGCGAGGAGAACTGGAGCACCCGGTCCCCGGCCCGCACGTCGTAGTGCGCTGCCGCGGCGGCCGAGAAACCGGCCAGCCCGGCATGGGTGACCACGACCGCCTTGGGCACACCGGTGGAGCCGGAGGTGTAGATGACATACGCCGGATGGTCCGGCGTCAGGCCACGGCGGGGCGGTGGCCCGGCGGGGCCCTCCTCGGCCCAGACCGAGGCCGCGTCGTCGAGCACCACCGAGGGCGCGGCGTCCCGCAGCATGAACGCCACCCGCTCCTTCGGATAGCCGGGGTCGACCGGCAGGAACGCACCGCCCGCCTTCGCCACGGCCAGCTGCGCCACCAGCATCTCCACCGAACGCGGCAGCACCAGCGCCACCACCCGCTCCGGCCCCACGCCCCGGCCGATCAGCCGGTGCGCCAGCCGGTTCGCGGCCACCTCCAGCTCGGCGAAGGTGAGATCGCCCTTCCCGTACCGCACGGCGGTGGCGTCCGGCGAGACGGCCACCTGCCGCTCGAACAGCTCGCGCAGCGTGGCCCGCTCCACCTCCAGACGGGTGTCGTTCCACTCGACCAGGGTGCGCCGCAGCTCGGCCGGGGTGGTCAGCGGCAGCGCGCCCACCGGCCGCTCCGGATCCTCGGCGATCCCGGCGAGCAGCGTCCGCAGGGCCGTGCCCATCCGCTCCGCGGTCGAGGCGTCGAACAGATCGGTGCTGTACCCGATCAGCCCGCGCAGCACACCCTCCTCGGCCTCGGCGAACTCGAAGGTGAGGTCGAAGGCGGCGGTCCGGGTGTCGAGTTCCACGTCCGCCAGCTCCAGACCGGGCAGCTCCAGCGACTGCCCCGGGGCGTTCTGGAGCACCACCATCGCCTGGAACAGCGGTGTCCGGCTGGTGTCCCGCACCGGCCGCACCTCGTCCACCACCCGCTCGAACGGCACCGCCTGATGGGTGAAGGCGTCCAGGACGGTGCCGCGCACCTCGGCCAGGAAGTCGCCGAAGCGGGCGTGCGGATCGACGGTGGAGCGCAGCACCAATGTGTTGACGAAGAAGCCGATCAGCCGCTCCACCTCGGGGCGCTCCCGCCCCGAGGTGACGGTACCCACCGCGATGTCCCGCCCGCCGGACAGCCGCGCCAGCAGGATCTGGGCCGCCGCCACGAGCGTCATGAACAGGGTGGTGCCCCGCGTCTGCCCGAACTCCCTCAGGCGCGAGCTCACCCCGGCGGGCACCGCGAACTCCACGGTGGCGCCGTTCTTCGTCCGCACCGCCGGTCGGGGCCGGTCGGTGGGCACCTCCAGCGGCGGCACATCAGCCAACTGCCGTGTCCAGTAGGCCAGTTCCTCCTCGGCGCGGGGAGCGGTGAGTTCGGTGCGCTGCCAGGCGGCGAAGTCCGCGTACTGCACCGGGAGCGGGGGCAGCGCCGCGGGCTCACCGCTCAGCGCCGCCCGGTACAGCTCCCGCAGATCGCCGGTGAGCACACCGGTGGACCAGCCGTCCGTGATGATGTGATGCAGCGTCAGGCTCAGCATGTGCTCCTGGGCGCCGAGCCGGATCAGCCCGGCGCGCAGCAGCGGGCCGCGCCGCAGATCGAACGGGCGGGCCCGTTCGTACGCCAGCAGCTCCCGCAGCTCCGCCTCCCGCTCGGCGGCGGGGAGATGGGACAGATCGTACGGGTCGAGCCGGATCTCCCGGGGGTCGTGCACGATCTGCACCCCGCGGCCGTCCACCGCGTCGAAGGTGGTCCGCAGCGACTCGTGCCGGGCCACCAGCGCGGTCAGCGCCGCGCTGAGCGCGTCCACATCGAGGGCTCCCCGCATCCGCAGCGCCAGCGGGGTGATGTACTCGGCGCTGTCGGGTGCGAAGGAGTCCAGGAACCACAGCCGCTGCTGCGGATACGACAGCGGCAGCTCGCCGTCCCGGGCCACCGGTGTGATCGGGGCGGGCCGGTCCGCGCCGCGGCCCTCCGCGCCACCGAGCGCCTCGGCCAGGGCGGCGACGGTCGGATGGGTGAACACCAGGCGGGGCGACGGATCCACCCCGAGCACCTCCCGCAGCCGTGAGGTGAGCCGGATGGAGAGGATCGAGTCGCCGCCGAGCTCGAAGAAGTTGTCCCCGGCGCCGACGCGTTCGACCTCCAGCACCTCGGCCCAGACCGCCGCCACGGCCTGCTCGAACCCCTCGCGCGGCGCCCGGTAGGGCGTGCGTCGGGTGTCCGGGCCGGGGGCGGGCAGCGCCGCGCGGTCCAGCTTCCCGGTGGGGCCGAGCGGCAGCGCGTCCAGCGGGACGACGGCGGACGGCACCATGTAGTCCGGCAGCCGCTCCGCCGCGTACGCCCGCAAGCGCTCACCCTCCACCGGGGCGTCGCAGGCGGCCACCACATAGGCCACCAGCCGCTTGCCACCGGGACCGTCCGCGCGGGCCACCACCGCGACATCCGCCACCTCGGGATGCCCGGCCAGTACCCCTTCCACCTCGCCCGGCTCGATCCGGAAGCCACGGACCTTGACCTGGTCATCGGCGCGGCCGAGGAACTCCACCGTGCCGTCCGGGCGGCGCCGCGCCAGATCGCCGGTGCGGTACATCCGCTCCCCGGCGGGTCCGTACGGATCGGGGAGGAACGCCGCGGCGGTCGGTCCCGGCCGGCCGAGGTAGCCACGGGCCACCCCCGCACCGGCGACGAAGAGTTCGCCGACCACACCCGGCGGCACGATCCGCATCCTGGGGTCCAGGACGTGGACCCGCACGTTGTCCAGCGGCCGGCCGATCGGCACCACCTCGGGCACCTCGTCGGCGCGGGACATCGGGAAGCACGTGGCGAAGGTCGTGGTCTCGGTCGGCCCGTAGCCGTCCACCACGGTCAGCCCGGGGCAGCGCGCCAGCACCCGGCGCACCGAGGCCGCGGGCACCACATCGCCGCCGGTCCACACCTCGCGCAGCCCCGTGAAGCAGTCCGGCGCGTCCCCGGCCAGCAGCCGGAACAGCCCGGCGGTCAGCCAGAGTCCCGTCACCGCGTGCTCGGCCACCAGACGGCGCACCGCGGCGGCGTCCAGCTCGCCCGATGTCACCACCACCCGGCCACCGTTCAGCAGCGGCACCCACATCTCGTAGGTGGCGGCGTCGAACGCCACCGGCGAGTGCAGCGGCACCCGCTCATGCCCGCCACCGGCGAAGGCACGGTCGAGCGCGAGCGCCGCCACATCGCGGTGGCGCACCCCCACGGCCTTCGGCACACCCGTCGACCCGGAGGTGAACATCACATACGCCAGCCGGTCCCGGTGCACCGGCACCGCGGGCGCCACCGGCTCGCCCTCCCGGGCGGCGGCCACCTCCTCCGGCGTCAGCACGACCGCGGCGCCCGCCTGGTCCAGCAGGGTGCGCCGCCGGTCGCGCGGGGCGCGGGCGTCCACCGGTACGTACACCCCACCGGCCCTGACCACCGCCAGCTGGGCCACGACCAGCTCCACCGACCGGTCCATGAGCAGTGCCACCCGGTCCTCGGCACCCACCCCGGACCGCAGCAGACGCCCCGCCAACCGGCCCGCCCACTCATCGAGCCGGGCATAGCTGAGCGAGGTGGCGCCGTCGGTGACGGCGACGGCGTCCGGGGTCCGGCGGACCAGCTCGGCGAACAGCTCCGCGAGCGAACCCTCCGGCAGCGGCCGGGCGGTGGCGTTCCACTCGCCGGCCGCCTGACGGCGCTCCGCCTCCGCCAGCAGCGGCAGCTCGTCCAGCGACCGCCCGGCGCCGTCCGCGATCCCGGTCAGCAGCGTCTCCAGATGGGCCGCCGCCCGCTCCACCGTGGCCGCGTCGAACAGCGCCGGATCGTAGGCGAGGTCGAAGCCCAGCCGGTCGCCGAGGTAGGCGCGCAGACACAGCGGGAAACTGGTGGAGTCCTCGGCCCGCACCTCCCGCACCCGGATCCCGGCACCGGCCGCCGACGCCTCGTCGAAGGGGTAGTTCTCGAACACCACCATGCTGTCGAAGAGCGGTTCACCGGCCGGGACCGCGCTGAGGGCCTGGATCCGGGGGAGGGCGACGAAGTCGAAGCGGCGGGACTCGCTCTGCTGCTCCTGGAGCTCCCGCAGCCATCCCACGACCTCATGGCCGCCCTCGGCCACGGCCCGGGTGGGGACCGTGTTGATGAACATGCCGACCATCGTCTCCACGCCCGGCAGCCCCTCGGGACGGCCCGAGACGGTGGTGCCGAACACCACGTCGCGCACCCCGCCGTACCGCGACAGCAGCAGCGCCCACGCGCCCTGCACCACCGTGTTGACCGTCAGCCCACCGCCGCGCGCGGTCTCCCGCAGCCGGGCGGACACCTCCTCGGTCAGCTCCAGCCGGGTCAGCGCGGTCGAGGTGGTGCGATGCGCCTCCCGCGGCGGCCGGTCGTACGGCAGCGGGGTGCGGGTGCCGAACCCCGCCAGCACCTCGCGCCAATGCCGCTCCGCACGCTCCTGGTCCTGCTCACCCAGCCAGCGCAGGAAGTCCCGGAAGGCCCGGCGGGCGGGCGGCCGGGGCGAGCGCCCGGCCACGAGGGACGCGTAGGTCTCGCACACCTCGGCGAAGACCTGGCCGGTGCTCCAGCCGTCGAGCATCAGATGGTGCGAGGTCCACACCAGCATGACCTCGTCGTCGGGCAGCCCGGCCACCGCGATCCGGCTCAGCGGGGCCGAGGTCAGCTCCATCCCGGCGGCGCGGTCCTCGGCCAGCAGCCGCCGCAGCGCCTCCTCCCGCGCGGGCGGCGTCAACCCCCGCCAATCCAGCCGGACGGTGGGCAGATCGGCCCGGCGGTGGACGACCTGGACCGGCTCGGCCAGGCCCTCCCAGCGGACGGAGCTGCGTAGGCCCGGCGTACGGTCCACCACCCGCTGCCAGGCGGCCGCGAAGGCGTCCGGGTCGGCGATCCCGCCGATCCGGATGGCGATCTGGTCGAAGTAGGCGCCACCGGCGGCAGCGCTGTCCACGAGGCCGTGGAAGAGCATGCCGGCCTGGAGCGGGGTCAGCGGATACACGTCCTCCACCGCGCCGCCGTCACCGGCGATCAGATCCACCTGGCGCTGGTCGAGCCGGGCGAGCGGGAAGTCGGACGGGGTGCGCCCGCCCGCGCCGGGCTCTGCGCAGTGCGCGACGATCTCCTCCAGCGCGGCCAGGCAGTCCTCCGCCACCCGGCGCACGGTGGCCTCGTCGTACATCCGGGCCGGATAGCTCCAGCCCAGCTCGAGACGGCCGTCCTGGACCGCCCCGGTGACCTCCAGCAGACATGGGCGGGGCTCCCCGGGCGCGGCGTCCCGGCCGGTCACGGGGAGGGCCGCGCGGTACAGGCCCGGGGCGCTCCCGCCGGTTGCCCCTATGTCCCACTGGCCGTGGTAGTTGAAGACGATCTGCGGCGAGGGACCGCCCCGCAGCTCCTCGGCCGGGGAGTCCTCCGGGGCCAGGTGGCGCAGCGCTCCGTGGCCGAGCCCGTGGTGCGGAACGGCCCGCAGCTGCTCCTTGACGGACCGTAGGGTGTCGCGCCACCCCGCCCCGGCGTCGACGGCCAGCGCGAGCGGGTACTCGGCGGTGAACCAGCCGACCGTACGGGAGAGGTCCAGGTCCTCGAAGAGGTCCTCCCGGCCGTGCCCCTCCACGCCGATCAGCACCGTGTCCCCGCCGGTCCAGCGCGCCAGGCTCCGGCCGAGCGCGGCGAGCAGTACGTCGTTGATCCGCGTCCGGTAGACGCCGGGGACCTGGCGCAGCAGCGCCTCGGTCTCGGCGCGGCCGAGGACCGTGGTCACCGTGGCCGCCGTCTCATGGGTGTTGAGGCCCTCGCGGTCGACGGGGAGCGCGGCGGGCGCGGAGCGCGCCACGCCGGTCCAGTACGCCAGGTCGCCGTCGAGCCCGCCGGAGCGCACATGGTCCGCCAGCCGGGCGGCCCACTGGGTGAAGGCGCAGCTCGCCGGGGGCAGGGTGGCCGCGCCACCGGCGGCGGCGCCGCGGTAGGCGGTCTCCAGATCGCCGAGCAGGACCCGCCAGGAGACGCCGTCGACCACCAGATGGTGGGCGGTGAGCAGCAACTCGGGCGGCTGCCCGGGGCCGAAGGTGAACAGCAGCGCCCGCAGTACGGCCCCTTCGGCGATGTCCAGCCCCGTCTGGGCCGCGACCGTGGCGCTCCGTACGGCTTCGGTGCGTGCCGCGTCGTCCAGACCGGACAGGTCGTGCCGCTCCAGGACACCGCCGGGGGCGGTGGGCAGGACCTCCTGCCGCCACTGCCCGTCGACGACCAGGAAGCGGGTGCGCAGCGCGGCGTGGTGTGCCACCAGGGCGTCCACCGCCCGCCGCAGGGCGGCCTCGTCGAGGTCGCCGGTGAGCTCCAGCCGGTGGCTCATGGTGAAGTGGTGCCGCTCGCCGGGGTGCCGCCCGTCCAGGTACCAGTGCTGGATGGGGGTCAGCGGCGCCGGTCCGGCCACCGCGTCGGCCGTCTCGGCGAGCGGCTGCCGCCGGGCCGTCTCGACGCTCAGCGCCAGTTCCGCGATGGTCTGGTGGCGGAAGACGTCCTTGGAGGTGAGCGTCAGCCCGGCCCGGCGGGCGCGGGAGACGATCTGGATGCTCAGGATCGAATCGCCGCCCAGGGCGAAGAAGTTGTCCTCCACCCCCACCTCCGGGACGCCCAGCACCTCGGCCCACACCCCGGCCAGCACCGTCTCGGCCGGGTTCCGGGGCGCCACATACGGCGAGCCCTGCTCCGGGCGGTCCGGGGGAGCGGGCAGCGCGCGCCGGTCCACCTTGCCGCTGTCGGTGCGGGGCATCCGGTCCAGGGTCACGAAGGCGGCCGGGACCATGTAGTCCGGCAGGGTGCGCTTGAGCAGGGCGCGCAGCTCCACCGGATCGGGGGAGCCGGTCGAGTCGTCGGAGCACGTCACCAGATAGGCCACCAGCCGCCGGTGGCCGGTGTCCTCGCGGGCCACCACCACCGCCTCCTGGACCGCCGGATGGTCCAGCAGCGCGGCCTCGATCTCGCCGGGCTCGATGCGGAACCCGCGGATCTTGAGCTGTTCGTCGGCGCGGCCCAGGAACTCCAGCGTCCCGTCCGCCGTCCAGCGCGCCCGGTCGCCGGTGCGGTACATCCGGCTGCCGGGAGGGCCGTACGGATCGGCGACGAAACGCGCAGCGGTGAGCCCGGGGCGGCGCAGATAGCCTCGGGCGACCTGCGCCCCGGCCAGATGGAGTTCACCGGGGACGCCGGGCGGCACCGGCCGCGCCGCGCCGTCCAGGACGTACGCCCGCAGATTGCGGCCGGGGCGTCCGATGAGCGGACGGTCGCCGAGACCGGCCAGGTCGCCGTAGACCGCGTCCACGGCGCATTCGGTGGGCCCGTAGAAGTTGTACGCCGCCACGCCCGGCACCGCGCGCAGCTCCCGCCACAGCCCCGCCCCGAGGGCCTCGCCGCCCACCATGACGATCCGGGGGCGGTGGCGGTCCCCGGCGTACAGCCCGGCCGCCATCAGCTCATGGAGGTACGACGGGGTGACGTCGAGGAAGTCCAGGCCACGGTCCTCGACCAGGGCCACGAGCGCGGCCGGGTCCAGCCGTACCGCGTCGTCCACCAGGTGCACCTCCTGGCCCGAGGCCAGGAACACCGCGCCCTCCCAGGAGGTGTCGAAGGAGAACGCGGCGGTCAGCGCCGAGCGCAGCGGGCGCCCCGCCTCGGCCTGGTGCGGGGCGATCAGCCCGGCCCGGTGGTCGAGGCAGAGGTTGACCAGCTGGCGGTGTTCGACGGCGACACCCTTGGGGCGGCCGGTGGACCCCGAGGTGTAGGTGATGTACGCGGTGTGCCCGGGCAGCAGCGGGGCCGTCCGGTCCGCGTCGGTGGGGTCGGTGTCCGGCAGCCCGTCGAGGTGCGCGTCGCGCAGGACCTCCGGGGTGAGGACCACCTCGGGCGCCGCGTCGTCCAGCAGGAACCGCGCGCGTGTCGGGGGCAGCCCGGGGTCCACGTACAGCTGCGTACCGCCCGCCTTGAGGACCGCCAGCAGGGCCACCATCAGCTCGGCGGTGCGCGGAAGCCTGACCGCGACCACCCGCTCCGGGCCCACGCCCAGGGCGATCAGATGGTGGGCCAGCCGGTTGGCGGCCGCGTTCAGCCCCGCGAAGTCGTAGGCGGCGTCGGAGGCCACCAGCGCGGTGGCGCCCGGGGCACGGGCGGCCTGCTCCTCGAAGAGCCGGGGGAAGGTGGTGTCCGGCACGGCGAGCGCGGTGCCGTTCCACTCCTCCAGCACCGTCCGTCGCTCCCCGGCGGTCAGCAGCGGCAGCTCGCCCACCCGGAGCCCGGGGTCCTCGGCCACCGCTTCCAGCAGCAGCCGCAGCTGACGGGCCATCCGCTCCACGGTGGCCGCGTCGAACAGATCGGTGTTGTACTCCACGAAGCCGGTCAGGCCGCCGGGGCCGGCCACGAAGTCGAAGCTCAGATCGAAACCGGCGGTCCGGCCCGGCACCCGTACGGCCTCCACGGTGAGACCGGGCAGGTCGGGCACCTCGGCGCCCAGGTTGTGCAGCGCCACCATGACCTGGAAGAGCGGGATTCGGCTGGTGTCCCGCTCCGGCTGGAGCGCGTCCACGATCCGCTCGAACGGCACGTCCTGGTGGGCGAAGGCGTCCAGCACGGTGCCCCGCACCCGGGTGAGCAGCTCCTCGAACGACTCGTCGGCCGCCACCCGGGTGCGCAGCACCAGCGTGTTCACGAACATCCCGACCAGCTGCTCCAGTTCGGGCCGCTCACGTCCCGAGGCCACGGTGCCCACCGCGATGTCCTCCTGCCCCGACCAGCGGGCCAGCAGCACCTGGCAGGTGGCGAGGAGCGTCATGAAGAGGGTGGAGTCGCGGCGCCGCCCGGCCGCGCGCACCCGCTCCACCAGCGCGGCGGGCAGGGTGAACTCCAGCAGTGCGCCGCATCTGGTCTGTACGGCCGGCCGGGGACGGTCGGTCGGCAGCTCCAGGGGCGCCAGGTCCGCCAGCCGCGTCCGCCAGTACTCCAGCTGCGGCTCCATCCGCGCCGCGCCGCCGAGCGGATCGCGCTGCCACGCCGCGTAGTCGGCGTAGCCCAGCGGCAGCGGGGCGAGCGCGGGTCGCCGCGCCAGGACCGCCGCGCCGTACAGCTCGCTCAGATCGGCGCCGATGACGGCCGTGGACCAGCCGTCCGTGACGATGTGGTGCATCGTCAGGGTGAGGACGTGCTCCTCGTCGTCCAGCCGGATCAGGGACGCCCGCAGCAGCGGCCCGGTGCGCAGATCGAAGGGGGTGGCACCCTCCCGCTCCAGCAGCCGCTCGAGCTCCCGCTCGCGCTCGGCGACGGGGCGGGCCGTGAGGTCACGCAGCCCCAGCGCCACCTCGTACGGGTCGTGCACCCGCTGCACCCCGCGGCCGTCCACCTCGGCGAAGGTGGTGCGCAGCGGTTCATGCCGGGCCACCAGGGCGTCCAGGGCGGTGCGCAGCGCGGCGGTGTCCAGGCGGCCGCGCAGCCGCAGCGCGAACGGGGTCACATACTCCGTGCCGCCGCCGTCGAAGGAGTCCAGGAACCACAGCCGGGCCTGCGCGAAGGACAGCGGCAGCTCCCCGTCCCGAGGCACGGCCGGGATGGTGTCCGGCGCCCCGCCGACTTCCGGCGCCCCGCCGTCCTCCGCGGCCCCACCGTCCTCCGGCGCGCCCAGCGCGGCGGCGAGTTCGGCCACGGTGGTGTGGGTGAACAGCGCACGCGGGGTGACCTCGGTGCCGAAGGCCGTCCGCAGCCGCGAGGCCACCCGGATGGCCAGGATCGAATCGCCGCCCAGGGCGAAGAAGTCGTCCGTCGCCCCGGCCTCCTCGACCGGCAGCACCTCGGCCCACACCCGCGCCACCGTGCGCTCGGCCTCGGTGCGCGGGGCGATCCGCTCGGCGCTCGCCGCGAAGCCGTCGAGGCCGGGCGCGGGCAGCGCGCGCCGGTCCAGCTTGCCGTTCGCGGTCAGCGGCAGCGCGGCCAGCGCCACAAACGCCGCCGGGATCATCTGCGCGGGCAGCGTCCGCCGGAGGAACTCCCGCAACTCACCGGCCCGCGGAGGCGCGGCCGAACCGGCGGCCACCACATGGGCCACCAGCCGCCGCACCCCGGGCTGGTCCTCCCGCACCGTCACCACCGCGTCGCCGACCCCCGGATGGGCGGCCAGCGCCGCCTCGATCTCCCCGGGCTCGACCCGGAAGCCACGGATCTTCACCTGGTCGTCGGCGCGGCCCAGATACTCCAGCTCCCCGTCCGCGCTCCACCGGGCCCGGTCGCCGGTGCGGTACATCCGGCTCCCGGCGGGCCCGTACGGATCGGCCACGAAGCGGGACGCGGTCAGGCCCGGGCGGCGCAGATAGCCCCGGGCGAGCCCGGCCCCCGCCACATACAGTTCGCCGACCGCGCCCGGTGGCACCGGCGCCAGCCCCTCGTCCAGCACGTACACCCGCAGATCGGGGATGCCGGTGCCGATGGCGCTCGCCGCGACGGACGTCGCCGCGCGGTCGAGCGGGGCGTAGGTGACATGCACGGTGGTCTCGGTGATCCCGTACATGTTGACCAGCACCGGCGCGGTGTCCGGATGCCGCGCGTACCAGCCCGCCAGCCGCCGCGCGTCGAGCGCCTCACCGCCGAACACCACCCGGCGCAGCGCGAGTCGGGAGCCCGGGTGCTCCGCGTCGGCGCGCATCAGCCCCTGGAAGGCGGACGGCGTCTGGCTGAGCACCGTCACCCCCTCGTCCGCCAGCAGCCGCAGGAACTCCTCGGGGGAGCGGGAGACGGCGTACGGGACCACCACGAGCCGTCCGCCGTGCAGCAGCGGCCCCCAGATCTCCCAGACGGAGAAGTCGAAGGCGTAGCTGTGGAACAGCGTCCACACATCGCTCGCGTCGTACGAGAACCACTCCCGGGTGCGGGAGAACAGCCGGACCACGTTGGAGTGCGGGATCACCACGCCCTTGGGCACGCCCGTGGACCCGGAGGTGTAGATGGCGTAGGCGGGGCTCTCCGGCAGCGGCCCGGAACCGGCCGGGAGGGCGGCGGGCCGGCGCTCCAGATCGGCGATCAGGGCGGGGTCGTCCAGGCACAGCCGGGTCACGGCGGTGGGTTCGACGGTGGGTTCGGCGGTGTCCTCGTCCTCGGCGAGCCGCGCCCGCAGGTCGGTGGTGGTCAGCAGGGCCACCGGTTCGGCGTCGGCGAGCATCCGGGCGATCCGGCCGGACGGCTGGTCCGGGTCGAGGGGCAGATAGGCGGCCCCTGTCTTGAGCACCGCCACGATCGCGACGACCATCTCCGGCGTACGGGGCAGCGCCAGCGCCACGTACCGCTCCCGCCCGGCCCCCTCGGCGATCAGCCGATGCGCCAACCGGCCCGCCCGCGCGTCGAGCTCGGCGTACGACAGCGAAACCCCGGCGCAGGAGACGGCCGTGGCCCCGGGGGTGCGAGCGGCCTGCTCCTCGAACAGGTCCACCAGTGTCCGCTCCGGCGCCTCGGGGGCCGCGCCGCCGCCCCACTCCACCAGGATCCGCCGCCGCTCCTCGGCGGTGGTCCACGGCAGCGCCCGCAGCGGACGGTCGGGGTCCGCCGCGATAGCGGTGAGCAGCAGAGCCAGCCGGTCGGCGAGCGCGGCCGCGGTCCGGGCGTCGAACAGCCCCGGGTCATAGCCGAGGTCGAAGCCCAGCCGGTCGGAGAGATGGGCCCGCAGACTCAGGCCGAAGTTGGTGGCGTCGATCGAGTGGACCTCGATGATCCGCAGGCCCGCCTCGCGCGCCGAGGAGTCGTCAAAGGGGTAGTTCTCGAAGGCCACCATCGAATCGAAGAGCGAGGTCCCGGCCGGAATCTCGCTCCAGCCCGCCACCTGCGCCAGCGAGACGGACTCATGGCGCCGGGACGCGGACTGCGCCACCTGGAGTTCCCGCAGCCAGTCCCCGGTGTCGCGGGCGGCGTCCACCCGCACCCGGGTCGGCAGGGTGTTGATGAACATCCCGACCATCGACTCGACCCCGGCCAGCTCCGCCGGACGGCCCGAGACCGTGGTGCCGAAGACCACGTCCTCCTGGCCGCCGTACCGGGAGAGCAGCAGCGCCCAGGCGCCCTGCACGATCGTGTTGACCGTAAGGCCGCCGCCGCGGGCCGTACGGCGCAGCTCCTCCGACACCTCGGGGGTGAGCGAGACCGCCACGGTGGCCGAGGACCGGGCCCGGTGGGACTCCACCGCCTTGCGGTCGGCGGGGAGCGGGGTCGGGGCGGTGAAGCCCGCGAGCGCGTCCCGCCAGTGGCGCTCGGCCTCCTGCCCGTCCCGCCCGTCCAGCCACTTCAGATAGTCGCGGAACGGGCGGCGGGCGGGGAGCGCCGGAGCACGGCCCTGGGCGGCCGCGGTGTACCGCTCGCACACCTCGGTGAACACCTGCGCCAGGCTCCAGCCGTCCAGGACCAGATGGTGCGAGGTCCACATCAGCGCCACCCGGGTGCCGGTCAGCCGGGCGATGGCCAGCCGCATCAGCGGCGGCGCAGTCAGATCGATGCCCCGGGCCAGGTCCTCGGCCCGGAACCGCTCCAGCTCGGCCTCGCGCCGCTCCTCCGGCAGCCCGCGCCAGTCCAGCTGGGTCACGGGCACCTCGGCCCGGTGGCGGACCATCTGCAACGGCCGCTCGACGCCCTCCCAGACGACGCCGGTACGCAAGCCCGGTGTGCGGTCCACCGTCTCCTGCCAGGCCCGGGCGAACGCCTCCGGTTCGCCCACCCCGTCCAGGATCAGCGTGGCCTGGTCGAGGTAGACGTCCTCCTCGCCGCCCACCAGCCGGTGGAAGAGCATGCCCTCCTGAAGCGGCGTCAGCGGATAGACGTCCTCGATCTCCCGCCCGTCGCCCACCAGCCGGTCGACAGCGGCCTGGTCCAGCCGGGCCAGCGGGAAGTCGGAGGGGGTACGGCCGCCCGCGTCCGGTCCGTCGCAGTGCGCCACGATCTCCCGCAGCGCCGTGAGCATCCCGTCCGCGAGCCCCCGCACCGTGGCCGCGTCGTGGACCCGGTCGGAGTACAGCCAGGTCAGCTCCAGCTCACCGTCCGCCACCACGGCGGACACATCGAGCGGATACACCGACGGCTCGTCGGCCGCCAGATCCCGCCCCAGGCTCTCCCCGGTGAGCGTGAACGTGCCGCCGCCCCCGCCCGAGTCCCACTGGCCGTGGTAGTTGAAGCAGATGCCCGGCAGCGGCGCGTCGGCGAGCGCGCGGGCGGGGGAGTCGGGAGCGCTCAGATACGCCAGCGCCTCATGGCTCAGCCCCCGGTGCGGCACCGCGCGCAGCTGTTCCTTCACCGACTTCAGCACCGCGCCCCAACCGTCCCCGGGCAGCGTCAGCGCCACCGGGTACTGCGTGGTGAACCAGCCCACGGTCCGGGACAGATCGACGGCCGCGTCCAGCTCCTCACGGCCGTGGCCCTCCATGGCCACCAGCACCCGGTCCTCACCCGTCCACCCGGCGAGCACCCGCCCCAGCGCGCCGAGGAGCACATCGTTGATCTGCGTCCGGTACACCCCGGGCACCCGGCGCAGCAGCCCGTCGGTGACCTCGCGGTCGAGCGTCACCCGCACGCTGTGGGTGGACCCGGCGGTGGCCGTACCGGGGCGGTCCACCGGAAGGTCCGCGCCGCCCGCCCGCCGTACGCCCTCCCAGTACGGCAGATCGGCGTCCAGCTCGCCCTCCCGCACCCGCTCGCCCAGCCGGTGGGCCCAGGTGGTGAAGGGGGTGGAGGCGGGCTCCAGACGCACCGGCTCCCCGGCGGCGGCCTGTCGGTAGGCGCTCTCGAGATCGCCCAGCAGAACGCGCCACGAGACGCTGTCCACGGCCAGGTGGTGCGCGGTGAGGAACAGCCGCGGCCGGGCCCCCGCCCCGCGCCGCAGCAGGGCGCCCCGCAGCAACGCCCCAGTGGCCAGGTCGAGTTCGGCGCGGGCGGCCTCCGCGGCGGCCTCGGCCGCGGCCGTCTCCTCCGTGCCGCCGAGCCCGGTCAGCTCGTGGCGCAGCAGCACCGGCTCACCCGGCGCGCCGTCCCCGAGCTGCCGCCACCCGCCGTCGTCCCCCTGGACGAACCGGGTGCGCAGGGCCGGGTGGTGCCCGACCACGGCGTCCAGCGCGGCCTCCAGCGCCTCCTCGTCCAGGTCGTACGGCAGCTCGAGGACCATCGACATGGTGAAGTGGCGCAGCGGGCCGTGGGTGGCGAAGAACCAGTGCTGGATCGGGGTGAGCGGCGCCGGGCCCGCCACCTCCGCCGGTTCGTCCCCGGCGGCTTCGGGCGCGCTGCGCGGTGCCACGGCGGCGGCCAGCTCGGCGATGGTCTGGTGCAGGAAGACATCCCGCGAGGTGAGCGCGAGTCCGGCCTGGCGGGCCCGGGAGACGATCTGGATGCTGAGGATCGAATCGCCGCCCAGCTCGAAGAAGTTGTCGTTCACCCCCACCGTCCGGGCGCCCAGCACCTCCGCCCAGATCCGCGCCAGCTCCCGCTCCGCCCCGGTGCGCGGCGCGGTGGTGTCCCGCTCCGGCCGGTCCGCGTCCAGCCGTGGCGCGGGCAGCGCCCGGCGGTCCAGCTTGCCGCTGGTGCCCAGCGGCATGGCGTCGAGGGCGACGAAGGCACCGGGGACCATATGGCCGGGCAGGGTCCGCCCGAGGGCCGCGCGCAACTCACCGGAGGCGGGCGGCTCACCGCCGGGCGCGGGCACGTAGTAGGCGGCCAGCCGGGCGTGGCCGCGGTCGTCGGTCACGGCGACGACGGCCGCCTCGGCGACGGCCGGCAGATCGAGCAGCGCCGCCTCGATCTCGCCCGGTTCGATCCGATGGCCCCGGATCTTCACCTGGTCGTCGGCCCGGCCGAGGTAGTCCAGCTCCCCGTCCGCGGTCCAGCGGGCCAGGTCCCCGGTGCGGTACATCCGGCTCCCGGCGGGCCCGTACGGATCGGCCACGAAGCGGGACGCGGTCAGCCCCGGACGGCCCCGGTACCCCCGGGCCACCTGCTCACCCGCCAGATACAGCTCACCCGCCACCCCCACCGGCACCGGCTGGAGCCGGGAGTCGAGCACATGGGCGCGCAGATTGCCCAGCGGGCGGCCCACCACCGGGCGCCCCGCACCGCCGATCCGGGCCGCGAGCGCGTCGATGGTGCACTCGGTCGGACCGTAGAAGTTGTACGCCGACGTCCCCGGCGTGTCCGCCAGCCGCCGCCACAGCGACGGACCGATGGCCTCGCCGCCCAGCATCAGCACCCGCGGCCGGTGCCGGGGGTGGTCCAGCAGCCCGGCCGGGAGGAGCTGCCGCAGATACGAGGGGGTCAGGTCGAGGAAGTCGATACGGCGCTCGGCGACGCGCGCCACGAGCGCGGCCGGATCGAGCCGGGTGGCCTCGTCGATGAGGTGCAGCTCATGGCCGTCGGCCAGGAGCAGCAGCCCCTCCAGCGAGGTGTCGAAGGAGAACGACGCGGTCAGCGCCACCCGCAGCGGCCCCCCGCCCGCCTCGGCCACGAAGCCCTCGCGGTGGCCGACCAGCAGATTGACCAGCGACCGGTGCTCCACGGCCACCCCCTTGGGGCGGCCGGTGGAGCCCGAGGTGTACAGGACGTAGGCGGCGCTGTCGGGGCGCAGTACGGCGGTGCGGTCCGCGTCCGTGGGATTCGCCACCGGCAGCGTGGCCGGGACGGCGCGCAGCGCGGCCTCGTCGAGCACCAGCGCGGGCTCGGCGTCGCCGAGGAGGAACGCGACGCGCTCGGCGGGCAGTTCGGGATCGATGGGCAGATAGACCCCGCCCGCCTTGAGCACACCCAGGATCGCCACGATCATCTCGGAGGTCCGGGGCAGCTTCACCCCGATCACGCGCTCCGGGCCCACGCCCCGGGCGATCAGATGGTGGGCCAGCCGGTTGGCGGCCGCGTTCAGCCCCGCGAAGTCGTAGGTGGCGTCGGAGGCCACCAGCGCGGTGGCGCCCGGGGTACGGGCCGCCGCCGCCTCGAACACCGCCGGGAACGTGGCCGGTTCGACCGCGAGCGCCGGGCCGTGCCCGGCGGCCGTCATCCGCCGCCGCTCCCCCTCCGTGAGCAGGGGCAGCTCGCGCACCGGCCGGTCCGGTTCGGCGGCCGCCCCGTCCAGCAGCACCAGCAGATGCCCCGCCATCCGCTCGGCGGTCGCCCGGTCGAACAGCTCGGTGCCGTACTCCAGCAGCCCCCGCAGCTCCTCCCCGTCCTCGACGAACTCGACGCTGAGGTCGAAGGTGGCCGAACGGCGGGGCACGGCCACGCTCGTCGCGGCCAGGCCGGACAGCCGGGGCGCGCTCCTCGTGGCGCTGTGCAGCAGCACCATCACATCGAACAGCGGATTGCGGCCCGCCTCCCGGCGCGCCCCCACGGCCTCCACCAGCCGCTGGTACGGCGCCTCGTCATGGGCGAAGGCGTCCAGCACCGTGGCCCCGGCGTCGGCCAGCAGTTCGCGGTACGAACGGGCCGTGTCCACGGTGGAGCGCAGCACCACCGTATTGACGAAGAAGCCGACGGCGCGCTCGAGTTCGGTGCGGCCACGGCCGGAGGTGACGGTGCCGATGGCGATGTCGTCCTGCCCCGACCAGCGGGCGAACAGCCCCTGACAGGTGGCGACCAGCGCCGTGAACAGCGTGGTCCGCTCGTGCGCCGCGAGCGCCCGCAGCCGGTCCGCGGTGGCGCGGCCCACGGTGAACTCGTGGATCGCCCCCGCCGAGGTGGGCGCGGCGGGCCGGGGCCGGTCGGTGGGCAGCTCCAGCGGGACGACGCCGTCCAGCCGCCCCTTCCAGTAGGCGAGCTGGCGGTCCAGGACGGCCCCGGAGAGCCGCTCCCGCTGCCACACGGCGAAGTCCGGGTACTGCACCGGCACCGGGGGCAGCGGGTCCGTGCCGGGCCCGGCGTCGTAGAGCGCGCACAGCTCGTCCTGCAACACCCCCATCGACCAGCCGTCGGTGACGATGTGATGGGCCGTGAGCAGCAGTACGTGCGCGTCCTCGGCCAGGCGGACCAGCAGTGCCCGCAGCGCCGGACCGGTCCGCAGCTCGAACGGCCGGGCGTACTCGGCCAACAGCAGCCGGTCCAGCGCCTCGGCGTCCCCGTCCTCGCCGGTGACACGGGCTCTGAGGTCGGCCACCGGCAGCGGTACGGGCGCGGCCGGGCGCACCACCTGGACGGGCCCGCCGTCGAGGTCGTCGAACGTGGTCCGCAGCGCCTCATGGCGCTCCACCAGGGCATCCAGCGCCCGGGAGAGCGCCGCCACGTCCAGGGCGCCGGTCAGCCGCAGTGCCAGCGCGCTGTTGTACCCCGCCTCCTCCGGCTGGAGGGTGTGCAGGAACCACAGCCGCTCCTGGGCGAAGGACAGCGGCAGCGGCCGCGCGCGGTCCGCGCGGGGGATGGCGTCGGCGCGCCCGGCCTTGCCCGCGAGGCGGCGGCGCAGAGCCTCCCGCAGCTCCTCGGGCAGGGCGGAAGCGCGGTCCTTCCTCGAAGACGTCATGTCGTCCTTCCTCACCGGTCGTCGTGGTCGCTGCCGCCGGAAGCGGCGTCTTCGAGTTCGCGCAGGATGTGCTCCTCGACCAGGTCGGCGAGGGCGGAGACGGTGCGCGCGGTCAGAATGTCCCGCGGGGTCAGTTCGACGGCGAACGCCTCCTTGGCGCGGGAGGCGATCAGCAGACTGCGGACCGAGTCACCGCCCAGGGCGAAGAACTCGTCCTCCGTGCCGACCGGCGACACCTCAAGCACCTCCGACCAGATCTCCGCGATGACCTCCTCGGTGGGGGTGCGCGGGGCGATGTGGGCGGGCGGTGCGGCCGCGGTGGTGGCGGGGCCGGGCGCGGGCAGCGCCGCGCGGTCGGTCTTGCCGTTCTCGGTGAGCGGCAGCCGGTCCAGCACGGCGAACGCCGACGGGACCATCGGGCCCGGGAGCGTCCGGCCCAGATGGGTGCGCAACTCGGTGTCGGCCGGGGCGCCGGCCCCGGGCGCGAGGACCAGATGGGCCACCAGCCGGCGTACCCCGGGTTCGTCCTCCCGCACCGTCACCACGGCCTCCGCGACGGCGGGGTGGTCGCACAGCGCCGTCTCCACCTCACCGGCCTCGATGCGATGGCCGTGCAGCTTGAGCTGGTGGTCGCCGCGGCCCAGATGGTGCAGACGGCCCTGCGCGTCGTAGCGGGCGAGGTCACCGGTGCGGTACATCCGGGAGCCGGGCGGCCCGAACGGGTCGGCGACGAAACGGGCGGCGGTCAGCCCTGCGCGGCCCAGATAGCCGCGGGCGAGCGACGGACCGCTGACCCACAGCTCGCCGGCCGCGCCCACCGGCACCGGGCGCAGCCGCGCGTCGAGCAGATGGACCCGGGTGTTGGGGATGGGCCGCCCGATCGGCGGCGGGGCGCCGTCCGGGTCGAGCGGCTCGGACCAGGTGGCCACCACGGTGGTCTCGGTCGGCCCGTACGCGTTGATCATGCGGTGGTACGGCGCCCAGCGGGCGGCCAGGTCCGCGCCGCAGGCGTCCCCACCCACGATCAGCGTGCGCAGATCGGGCAGCTCCCGCTCGGTGCCCGGGGGCAGTGTCGCGAGGGCGGCGGGCGGGACGAGGGTGTGGGTGATCCGCTGCCGCCGCAGGACGTCCGCGAGATGGCCGCCCAGCAGCGGTCCTGCCTCGGGCACCACCAGCGTGGCCCCGGACGGCAGCGCCATGCACAGCTCCAGGACGGAGGCGTCGAAACCGGGTGAGGAGAACCGCAGTACCCGGTCGCCCGGCCGCACCTGGAAGTGCTCGGCCTCGGCGGCGGCGAACCCGGCGATCCCGCGGTGGGTGACGACCACACCCTTGGGCGTTCCGGTGGACCCGGAGGTGTAGATCACATAGGCGGGGTCGTCCGGGTGGACGGCGGTGAGCCGGTCCTCGTCCGTGGGGCGGTGCGCCGGGCCGTCCGGCGCCTCGACCTCGGCGGTCCGCTCGATCACCAGATGCGGGGCGGAGTCCTTGAGCATCAGCTCGACGCGCTCGGCCGGGTAGTCGGGGTCGATGGGCAGATAGGCGCCTCCGGCCTTGGCCACCGCGAGCCGGGCCACGACGGCCTCCACCGAGCGGGGCAGCACCAGCGCGACGATCCGGCCGGGGCCCACGCCCTGCCCGATGAGGTGATGCGCCAGGCGGTTGGCCCGGCCGTCCAGCTCCGCGTAGGTCAGCCGGAGGCCGGGGGAGTCCACCGCCGTCGCGTCGGGCCGCTGGTCCGCCGCCGCCTCGACGAGCTCGGCCCAGGTCGCCCGGGGCACCTGCCGGGCGGTGTCGTTCCAGTCCACCAGGAGGCGGCGGCGCTCGGCGGCCGGGAGGATGTCGATGCCGTCCAGCGGCAGCTCGTCGGGGGCCGCGGCCAGTGCGCCGAGGAGATGGGTGAGCCGGTCGGCCAGCGCCGCGGCGGTGGACTCCTCGAACAGCCGCGGGTCGTAGCCGAGCTCCACGGACAGTTCGGATCCGGGCGAGACCACCACGGTCAGCGCGTAGTTGGTGGCCTCCAGGGCGTTCAGATCGCGTACCCGCAGCCCGTGGTCGGCCGCGGCGGAGCTGTTGATGGGGTAGTTCTCGAACACCACCAGGCTCTCGAAGAGGTCCGCCCCGGCGGGCAGTTCGCTCCAGCCCCGCAGCTGGGCCAGCGGCACATGGCCGAAACCGCGCGCGTCCGCCTGCTCGGCCTGGAGCTCGCGCAGCCAGGCGGCGGTACCGGCGGTGCCGTCCACCGCGCACCGCACCGGGAGGGTGTTGATGAAGATGCCGGTGATGTCGTCCGCGCCGGGCAGCTCCGCCGGCCGTCCGGAGACCGTCGTCCCGAAGCAGACGTCCGACTCACCGCTCAAGCGAGATACGAGTAGGGCCCAAGCGCCCTGCACGATCGTATTCAGCGTGAGCCGATGCCGCCGTGCGAAGTCCTCGAGGGCGGCGGTGTCCCGCTCACCGAGCCGGTGCGACAGCCAGCGCGAGGACCTGGTGGCGATCTCCGGCGTCGGCCTGCGGTCATAGGGGAGGGGAGTGGGAGAGGTGAATCCTTCCAGGGCCTGCCGCCAGTGCGCCTCGGCACGCGTGCGGTCCTGACGGGCGAGCCAGGCCACATAGTCGGCGAACGGTCGGCGGGCCGGCAGTCTTGGCTGCTCACCTGCGGCCAGGGCGGCATGAGCGGCGAAGACATCGCCGAGCACCTGGAAGACGCTCCAGCCGTCCAGCAGCACATGGTGGAACGTCCACAGCACCCGCACCTCACCGGGGGAGAGCCGGGCCAGGGTGACGCGGAGCAGCGGGGCCGCGGTGAGATCGATCCCGCGGGCGCGGTCCCGGTCCAGCAGCCGCTCCAGCTCGGCCGTGCGCTCGTCCTCCGTAAGGCCGCTCCAGTCGAGCTCCTCGACCGGTACGGCCGCGGTACGGCGCACGATCATCAGCGGCTCGGGCACATCGTGCATCACCACCGCGCCGCGCAGCACCGGGGTGCGGTCCACGACATGCTGCCAGGCGGCGGCCAGCACTCCGGAGTCGCCGACCCCGTCCAGGACGAAGGTCACCTGCTCCACATAGAGCCCTTGGCCGCGCTGGGCCAGGGCATGGAAGACCAGCCCGGACTGGGTCGGGATCAGCGGATGGATATCGGCCACGTCCCGGCCGTCGCCCGCCAATCGGTCGACGGTCTCCTGGTCAAGCCCGGCCAGCGGGAAGTCCGATGGTGTCCGTCCACCCGCGTCCGGGCGGGTGCACAGCCGGACGATCGCCCGCAGCTCCTCCGCCATCTCCTCGGCGAGCCGGCGTACCGTGGCGCGTTGGTGCAGCGACCGGGAGTAGGACCAGCTGAGCTCAAGCCGCCGGTCCGCCACCCGGCCGATCACATCGAGCAGATGCGGCCGGGGCGCCTCCGGGCTCATATCGCCCTCCAGCCCACCGACCAGGGCGTGCAGCAGTCCACCGGCCGGGGGTTCCCAGTCCTGCTGGCCCAGATAGTTGAAGCTGATCTTCGGGGCGGCGGGGAGCCCGGCGCCGGCCGCGCCGGACAGCTGGCGCAGCGCGCCATGGCCCAGGCCGTTCCCGGGGACGGCCCGCAGCCGTTCCTTGACGGCCTTCAGCGTCCGCTCCAGTCCCCAGTCGGCGGGGGCCTCCAGCGCGACGGGGAACATGCTGGTGAACCAGCCGACCGTACGGGACAGATCGACCCCGTCGAAGATCTCCTCCCGGCCGTGCCCCTCCAGGGCCACCGCCACCGTGTCCCGGCCGGTCCAGCGGGCCAGCACCCGTCCCAGGGCGCACAGCAGCACATCGTTGACCCGGGTCCGGTACGCGCCCGGCACCTCGTGCAGCAGCAGCCGGGTCTCCTCGGCGCCGAGCCGTACGGTCACCTCCTCCTCCGAGGCCGCGGTGTTGGGGCCCGAACCGTCCGTGGGCAGGTCGGTGGAGCCGTGGGAGGCCGCCCAGTGGTCGCGCTCGGCGTCGAAGCCCCCGGCGGCGGTGTGCTCGGTCAGACGCAGCGCCCAGGTGCGGAACGACGTGGTCTTGGGGCCGGGCTCCGGCGTCCGTCCCGCGACGAGCTGCCGGTAGGCGGTGTCCAGGTCCTCCAGCACGATGCGCCAGGAGACGGCGTCCACCACCAAGTGGTGGGCCGTCAGCAGCAATACCGGCCGTATCCCCTCGCCCCGGGTGAAGAGCACGGCGCGCAGCAGCGGTCCCCGGGCCAGGTCGAACCCGGCCCGGATCCGGCCCGCCGTCTCCCGCATCACCGCGTCCCGCCGCTCCGGCGCAACGGCGGACAGATCGTGGAGGTCCAGCACCGGCTCCGTGCCCGGTGGGGCGTTGTGCTGGCGCACGGCGCCGTCCTCGGTCCGCTCGAAGCGCAGCCGCAGGGCGTCATGGTGGGTCAGCACCGTGGACAGGGCGGTGCGCAGCGCGCTCTCGTCCACCGGAGCGGTCAGCTCGGCCGAGACCGACTGGGTGAAGTGTGCGGCCGTGGGGCCGAGTTGGTCGAAGAGCCAGTGCTGGATCGGGGTCAGCGGCACCTCGCCGACGACCGGACCCCGCTCGGCCTCGGCCGCCGTGGCGGGGGCCTCCCGCGCGGCCGCCGCGAGGTCCGCCACGGTCTGGTGGACGAAGAGGTGGCGCGGGGTCAGCTCGATCCCGGCCCGCCGGGCGGCGGAGACGATCTGGATGCTGAGGATGGAATCGCCGCCGAGGGCGAAGTAGTTGTCGTCCACGCCGATCCGCTCGACCCCCAGCACCTCCGCCCAGATGGCGGCGAGGGCCTTCTCGGTCTCCGTGCGCGGCTCCACATGGCCGGTGGCGCGGGCCGCCCAGACGGGCGCGGGCAGCGCACGCCGGTCCAGCTTGCCGCTGGACCCCAGCGGCAGCCGGTCCAGGACCACCACGGCCGAGGGAACCATATGGTCCGGCAGACTCGTGGCGAGGAAGGCGCGGATCGCGGCGGTGTCCACCGGCGGGGAGCCCGGGACCGGTACCACATAGCCGGCCAGCCGCTTGTGACCGCCGGTGTCGACGACCGCCGCGGCCGCCTCGGCGACACCGGGATGGCGCGCCAGCGCCGCCTCGACCTCGCCCAGCTCGATACGGAAACCGCGCACCTTGACCTGGTCGTCGGTTCTGCCCAGGTACTCCAGCTGCCCCCGCTCGTCCCAGCGGACCAGGTCGCCGGTGCGGTACATCCGGCCGCCCGCGGGGCCGTACGGATCGGCCGTGAACCGCTGCGCGGTCAGCCCCGGTCGGCCGAAGTACCCCCGGGCGAGGCCCGGTCCCGCCAGATAGAGCTCTCCCGGCACCCCGACCGGCACCGGCCGCATCCGCGCGTCGAGCGCGTAGGCCCGGGTGGCGGCCACCGGGGCGCCGATGGGCGGGGTGCGGTCAGGATCGGCCGGGTCGCAGGTCCAGGCGGTGGCGTAGACGGTCGCCTCGGTGGGCCCGTAGATGTTCGCCACCCGGCAGCCGGGGATGGCCGCCCGGACGTCCTTGACGGTGCGGGCGGCGAGGCCCTCGCCCGCCAGCACCACGATGCCCGCCGTCACCGAGACCGACCCCTTGCCGAGCACCTGTCCGAGCGCCGAGGGCACGGCGCTGATCAGGCTCGCCGTCCAGGGCTCCGTCCGCTCGGCCAGGGTGAGCAGATCGCGGACGATCTCGATGGCGCCACCGGCCAGCAGCGGGCAGAGGATCTCGAAGACCGACACATCGAAGTTGAGGGAGGTCGAGGCCACCACATGGGAGAGCCCCTGGGTGCCGAACTCCTCCCGTGCCCACGCGGCCAGCGCGGCCACGCTCTCATGGGTGACCACGACGCCCTTGGGCGTACCGGTGGACCCCGAGGTGTGGATGGCGTACGCCGGATGGCCCGGCAGCAGCGGGCCGCGCCGCTCGGTGTCGCCGATGTCCTGGGCGGGCAATCGCGCCAGCCGCCGCCGGGACTCCGCGTCGTCCAGCAGGATCCGGCCGCCGCCCGCCCCGGCGGGGATCCGGTCAGCCACCTCCCCGGTGGTCACCACCGTGTCCGGGGCGATGTCGCCGAGCATGAAGGCGATCCGCTCCGCCGGATACGCCGGGTCGACCGGGAGATAGGCCGCCCCGCTCTTGAGCACCGCCAGCACCGCGACCACCAGCTCCGGTGTGCGCGGCAGGGCCAGGGCCACGAAGTGTTCCGGCCCGGCGCCCGAGGCGATCAGCAGCCGGGCCAGCCGGTTGGCGCGCTGGTTCAGCTCCCGGTAGGTCAGCGGTCCGCCGTCGCCCAGCACCGCCACCGCGTCCGGCGTACCGGCCGCCCGCGCCTCGAACAGCGCGGGCAGCACCGCGTCCGGCGCGGCCGGGACCGGGCCGCTGAAGCGGTCGAGGATCCCGCGCGTCTCGGCCTCGCCGACCAGCGGCAGTTCATCCAGCCGCCGCTCCGGATCGGTCGCCATCTCCACCAGCAGATTCCGCAGACAGCCGCCCAGCCGCTCGATCGTCAGGGCGTCGAACGCGTCGGGGTCGTAGTCCAGACAGATCGACAGCCGCTCCTCGGGCGCCACCACCACGCTGAGCGCGAAGTTGGTGGGCTCCACATCGCGCTCCTGCCGGATGCCCAGGCCATGGGCGGCGATGGCCTCGCTGTCGAACGGATAGTTCTCGAAGACCACGATCGAGTCGAAGAGGCTCACCCCGCCGGGCACCTCGCTCCAGCTCCCCAGCTGTGCCAGCGACACGAACTCGAAGAGCCGGGCCTCCGACTGCGCCGACTGCAACTCCCGCAGCCAGTCCAGCAGTCCGCTCTCCCCGGTCACCCGGACCCGGGTGGGGATGGTGTTGATGAACACCCCGACCATGGACTCGACCCCCGGCAGCGCGGCCGGCCGCCCCGAGACGGTGGTGCCGAAGCACAGGTCGTCGGCCCCGCTGTACCGGGAGAGCAGCAGCGCCCAGGCGCCCTGCACCACCGTGTTCATGGTCAGCCCGCCCCGCTGCGCGGTGGTCCGGAGCCGGGCGGACTCCTCGGCGCCCAGCGTGACCCGGTGCGAGCCCGAGGAGGCGCTGCGGTGCGCCTCCGACGCCGGCCGGTCGCGCGGCAGTTCGGTGGGCGAGGTGAACCCGGCGAGGGCCGTACGCCAGTACCGCTCGGCCTCCGCCGTGTCCCGCTCGCCGAGCCAGCCCAGGTACTCGCGGAACGGCCGGCGGGCGGGCACCACCGGCGCCCGTTCCGAGGTCAGCGCAGCGTACCGCTCGCAGACCTCGTCGAAGACCTGCGCCGCGCTCCAGCCGTCGAGCAGCACATGGTGGAAGGTCCAGACGATCCGCACCTCGTCGGCGGACAGCCGGATCAGTGCCAGCCGCATCAGCGGCGCCGTGGCCAGGTCGATCCCCTCCGCCCGGTCCTCGGCGAGCATCCGGTCCAGCTCGGCCTCGCGCCACTCCTCGGGCCGCCGGGTCCAGTCGTGGTGGGCGATCCGCAGCGCCGCCCGGTGCGTCACGACCTGGAGCGGCTCCGGGGTGTCCGCCCACACCAGATGGGTGCGCAGGATGGGGTTGGCGTCCACCGTCTGCCGCCACGCGGTGGCCAGCGCCCGTGGATCGCTCGCCCCGGTCAGCGTCAGCTGGACCTGGTTGACATACGCGTCCGACGCCGGATCCATCAGCCCGTGGAACAGCATCCCGGCCTGGGTCGGGGTCAGCGGATAGATGTCCTCCACCGACCGGCCGTCGGCGGCGATCCGGTCCACCGCGGCCTGGTCGAGCCGGGCCAGCGGGAAGTCCGACGGGGTGCGGCCGCCCGCCAAGGGGTCGGCGCAGTGGCCGATGATCTCCTCCAGCGCGCGGAGCATCCCCCGCGCCAGCCCGGCCACCGTCTCCTCGGTGTGGGTGCCCGAGCCGTAGTACCAGGTGATCTCCAGGCGCCGGTGCTCCACCCGGCCCACGACGTCCAGCAGATGCGCCCGGGCCGTGTCGGGCGCGGCGTCACCGCCAAGACCGTCCCGTACGGTACGGACGAGACCGGTGTCGTCATCCGCCGCCGACCAGTCGAACTGCCCGAGGTAGTTGAAGCTGATGCCGGGCTCCGCCGCGCCCCCGAGTCCGGAGCCGGGGGAGAGATGGCGCAGCGCGCCGTAGCCGATGCCGTGTGCGGGCACCGCCCGCAGCTGCTCCTTGACGGACTTCAGCGTCTCGCCCCAGCCCCCGCCCGGGATGTCCAGGGCGACCGGATAGAGGCTGGTGAACCAGCCGACGGTACGGGACAGGTCCACCCCCTCCAGCAGATGTTCCTCCCGGCCGTGGCCCTCCAGGTCCACGGCGATCCGGCGCCGCCCGGTCCAGCCGCCGAGCACCCGGCCCAGCGCCGCGAGCAGCACATCGTCCACGCGGGTGCGGTAGACCTCGGGGACCTGCCGCAGCAGCGCCTCGGTGCGCTCCCGGTCAAGACGGACGGTGACCGACGCCATGGACGCCACCGTGTTGTCCCCCTCGCCGTCCACGGGCAGCCCCGCGGCGCACTCCGCGGTCACCGCCCGCCAGTGGGGGAGTTCGGCGTCGAAACCACCGGCGGCGGTGTGCTCGGTGAGCTTCCGGGACCAGTCCCGTACGGACGTGGTGCGCGGGCCGAGATCGGCCCGCCCGCCCGTGAGCAGCCGCTGGTACGCGGTGTTCAGATCCTCCAGCAGCACCCGCCAGGAGACACCGTCCACCACGAGGTGGTGGGCGGTCAGGAAGAGCGTCGGCCGCTGCCCCTCGCCGCGGTGGAACAGCCGCGCGGCCAGCAGCGGGCCCCGCGCCAGGTCGAACCCGGCCTGCGCCTCCGCCATCGCCGCGTCCTCGGCAGCCCGGCACTCGTCCGCGTCGAGCCCCGCCAGGTCGTGCTCCCGCAGGGGCGCCGGGGCCGTCAGGTCCGGCCGCGGGCAGTACTGCACCGGGCCTCCGTCGGCGCCGGGCTCGAACCGCGTGCGCAGCGCGTCATGGTGGACCAGCAGCGCGTCGAGCGCCGCGCGCAGCGCGCGGAGATCCGGCTCCCGCTGGAGCTCCACGACCACGGACTGGTTGAAGTGGCCGGGCCGGTCGGTCCGCATCCCGAAGAACCAGTGCTGGATCGGGGTGAGCGGCACCTCACCGGTCACCGGCCCGGTGTCGGCGGCGGGCGTGCCGGTGGGCGTGGTGACGGCGGCGAGCGAGGCGACGGTGGGATGCCGGAAGAGCTCGCGGGGGGTGAAGGCCAGCCCCGCCTGCCGGGCTCGGGAGGCCACCTGGATGCTGAGGATCGAATCCCCGCCCAGATGGAAGAAGTTGTCCTCGGCGCCGATCCGCTCCCGGCCCAGCAGGGTGCCCCAGATCTCCGCGAGGGCCCGCTCGGTGTCGGTACGGGGCGCCACATACCCCGCCGTCCCGGCCGCCGCCGGGTCGGGCGCGGGCAGCCGGCGGCGGTCCACCTTGCCGTTGCGGGTGAGCGGCAGCGCGTCGAGGGTGACGAACGCCGAGGGCACCATGTAGTCGGGCAGCAGCCCGCCCAGGAAGGACCGCAGCTCCCCGGCGCCCGGCACCTCGGCCCCGCCCACCGGCACCGCGTAGCCGGTCAGCAGGGTGCGGTCGGCCACGCGGGCGAGGGTGACGACCGCCTCCGCCACGGCCTCGTGGCGGGTCAGCGCGGCCTCGATCTCGCCCGGCTCGATGCGGAAGCCCCGGACCTTCAGCTGGTCGTCGGCGCGGCCCACGAAGCGCAGTTCACCGTCGTCGGTCCAGGCCACGATGTCCCCGGTGCGGTACATCCGGGAGCCGGGGGGCCCGAACGGGTCGGCGAGGTACCGCTCGGCGGTGGCGCCGGGGCGGCCGTGGTAGCCGCGCGCCACCCCGGCGCCCGCGATGTACAACTCCCCCGGAATGCCCGGCGGTTGCGGCTGGAGGGTGCCGTCCAGGACATACGTCCGGGTGTTGTCCAGGGGCCGTCCGATGGGGAGTGAGCGCGGCAGTTCCTCCCCGGCGCGGAAGGGGCGCCGGGTGGCGAAGGTCGTGGTCTCGGTGGGCCCGTAGCCGTCCATCACCGTCAGCTCGGGGCAGGCCGCGAGCACCCGGCGCACCGCGCCCCGGGGCACCGCCTCACCGCCGGTCCACACCTCCCGGGCGCCGCGCAGACACTCCGGCGCCTCCTGCGCCAGCAGCCGGAACAGCCCGGCGGTCAGCCACAGGCAGCTCACCCCGTACTCGGCGATCGCCCGGCGCACGGTGTCCGCGTCCACGTCCCCGGCGGGCGCCAGCACGGCCCGGCCGCCGCGCAGCAGCGGCACCCACAGTTCGTACGTCGAGGCGTCGAACGCCTGGGGCGAGTGCACCAGCACCCGGTCGTGGTCCGCGAAGGCGCGGTCCGCGACGAGGGCGGTCACATCGCGGTGGCGCACCGCGACGCCCTTGGGCCGCCCGGTGGAGCCCGAAGTGAACATCAGATACAGGGCGTTGTCGGGGGAGAGCGCCACGTTCGGCGGCCCCGACGGTCCATGGTCGCCGTCGGACCCGGACCCGGACCCGGACTCCACGAGCAGCGTCCGCGCGGCGTCGGAGACGTCCGCCGCCGTGCGCTGCCACGCGCGGTCGGTCAGCAGCACCTCCGCGCCCGCCTCCGCCAGCACGCTCCGCAGCCGGTCCCCGGGGGCGCGGGTGTCCAGCGGTACGTACACCCCGCCCGCCCTGACGACCGCCAGCAGCGCCACCACCAGCTCCACCGACCGGTCCATCAGCACGGCCACCGGGCGCTCCGGGCCGACGCCGTGGCCGATGAGCCGGTGGGCCAGCCGGTTGGCGCGGGTGTCCAGTTCCCGGTAGCTCACCGGGCCCGCCTCGCCGTCCAGGGCCGTCGCGTCCGGCGCACACCGCACCCGCTCGGCGAACAGCCCGGCCACCGTGGACTCGGCCGACGGGACCGCGGTGTCGTTCCACTCCCGGAGCACCTGGTGGCGGCGGGCGGCGGTCAGCATCGGCAGGTGCGCGGGCGCCCGGTCCGGAGTGTCGGCCATGGCCGTCAGCAGCACCGTCAGATACTCCGCCATCCGCCGGGCGGTGGCCTCGTCGAACAGCGCCGGGTCGTAGCCGAGCCGCAGCGCCAGCTCCTCGCCGGGGTAGACCACCAGGGACAGCGGGTAGTTGGTGGTCTCGACGCCGTTCAGCTCGCGCAGGGCGAGGCCGTGGGCGGCGGCGAGGTCCCCGCCGATCGGATAGTTCTCGAAGACCACGATGGAGTCGAAGAGGTTCACCCGCTCGGGCAGACCGGTCCAGGACCGCAGCCGGGTGAGTGGCACGAAGTCGAACCGCCGGTCCTCGGTCTGCCCCGACTGCACCGCGTTCAGCCAGGACAGCAGGGTGGACCCGGCCGGCACCGTGAGGCGGGTCGGCACGGTGGTGATGAACAGCCCGTTCATCGCCTCCACACCCGGCAGCTCCGGCGGCCGTCCGGACACCGTGGTCCCGAAGACCACGTCCTCGCGGCCGGACTGGCGGGCCAGCAGCAGCGCCCAGGCGCCCTGCACCACGGTGTTCAGGGTCAGCCCCTCGTCCCGGGCCAGGGCCCGGAGCCGCTGGGTGGTGGCGGCGGGCAGGGTGACGCGCAGGTCCTCGGTGGACTCGGCGTGATGGGTCTCGGTGGGCTCGCGGTCGTACGGCAGCGGGGTGGGCTCGGTAAGATCGCCGAGCCGGGCCCGCCAGTGCTCCTCGGCCAGGGCCCCGTCGCGCTCCCGCAGCCAGGCCACGTAGTCGCCGAACGGGCGGCGGCCGGGCAGCCCGGCGGCCATGGCCGCGCCGGACGCCCCGTCACGCGCCCGTGCGTGGCAGTGGAAGACATCGGAGAGCACTTGGAACAGGCTCCAGCCGTCCAGGATCAGATGGTGGAACGTCCACACCACCTGGACCTCGGTCGCCGACAGCCGGGCCAGCGCCAGCCGCGTCAGCGGGGCGGCGGCCAGGTCGAGGCCGCGCTCGCGGTCCTCGGCCAGGAACCTCCGCAACTCCTCCCGGCGCTCCTGCGGGCCGGACAGATGGCGCCAGTCGAGCAGGGCCACCGGCATCCGGACCCCGCGCTCCACCACCTGGACCGGCTCCGGCACCCCCTCCCACACCGCGCGGGCGCGTAAGCCCTGGGTGCGGTCGGCGACCTGTTGCCAGGCCGCGGCCAGCGCCGCCGGTTCCGGCACCCCGTCGAGGACGAAGGTGAGCTGCTGGAAGTAGGCCCGCCGGTCGCCCTGCGCCAGGGCGTGGAACAGCATGCCCGCCTGGGTGGGGGTGAGCGGGTAGATGTCCTCCACCGAGCCGCCGTTCCCGGCCAGCCGGTCCACGGCGGCCTGGTCGAGGGCGGCGAGCGGGAAGTCGGACGGGGTGCGGCCGCCCGCGCCGGGCGCGCTGCCGTGCCGGGCGATCTCGCACAGCGCCGCGCGGAACTCCCCGGCGAGCCGGGCGACCGTCTCCTCCCGGTGCAGCCGTGCGGAGTAGAACCAGGTGAACTCCAGCTCGTCCCCCCAGACCCGGCCCACCACCTCCAGCGGATGCGGACGCGGCGAGGTGGGGTCGGCGTCCAGGGCCAGCTCCCGGTGCAGACCGCGGAAGAGCCCGTCGCCACCCGGCGCCTCGAACCGGCCGAGGTAGTTGAAGCTGATCCCGGCCGTGGGGCCGTCGGGGAGGCCCGCGCCGTCGAGCAGATGACGCCGCACCCCGTAGCCCAGCCCACGCCGCGGTACGGCCCGCATCTGCTCCTTGACGGACTTGAGGACCTCGCCCCAGCCGCCGTCCGGAAGGTCGAGCGCCACCGGGAAGCGAGTGGTGAACCAGCCGACCGTACGGGACAGATCCAGATCCGCGAAGAGCTCCTCGCGGCCGTGGCCCTCCACGTCCACCGGCACCCGGGTACGCCCGGTCCAGCGGCACAGCACCCGGGCCAGCGCGCTCAGCAGCACATCGTTGACCTGGGTGCGGTAGACCTCGGGGAGCGTCTGGAGGAGTGCGGCGGTCTCCTCCGGGCCGAGCCGGACGGTGACCGACCGGGCCGAGGCATAGGTGTTCGCCGCCTCGTCCGCCCCGTTCAGGTCCGTGGGCAGCGAGGGGTCACGGGCCCCGGCCTGCCCGGTCCAGTACGCCTCCTCGTCGGCGAACCCGCCCTCCCCGGCATGGGTGCTGAGCCGCAGCGCCCAGCCGCGCAGCGGCGAGGACTTCGCGGGAAGCCCGGGGCCCTCGTCCCGGGCCGCCCGCCGGTATGCGCTGTCGAGATCCTCCAGGAGGACGCGCCAGGACACCCCGTCCACCACCGCGTGGTGGACGGTGAGGTGGAGGACCGGGCGCGGCCCGGCGTCCCGGTCGAGCACCGCCCGCATCAGCGGCCCCTCGGCCAGGTCGAAGCGGCCCAGGTGGTCGGTGCCGGTGGTCTGGAGCGGAACGCGGACGGCCGCCGCGTCCTCGATCCGCTGGTGCCAGCCGCCGTCCCGCCGCTCGAAGCGGGAGCGCAGGGCGTCATGGTGGTCCACCAGCGCGTCCAGGGCGTGCCGCAGCGCGTCCTCGTCCACGTCCTCGGGCAGCACCAGCGAGATGGTCTGGTTGAAGTGGCCGGCCCGCTCCGGGTCGGTGGTGAACAGCCAGTGCTGAATGGGGGTCAGCGGCAGCTCCCCGGTGGCCGTCGCGTCCCCGCCGGAGCCGGCGGGCCCGGCCGGGGCCGTGATGGTGTCCAGGTGCAGGGCCAGCGCGGCGATCGTCTGATGGCGGTAGACATCGCGCGAGGTGACGGCGAGACCGGCCCGGCGTGCCTGGGAGACCAGCTGGATGCTGAGGATCGAATCGCCGCCGAGGGAGAAGAAGTTGTCCTCCATCCCCACGCGGTCCACCCGCAGGATCCGGGCCCAGACCGCCGCCAGGGTCCGCTCGGTGGCGGTCCGGGGCGCCACATAGCCCGGTGCCGCCGCCTCGGCCCAGTCCGGCTCGGGGAGCCGGCCGCGGTCCAGCTTGCCGTTGGGGTTGAGCGGCATCCGCTCCAGGACGACGACGGAGGCGGGCACCATGTAGTCGGGCAGCGAGCGCCGCAGGAACCGCCGCAGCCCCGCCGGGTCGGGTTCGGCGCCCGCGGTGGCCACCACATAGGCGATCAGCCGCTGGTGGCCGTCCGTCTCCCGGGCGACGGCCGCCGCCTCGGCGATGTCGGGGTGGCGCAGCAGTGCCGTCTCCACCTCGCCCAGCTCGATGCGGAAGCCGCGGATCTTCACCTGGTCATCGGCTCTGCCCACGTACTCCAGCTGGCCCTCGCCGTTCCAGCGGACCAGGTCACCGGTGCGGTACATCCGGCTGCCGGGCGGCCCCAAGGGGTCCGCGAGAAAGCGCTGGGCGGTCAGCCCGGGCCGCCGCAGATAGCCCCGGGCCAGGCCGTGCCCGCCCAGATACAGCTCACCGGTCACCCCGGGCGGCACCAGCCGCAGCGTCGGGTCCAGGACGTACGCGCGGGTGGTCGCGACCGGGCGGCCGATCGGCGGGGCCTGCGCGGGCGCCTGGCCGTCGCAGAACCAGCCGGTGGCGTACACCGTGGCCTCGGTCGGCCCGTACAGATTGGCGATCCGGCAGGACGGCATGGCCTCCCGGACGTCCCGTACGGTCTGGGCGGGCAGCGCCTCGCCCGCCAGTACGACGGTCCGGGCCCAGTCCGCCGGGCGATCCTCGCCCAGCAGCCGGGAGAACACCGAGGGCACCCCGCTGAGCAGCCCCGTCGCCCGCGGCCGCTCCTCGGGATCGGTGAGGGCGAGCAGATCACGCACCACCTCGACGCTGCCGCCGGCCAGCAGTGGGCAGAGGATCTCGAAGACCGACACATCGAAGTTGAGCGAGGTCGAGGCGACCACATCGGTCAGCCGCTCCCGCCCCAGCTCCGCCTCGGCCCAGGCCGCGAGCCCCGCCACGCCGCTGTGGGTGACCACCACGCCCTTGGGCCGGCCGGTGGAGCCGGAGGTGTGGATGACATAGGCGGGATGGGCCGGGACCAGCGGCCGGAGCCGATCGGCGTCGGTGATGTCGCCGTCCGCGAGCCCGTCCAGCCGGGCGCGCACCTCCGGGTCGTCCAGCAGCAGCGGTGCGGCGTCCGCGGGCAGGCAGCCGGCCGACCCGGTGGTGGTGAGGACGGTCGAGGGCGCGGCGTCCTCCAGCATGAACGCGATGCGCTCGGCCGGGTATCCGGGGTCCACCGGCAGATATCCGGCGCCCGCCTTGAGCACCGCCAGCAGGACGACGACGAGCTCGGCCGAGCGGGGCAGGGCGAGGGCCACCAGCCGCTCGGGACCGGCCCCCTGGTCGATGAGCAGCCGCGCCAGCCGGTTGGCGCGCCGGTTCACCTCGTCGTAGGAGAGGCTTAAGTCCCCGCAGGTCACGGCGGTGGCGGTGGGCCGCCGCGCCACCTGGGCGGCGAAGAGGCCGGGCAGGGTGGCCTCGACCGCGGGCCGCACAGGGCCGTTCCAGGCGTCGAGCATCGCATGCCACTCGGCGTCGGCCAGCATCCGCAGCTCGACCAGGGTGGCGCCCGGGTCGGCCACCATGGCGGTCAGCAGCCGGTGCAGATGCCCGGCCATCCGCTCGATCGTGGCGGCGTCGAACAGATCGGAGTTGAACTCCACGGTCAGCCCCAGCGAGCCGTCGTCGCGGGGCAGGAACTCCAGCACCAGATCGAACCGCGCGGCCGGGCGCGGCAGGGAGTGCTCGGTGATCCGCACACCGCCCGCCTCCCGGCCGGGCACCAAGGCGCTCTGCTGGACGACCAGCGCCTGCACCAGCGGATTGCGGCTGGGGTCGCGGCGCGGCGCCAGCTCCTCGACGACGCGCTCGAACGGCAGCCGGTCATGGCTGAACGCGTCCAGCACCGTCTCGCGCATCGCGTCCAGGAACCGCTCGACCGTGCTGTCACCGTCCACATCGGCGCGCAGCACAAGCGTGTTGACGAAGAACCCGGCGACCGACTCCAGCTCCTTGCGGTGGCGCCCGGCGGTCACGGTGCCGAAGGCGATGTCCCGCTGGCCCGAGTAGCGGGAGAACAGCACCGCGACGGCGGCCGCGAGCAGCGTGAACTGCGTGGTGTCCCGCTCCCTGCCGAGCCGCGCAAGACCCGCCACCAGCTCGGCGGGCAGCTCACGGCGGTGCACCGCGCCCGCCGTGGTGCGCACCGGCGGGCGCGGGCGGTCGGTGGGCAGCTCCAGCGTCTGCATCCCGGCCAGCCGGCCCCGCCAGTACTCCAGATCGGCGTCCGCACCGGCGGTGGCGGGACGGCTCCGCTCCCACACCGCGAAGTCCGGGTACTGGAGGACGGGTTCGGGGAGGGCCGCGTCGGTGCCGGACACCTCGGCGGCGTAGAGCGCGGCCAGTTCGCGCACCAGCAGCCCGACCGACCAGCCGTCGGTCACGATGTGATGCTGCGCCAGCAGCAGGATGTGCTCCCCGTCGGCGAGCCGGATCAGCAGCGCCCTGGTCAGCGGACCCTGCCTCAGGTCATAGGGGCGGTTCAGCTCGGCGGTCAGCGTGGCGTCGAGCTCCTCGGCGCGCCGCCGCGCCGGATGCCCGCCGAGGTCGAGCCGGTCGAGCGGTACGGTCCCGTGCGCGGCCACCTGCTGCACCCCGTGCCCGTCCACGGTGGCGAAGGTGGTGCGCAGGGCGTCGTGGCGGGCGGCGAGCCGGTCCAGCGCCCGGCGCAGCGCGGCCGCGTCCAGCGGGCCGTCGAGCCGCAGCCCGGCCCCGGTGTTGTACTCGGTTCCGCCCGAGGTCAGATCGTCCAGGAACCACAGCCGCCGCTGGGCGGAGGACAGCGGCAGCGGACGGTCGCGCGGCGCGGGCGGGATCGGCGCCTCGGGCGCCTCGGCCGCCGTGGCGGACAGCCTGCCGGCCAGCCGTGCCACCGTCCTGGCGTCGAGCAGATCGCGCAGCGAGAGCTCCACGCCCAGCTCGGCGCGGACCCGGGTCAGCAGCCGCACCCCGAGGATGGAGTCGCCGCCCAGGCCCAGGAAGTCGTCCTCCACGCCCACGGTCTCCACCGGCAGCACCTCGGACCAGATGCGGGCCAGGGCCTCCTCGACGGGGGTGCGCGGGGCGATGTGGCGCGAGTCGCCGTCCGGCGCGGAGCGCGGGGCGGGCAGCGCCCGCCGGTCGATCTTGCGGTGCGGGGTGAGGGGGAACGCGTCCAGTACGACATAGGCGGACGGCACCATATGGGCCGGCAGCACCCGGGCCACCGCGGCGCGCACCTCCGCGGCCTTCGGCGGGGTCCCGCCGCTCGGCGGCACCACATAGGCGACCAGCCGCTTCTGCCCGGGCTCGTCCTCCCGTACGGTGACCACGGCGGATCCCACCCGGGGATGGCGGGCCAACGCGGCCTCCACCTCGCCCAGTTCGATGCGGAAGCCGCGTATCTTCACCTGGTGGTCGGCCCGGCCGAGGAATTCCAGTTCGCCGTCGGCGCTCCAGCGGACCAGGTCACCGGTGCGGTACATCCGGGAGCCGGGCGGGCCGAACGGGCAGGCGGTGAACCGCTCGGCGGTCAGCCCCGGCCGGTCGAGATAGCCGCGGGCCAGGCCCGCGCCGCTGACGCACAGCTCTCCGGTGACCCCGACCGGCACCTGCCGCGCCGCCTCGTCCAGCACGAACACCCGGGTGTTGGGCAGCGGACGGCCGATCGGCGGGGCTCCGGTCCCCGCCGCCAGGGCGTCCGTCCAGGAGGCCACGACCGTGGCCTCGGTCGGGCCGTAGGAGTTGACCATCCGCCGTCCGGGTGCCCAGAGGTCCACCAGATCGGCGGGGCACGCCTCGGCGCCGACGATCAGCGTGCGGAAGTCGGGCAGCCCGTCGTGGAGCTCCTCCGGGGGCACGGTGGCGAGCGCCGCCGGGGGGATCAGGGCGTGGGTCACCCGCCTCTCCCGCAGGACCGACGCCAGCTCGGCGCCCAGCAGCGGCCCCTCGGGGGGCACCACCAGCGCCGCCCCGGCCAGCAGGGACGAGCACAGCTCCAGCACGGAGGCGTCGAAGCTCGGCGAGGAGAACTGGAGCACCCGGTCGCCGGGCCGGACCCGGTAGTGGGCCGCCGTAGCGGCCGAGAAGTTCCCCAGACCGGCGTGCGGCACCAGCACGCCCTTGGGCACGCCCGTGGAGCCGGAGGTGTAGATGACATACGCGGGATGCTCGGGGCACAGCGGGCCGAGCAGCTCCCCGCGGCCGGGCGCGTGATCCGGGCCCGCCCCGGCCCCCAGCTCCCGGATCCGCGCCGGGTCGTCCAGCACCGCCACCGGCCGGGCGTCGGCCAGCATCATGGCCCGGCGCTCCTCGGGGTGCGCGGGGTCGATCGGGAGGTACGCACCACCCGCCTTCGCCACCGCCAGCTCGGCCACCACCAGTTCCGCCGAGCGGGGCAGCACCAGCGCCACCACGCGCTCCGGCCCCACGCCCTGCCCGATGAGATGGTGGGCCAGCCGGTTCGCCCAGCGCTCGACCTCCCCGAAGGACCACTCGCGCCCGTCCGCCACCAGGGCCGGCGCCTTGGGGGTGCGCTCCGCCCAGACGGCGAAGAGCTCGCCGAGCGGCGCGCGGGAGACGGCGCGGTCCGTGTCGTTCCACGCCTCCGGAGGGAGGCCCGGGACGGGTTGGGTCGCGGACACCGATGAGGTCTCGTAGTGGTCCGTCATGGTGGGTTGTGGCCCTTCAGAGCGGTTGATCGGGCGGATATGGGGGGCGGCTCGGGCCGGCCGGCGCCGAGCCGGTGCGCCCGCGCCCGGCCGGGGGAGACGTGGGGAGAACGGCCGTGTGCGGGGCGGTGCGGACCTCAGACCAGGGCGCTCTTACGGGCCATCCGGCCCGAGAGCTGGATCCGGTCCACGGCGCCGGTCCGCGGATCGCGGACGAAGCGTCCGCCGGGGAGCCGGCGTCCGGAGGAGGGGTCCACCAGATCGCAGGTGAGGTCCTCGTGGCAGACCAGCGGCGCGGGGAGGTCGCCGTCCACGGACAGGGCGAGACCGCCGCCGTCGCCGATGGTCACCTGGTACTCGATGTCGCCGTTGAGGTAGATCCCGGTGCACTGCGAGGTCGCGGCCATGGGGGTGGCCCGGCGCCGTGGGGTGGGTGTGGGGGGCACCCGGACACCGGTGATCTCGGCGAGGACATCGGTCAGTTCGTGCCACAGCTCGGTGCCGGTGCCCGCGTTGGCGGTGAAGCCGACCACCGCGCCGGTGGCGGGATCGGCCCGCAGGAAGCAGGAGGTGCCCTGGGCGTTGCCGTCGTGCCCGAACCACAGGGTGTCGCCGTGCCGGAAGAGCCCCCAGCCCAGGCCCCAGCCGTCGGCCAGCACACCGGGGTCGGCACCGGGCACCGGGCGGCGCATCTCCTCCGCGAGCTCGCGGGGCAGCGATGCCGTGGCCCCGTCACCGAGATGGGCCCGGCCCAGCGCCACCAGATCGAGGGCACTGGCGCGCAGAGCGCTGGCCGCGGCCTCGGCGGGAGCGAGGTTCTGCCGCACCGGCCGCGTTCTGCCGGTGGCCTTGTTGGCCGAGTGGCCGCGCGCCGTGGGCCGGTGCGGGGCGCCGGCCGTGCCGATGAAGGACGGCACGGTGCCCAGCGGATCGAGCAGAACGGACCGCATGGCCTCCTGCCAGCTCATCCCGGTGACCGTCTCGATCAGCCGGCCCGCGGCCACGAAGCCCGCGTTGGAGTAGGAGAAGTCCGTCCCCGGGGGCATCACCAGGGTGCGGTGGGTGCAGTGGTCCAGCAGATAGCGCGCGGCGGTCAGCGAGGCCACCTGGTCGGAGTCGGGCCCGGACGGAAGCCCCGCGGTGTGACTGAGCACCTGGCGCACCGTGCACGGCGGACCGGCCCGCCGCAGCTCCGGCACATGGTCGCCGAGCCGGTCGTCCAGCTCCACGTCGCCGTCCGCCACCAGGAGCAGCACCACGGTCGCGGTGTACGCCTTGGTGATGGAGCCGATGGGCACGGCCGCGTCGGCGGTGCACGGCTCGCCGGTCTCCGTGTCCAGGACGCCGGTCTCCACGGCGAGGGTCGTTCCGCCGCTGTGCACGGCGAGCTGGGCCCCGGGCACCTGATGGGCGCGGGCCAGGGCGGTCAGTCGGTCCTCGAGGACGCGGCGTATCTTCGACCGTTCCTCGACGGACGGGTCCGGGGTCGTACGTAACACGGTGCACTCCTTGCCGGGGGACGGGACGGGGCGGGCGACGGGGGCCGGGTCACGGCAGCTGGCTCGTGGCCGTGACGTCCCGGGGCACGATCCTGAAGCCCTGCCAGTGGGTGGGCATGGGGTCCTGGTCCTCGTCCCTGGGCACATGGTGGAAGTCGACACTGACCCAGGCCACCGGGTCGGTGAGCTTCTCGTCGCCGGTGTACTTGTCGACCGAGGTGGCGCAGTCCGGTGCGGTGTTGCCGTAGGCCAGCCGCTCGCACTCCCGGTACTGCGTGAAGTACATGTCGTGGTGGGTGAACTCCTCGGTCTCGTGCGGCCCCCGGTACTGATCGCTCTGGTGGTTGTCGATCTCCCAGGACTTGGCGTGGCCGTCGGAGTTCTCGGTGGCGGGGTTCACCACCCGCCAGAAGCGGGTGGGCGCGAGGTCCGCTGCGGTCTCACGGGAGAACACCGTGCGCTTGGTGGTGCGCGCGGCCGTGCCGCTGCCCAGGTAGTCGTACTGCTCCACGGTGTTCTTCGACTGGCCGTCGACGTCGAAGTCCAGCCGCCAGAAGATGTTGTGCGAGTGGTTCTCGCTGAACCGGGTGGAGCCCACCCCGGTCGGCCAGCCGCTGCTCGCGTCGGAGAACTGGAACGGCGAAAGGCTTCCGGTGGCGCCGGACCGTGGGGTGATGGAACCGTCGTCCGAGAAGCGCCACTCGGTGATGTAGTCGTACCAGCCGATCTCGGAGACCGAGAAGACGACCAGATCGGTGCCGTGCAGTACGCCCTTCTCCACGGCGCTCTTGTAGGCGAACGGCCGCGGCTGCTCCTCGACGCACAGCACCGGGGTGTCACGGAAGTCGCGCAGCCGTCCGTCGGGGCAGTCCTTGGCGCTGAGCGGGGTGAGCGTGCCCTGCTCCAGATCGCCGAAGCCGATGGCCGAGACATCGTAGAAGCGCGGCTGACCGCTGTCGTAGGGCACATGTACCTCGGCCAGCGAGGCGCTCTTGAGGACCCGGGTGGGGGCGCCACGGTTCGGGGTGTAGATCACATCGCTCAGCACCGCACCGGTGTTGCGGTCGATGTCCCAGCACATCTGCCACCGGGCACCGTTCTTCAGGGTCGTGTCGATGCGATCCGCGGCGGGGCAGGACGGGGCCGCCGCGGCCCCCGCGCGTGCGGCGGAGGCCGGGCCCGGTATCCACAGAGCCAGCAGTCCCACCACGGCGATCAGCACCAGGGGACGCCGCAGCGGATGGGTGCGCCGAAACACACGGGCACGCGGAAACACACGGGCACGCCGAAACAGTCTGGACACTGACTACGCTCCTCTCACAGGCCGATGACGGCGGCGCGCCTGGCCGACAGATCGATGACGATCCGGCTGGTGTCGATCCACTTGCCACCCGGAATGCGCACGAACAGCTGCACACACCGGTGCTCACCGCACCGGGGCACCTTCCGGGCACCGTCCACCCCCTCGGCCCGTGAGCCGAGGAACGACATGCTCTGGAGGCGCAGTTGGGCGGGCGAGGTCAGCCGCTTCCCGGTCTGCGAGGCGTAGGACTCGCGCATCCCCGGGCCGAGCCGGCGGTCGGCGAGGATGACCTTCACCGCTTCGCGGGCCTCGGCCAGGGTGGGAGGCGGCTGGACGCCGTGCTGGCGGGCGGTGTCGAGGACCTTCTTGGAGCGCAGATCGATCACCCTGGTGATGAGGGTGTCCGAGGCGTAGTCGTAGAGCTGCACCTCGGCCCGGCTGTCGGTCGCGGAAGACGCCGACTTGGCCCGGAGCGGACGGCGGGTGTCCAGCGGCTCGGCGCCGGAGCCGCCGGCGGCGTTCCGCTCCCCGTCGCCCTGCTTCGCCGCCTTCTGACGGTCCTTCGCGGTCCCGGGCCTGCTGGCGGCGTCGATGGCGATACGGGACGCCTCGCGCGATTCCTCCGAGGTCAGCCGGCCGGAGTGTGAGGCTACGACGGCCGTGGGCTCCGAGGCATCGGACGCGGGCGATCCGGTCGTCCGGAGGGCGGCGATCCCGCCGCCCGCCAGCACCGCCGTCAGACCCAGCGCCGCGGATACGCGCCATCTCCGGTGACGGCGCCCCCTGGTATCGGCGGCACCCTTGTCCGTCGCGTTGTCTGTCATCACCCAGCCGTTTCCGTTGTCGGTCAAATGAGCCCGGTGGGGCTCGCGGTGACAGCACTCGGCCGGAAACCGGATTGTCGCTGGTGCGTTCCCCGTCGTGCAGACGGGATTCAAGCCGCTGACTACGGCTCGCGCGGACTCCCCCCGGACTCTTCGCTGTCCACTGTTAGCTCACGCTTTCACCACTCCGAGCGGCGTAACAGTCGCATTTGTCATCAAGCGGCTGTGAGAAACGCATGTCCCATGGGCGGCCGAGCGGCCGCAAAGCGATGACGGGGAAGGCTCGGGGGAAGGCTCTCTGCCATCATGCTCACATGAGCCATTCGATCACCATTCGATGTGACATCTGTGGCGCCACTCATTCCTCCTCAGCGGCCGACAGCGTCGGTGCGCTTCGCGAAGTCATCGTGCAAATGAGCTGGTCGAGGGCGCGCTGGGATGGTCGGGTGATCGATATGTGCGGTGGGTGCGGCGCCCGGGAAATGACGCCGAGCGCGCCCGGACGGCACTGCGGTTCCTGTGAGGGAGGCGAACTCTTCGATGCCCTCGGACACGACAGAATCGGACATCGTTTGGCCAATGCATTACTCAGGGCCGGTATCGATAATCTCGAACTGCTCTCCGGTTTTTCCGCCCGTCAGCTCCGTGATCTGGACGGTATCGGTGCCGTGAGCGCACGTCACGCACTCAATCGTCTGCACTCCGCGCCGAACGAAAGGCGATCGTGAACGAATATTCCACTGGAACATCCGCACGGCCCCCTCTCTACGGCGGTCCGCGGCACCGGGCGCTGTGGGTGGTGGGCGTGGTGTTTTCGGCCGGACTGCTGGCCCCGCTGTTATTCCTCGGCGCCGCCCGAAAGGGGATCGTGCCGCGTACCGTACCCGCCGGATACGCGGTGGCCATCTATCCGATCGCGCTCGGACGGCAGTGGCTGCCGGACCCGGGGGGCTGGATCTCATGGGCACTCGCGGCCGTGGTGCTCACCGCGGCCGTCCATGCCGCGCTCCTGGGCACCGGCCGCGCGCCCGCCGGTTGACCCCCGGGTCCACGGCTCAGCTCTGCGCGGTGGGACGGACCACGATCTCATTGACGTCGACATCGGCCGGCTGCTCGATGGCGAACGCGATGGCGCGGGCGATGGCGTCCGGGGAGATCGCGATCTTGTCCATGCCGGCCTGGATCCCGCTCCTCGCGTCCGGGTCGGTGATGGAACCCGCGAGCTCCGTCCGGATGAACCCCGGCGAGACGGTGGTCACCCGCAGCGTCTCACCGGCCTCCTGGCGCAGCCCTTCGGAGATGGCGCGCACGGCGTTCTTGGTGCCGGCGTAGACCGCCATCGTCGGGACGATGGTCAGCCCGGCGGTGGAGAGGGTGTGCACGAAATGTCCGGAGCCCTGCTCCCGGAAGACGGGCAGGGCCTCCGCGATGCCGTACAGCACACCCTTGATGTTGACGTCGACCATCGCCTCCCAGTCCTCGACGCGCAGATCGTCGAGGGCGGAGATCGGGCTGATACCGGCGTTGCTGACCAGGACGTCCAGCTTTCCGTACCGTTCGCGTGCCGTCGTGACCAGGCGGGCCAGATCCGCGCGCCGCTTCACATCCGTGACGACGGCGACGGCCTCGCCGCCCGCCCCGGCGATCCGGGCCGCCAGTGCCTCGATGCGGTCCGACCGCCGCGCCGCGAGGACGACCTTGGCGCCGCGCTCGGCCAGCAGCAGCGCGGTCGCCTCGCCGATACCGCTGCTCGCGCCCGTAATGGCGACGACCTTGCCTTCGATACCCGATGTCATGGGGGTTCCTTCCAGGGAAACGTTGTGGGAGGGCAGGGGAAAGGAGGGGGCGGCGATGGCCTACAGTGAGAAGTGGAGGCGCCGCCACTTCATCCCACACTAAGTGGGCGCGCCTCCACTTAGCAACCGGGGAATGAGGAGAGCCGCCGATGGCCAGGGATCCAGGGCGCCCGCTGCGGGCCGACGCACAGCGCAACCGGGAGAAGATCCTCTCCGCCGCGGTGCGGGTGTTCGCCGAGGAAGGGCTGGACGCCCACCTGGAGCGCATCGCCAAGGAGGCGGGCGTGGGCACCGGCACCCTCTACCGGAACTTTCCCACCCGCGAGCTGCTGATCGAGGCCGCCTACCGCAATGAGCTGGCCCGGCTCTGCGACGCCGCCCCCGAACTGCTGGCGGCCCTGCCCCCGCGCGAGGCCCTGCGGGCGTGGCTGGCCCGCTTCATGGACTACGCCAACGCCAAGCTGGGCATGGCGGACGCGTTGCGCGGCGTGGTCGCGTCGGGGGTCAATCCGTACGCCCAGAGCCACGAGCTGATCCAGGACGCGCTCTCCCGGCTGATGGACGCCGCCGTCGCGGCCGGGGTGATCCGGTCGGACATCGACGCCACCGACATGTTCGCCGCTCTCACCGGCATCGCCCTCGCCTCGGGGAAGCCCGAACAGCGGGAGCGGGCCGACCGCCTCCTCGACCTCACCCTGGACGGGCTGAGTGCCGGACCCGGCACTCAGTAAAGTTTTCTGAGTTTTCAGTTCAGACTCTTGTGCCACCCGCTCAGCACTCTTAGCGTGTGCGGCCATGGAGAACGAACACGCCACGGACCGGGCCGCGGAAACCGCCGACGAGTCCGTGGGCGACCGGCTGCGCGCGCTGCGCAAGGCGCGCCGGCTGACGCTGCGGACCGTCGCCGAGGCCGCCGGGATCAGTGAGGGCTATCTCAGCCAGATAGAGCGCGGGCAGGCCAATCCCAGCATCGCCACCCTCCAGCAGGTCGCCGCCGCGCTCGGCCTGAAGGTGGCCGATCTGTTCGGCGACGACTTCACCAGCGGCCCGAGCGTGCTGCGCGCCGAGGAGGCGCCCCGGCTCGCCCTCGGGGTGCTCGGCGGGCGCAAGTTCCGGCTGACCCCCGGGCCGCAGCACCATCTCGAGGTGTTCCTGGGGGAGTTCGACGCCCATGGCTCCACGGGAGAGACCCTCTACAGCCACGGCGACTCGGAGGAGTTCCTGTACGTCCTCGAGGGCACGGTCGGGCTCCAGCTCGGCGAGCGCTCCTTCACCCTCGGGGCCGGTGACAGCATCCGCTACTCCTCGGCCGTACCGCACCGGCTGAGCGAGTCGGCCGGGGCGGCCGCCCGGGTGCTGTGGGTGATCAGCCCACCCAGCTACTGACCCATCCCACCCCGCCCGCCTCCTCGAGCCACTTCGATCCGCGACGAGACCGGGGCCATCCCAGGCCGCCCGACCAGCGGCCGTTCGACCACGATTGGCTGAGTGCCGCAGTGCTGAACGGAAATGTGTCCTTCTGGTACCGCCAGACCGGCTTCCCCGAACGGCGTCCGCCGCTCGACGGCGACCTCGACACCGATGTGTGCGTCGTGGGCGGGGGCTTCACCGGGCTGTGGACCGCGTACTACCTCAAACAGGCCGCCCCCGATCTCGACATCACCGTCGTGGAGCGGGAGTTCGCCGGATTCGGCGCCTCGGGGCGGAACGCCGGCTGGCTCAGCTGCAAGATCGCCGGATCGGCCGGGACCTATGCGAGGAAGCGCGGGCGCGAGGCCGTGATCGCCCTCCAGCGGGAGATGATCCACACCGTGGACGAGGTGATCTCGGTGGCCCGTACCGAGGGCATCGAGGCCGACATCGTCAAGAGCGGCTATCTCACCGTCGCCCATGGCGCCGCCCAACTGCCCCGGCTGCGCGCCGCGTACGACCAGCTGCGCCACTGGGGCGGGCAGGACCTGGAGTGGCTGAGCGCCCCCCGGCTCGCCGAGCGGCTGCGCCTGGACGGGGCGCTGGCCGGCTACCACAATCCGCACTGCGCCCGGGTCCACCCGGCCAAGCTGGTGCGCGGCCTGGCCGCAGCGGTGGAGGCGCGGGGCGTGCGGATCCTGGAGTCCACCCCGGTCACCGCCATCGCCCCCGGCCGGGTCAGTACCCCGTTCGGCACCATCCGCGCGGGCCGGATCGTCCGTGCCACCGAGGGCTTCACCAGCGGTATCGAGGGCGAGCGGCGCACCTGGCTGCCGATGAACTCCTCGATGATCGTCACCGAGCCGCTCCCCGACGAGCTGTGGAAGCGGCTCGGCTGGGAGGGGCAGGAACTCCTCAGCGACGCCACCCACGCGTACACCTACGGACAGCGCACCGCGGACGGCCGTATCGCCATCGGCGGCCGCGGAGTGCCCTACAAGTTCGGCTCCCGCACCGACCGGGCGGGGCAGACCAGCACGGACACCGTGCGCGCCCTGCGGCGGATCCTCACCGGACTCTTCCCGGACACCGCCGAGGCCGCCATCGACCACACCTGGTCGGGGGTGCTGGCCGTACCCCGCGACTGGTGCGCCTCGATCGACTACGACCCCGCCACCGGCGTCGGCTTCGCGGGTGGATACGTCGGCCACGGCGTGGCCGCCACCAACCTCGCCGGACGCACCCTGAGCGATCTGCTGCTCGGCCGCTCCACCGAGCTGACCGCGCTGCCCTGGGTCGGCCACCGCACCCGGCGCTGGGAGCCCGAACCGTTCCGGTGGATCGGGGTGCACGGCATGTACGCCGCGTACCGCGCCGCCGACCGCTCGGAGTCCGCCGGCCGCACCACCACATCCCCCATCGCCCGTCTCGCCGACCGCATATCTGGACGCTGACCATGAGCAAGCCCACCGCCCCCGCCGCGGCCACGGACCGAGCCCCGGCCACCGACCGCGAGCGGACCGCCCGCAAGGCCGGTCTCGCCTCGTTCATCGGCACCACCGTCGAGTGGTACGACTTCTACATCTACTCCACCGCCTCCGCGCTCGTCCTCGGCAAGATCTTCTTCGGGGGCGGCGGTGACACCACCGGCGCGCTGGAGGCGTTCGGCAGCCTGTGGCTCGGCTTCCTCGCCCGGCCGATCGGCGGCATCGTCTTCGGCCACCTCGGCGACCGGATCGGCCGGAAGAAGACCCTGGTCACCACGTTGCTGATGATGGGCATCGCCACCACCCTGATCGGGCTGCTGCCCGGCTACGACGAGGTCGGCGTCGCCGCGCCGATCGCGCTGGTGCTGCTGCGCATGGTGCAGGGCATCGCGGTGGGCGGCGAATGGGGTGGCGCCGTTCTCATCGCCAGCGAACACGCGCCCAAGGGGAAGGCGCTGTCCTTCGGCGCCTTCGCCCAGCAGGGGTCACCGGCCGGATCGATCCTGGCCACCGGGATGTTCGCGCTGCTCACCCAGCTGCCGGACGACGACTTCGACGCCTGGGGCTGGCGTGTGCCGTTCCTCTTCTCCGCCGTGATGGTGGTCATCGGTCTGGTGGTGCGGCTCAAGGTCGAGGAATCCCCGGAGTTCGCCCGGCTGCGCGACGAGAAGCGGGTCGCGAAGGTGCCCCTGCGGGAGCTGATCACCGGTCACCCCGGCTCCCTCGCGCTCGGTGTGCTCGCCAGCTCCATCGGCATCGCCGCCACCTACTTCATCACCACCTTCGTGCTGTCCTGGTCCACCGACAGCCTCGGCATGGAGCGCTCCACCATGCTGAACGTGCTGCTCGTCTACAGCGTCCTTCAGTTCATCACCCAGCCCTTCGGGGTGGTGCTGGCCGCCCGCTTCGGCCCGCGCCGCACCGTGGCGGGCCTGCTGGGCCTCAACTTCGCTCTGGTGCCGGTGATGTACGCCTGTGTCTCGACGACCCAGCCGGTCGTCGTGGGGCTCGGCATCTGTCTGCTGGGCATCACCGGCGCGATGAACTACGCGATCCTGGCCGGACTGCTCGCCGCGGCCTTCCCGATCTCGGTGCGCTACACCGGTATCTCCCTCTCCTACCAGCTGTGCTCGGCGCTCATCGGCGGTACGGCACCCCTGGTCGGCGAGTGGCTGCTGCACTCGACCGGTGGATCGATCGTGCCGGTCGTGATCTACCAGATGGCGCTGGTGGCCGTGTCCCTCGTCTGCTCCCTGGCGCTGCTGGGCCGCTCGCGCACGGCGTAGCCGCGGCCGGGCGTTGGCCGAACGGTCAAAGCCATGGGCGGGTCTTTGGCCGATGCGTGCACCTCCCCGGCCGCTTCCTTCCGCATCATCAGGGGCCGTACAGCGCGGCGGCGCGGACAAGGGAGGCAATGTGAACGGTGTGCGAACACAACCGCACGGCGGGCGGGCCCCGGGCCGGGCCACCGGCCCGGTCGGCAGACTGACCCGCCGCCGGGAGGTGGCGGAGCTGGTCGCCGAGGCCGGTGGCGGCCCGCTCCGCCGCACCCTGGGGCTGACCCAGCTCACCCTGCTCAGCGTCGGCGCCACGCTCGGCACCGGGATCTTCGTGGTGCTCGGCGAGGCGGTGCCGCAGGCGGGCCCGGCGGTGGTGCTCTCCTTCGTCCTCGCCGGGGTCACCGCGCTGTTCTCCGCCCTGTCCTACGCCGAGCTCGCGGGCATGATCCCGGGCGCCGGGTCCTCGTACAGCTACACCTACGCCACCTTGGGCGAGCTGGTGGCCTGGGTGTGCGGCTGGTGTCTGATCCTCGAATACGGGGTCTCCGTGGCGGCGGTCGCGGTCGGCTGGGGCCAGTACGTCAATGAGCTGCTTCAGCTGACCATCGGCCGGACCCTGCCCGACGCGCTCGCCGCCCCGCCCGGCGACGGCGGGGTGCTGAACGTCCCCGCCGCCGCCATCGTCGTCCTCGCCATGGTGGTGCTGGTGCGCGGCGCCCGGGAGAGCGCCGTGGTCAACACCGTGATGGTGGCGGTGAAGCTGGCCGCGCTCGTCATCTTCTGCGCGGTGGCCTTCACCGCCTTCCACGCCGGGAACTTCCGGCCGCTCTTCCCCCTCGGCACGGCCGGGATGACCGCGGGCGCCTCCTCGCTCTTCTTCTCCTACATCGGCTTCGACGCCGCCTCCACGGCGGGGGAGGAGGCGAAGAACCCGCAGCGCGATCTGCCGCGCGCCATCGTCCTCTCGCTCGGCCTGGTCACCGCCCTGTACTGCGCGGTGGCGCTGGCGGCGGTCGGCGCGATGCCCTGGCAGCGGTTCGAGGGCACCGAGGCCACGCTCAGCCAGGTCCTCGTGCGCTCCGTCGGCGGTGGCGCGCTGTGGCCGATCCTGCTGTCCATCGGCGCCGTCGTCGCCACCACCAGCGTGGTCCTCACCGTGCAGTACGGGCAGATCCGCATCCTGTTCTCGATGTCCCGCGACGGGCTGGTCCCGGGGCTGTTCTCCAGGGTCCACCGGCGCACCGGGGTGCCGCGCGCGGGCACCCTCATCGTCTCCGCCTTCGTCGCCCTCCTCGCCGCGCTCATCCCGCTCGGCGACCTCGCCGACGCCACCAGCATCGGCACCCTCTTCGCCTTCGCCCTGGTCAACCTGGCCGTACTGATCCTGCGCCGGCGCAAGCCGGACGCGCCACGCAGCTTCCGGGTGCCGCTCGCGCCCGTGACACCCCTGCTGGGCGTGGCCTGCTGCGGGTATGTGATGTACGGGCTGGGGGCCGACACCTGGATCGCCTTCGGCGCCTGGATGGCGGTCGGACTCGCGGTCTACGGGCTGTACGGCATCCGGCACTCCACCCTCAACACCCTCAACCGCCCCGCCCCCGAACCGGAGACCACCCCATGACTCCGCTCGATCCCACCGCCGATGTGCTCGCGCTCACCCGCGCCCTGGTCGACATCCCCTCGGAAAGCGGCCATGAGGCCCCGCTCGCCGACGCCGTCGAGGGAGCGCTGCGCGCCCTGCCGTGGCTGACCGTCGAGCGGATCGGCCACTCCGTCGTGGCCCGCACCCGGCTGGGCCGCGACCGGAGGGTGGTCATCGCCGGGCACCTGGACACCGTCCCGGCCGCGGACAACCTCCCCTCCCGGCTGGACGGGGGACTGCTCTACGGCCTCGGGGCCTGCGACATGAAGGGCGGTGTCGCGGTCGCCCTCCGGCTGGCGGCGGCGCTCCCCGCGCCCGCGCACGACATCACCTACGTGTTCTACGAATGCGAGGAGGTGGCCGGCGACCGCAATGGCCTGGCCAGGATCGCCGCGGAACGCCCCGAACTGGTCCGGGCCGATCTGGCGATCCTCATGGAACCCTCGGACGCCGGTGTCGAGGCGGGCTGCCAGGGTGTGCTGATGGCGGACATCGCCGTACGCGGCGAGCGGGCGCACACCGCCCGCGCCTGGAAGGGGGTCAACGCCGCCCACCGCGCCGCCACCGTTCTGCGGCGCCTGGACGAGCACACCTGCGAGCGGATCACCATCGACGGGCTGGAGTACCGCGAGGGGCTGAGCGCCGTGGCCGTGCGCGCGGGCGTGGCCGGCAATGTGGTGCCCGACCTGTGCGTCATCACGGTCAACCTGCGGTTTGCGCCCAGCCGTTCACCACGGGAGGCCGAGGCGTACGTACGCGATCTCTTCCCCGAGTACGAGGTCGGGATCACCGAGAACATCCCGGGCGCCCTCCCCGGCCTGGACCAGGAAGCGGCCGCCTCGCTCGTGGCGTACCTCGGCGCGGCGCCCCGCCCCAAACTGGGCTGGACCGATGTCGCCCGCTTCGCCGCGCTCGGCACACCGGCGCTCAACTACGGCCCCGGCGACCCGTCCCTGGCCCACACCGCGGGCGAGTATGTGCCGGTGGAGCAGTTGCGGGAGTGCGAGGCACGGCTCATGGGCTGGCTCGGCTGAATCCGCGGGACGGCCCTGACCAGGTCGGTGGAAGCCGGCCGCGGTTCGAGAGGCGCCCCGGAGGGGCGCGGGGCCGTGCCGATGTGCGGCTCCGCCGCGCGGGCGCGACCAGCCACGATGGCGCCGCGGACGATCGACGGCGGTTCGGGGCACTTCCAGCGGAGCGCTCAGGCGCACGCGCTCCGCAGTCCGGCGAGCGTGCGCAGCTGGAGCCACAGCACCAGCCGCTCGTCCGGGTCGTCCAGGTCGATGCCCAGCTGCGCCCGCGCCTGCCGCAGCCGGTAGCGGCAGGTGTTGGGGTGGACGGCCAGCAGCCGCGCCGCCCGCGCCATATCGCATCCGGCGTCCAGCCAGCACACCAGCGTCCGGGCGTAGTCCGTGCCGTGCCCGGCGTCGTACGCCACGATGTCCCGCCAGGCCCCTGCCGTCAACTCCCGCCGCTCGCCCAGGAGTTCGGTGAGCCGGAGCAGTACGGCGCGGGCCCGGACCTCCGCCATGGCGGCCACCGACTCGTCCGGGCCCAGCACCCGCAGCACCAGATCGGCGTCCTCCCGCGAGCCGCGGACCTCCGCCACCTCCGGCACCACATCGCCGAGACCGGCCCGCACCGGCACCCTCAGGGCCTGCCCCGCGCGGCGCACGATGTCCTCGGCCAGCCGCCGCTGCCGCTCCCCGGCCCGCCCGTCGGCGACCGGCAGCAGCGCGTACACCACCCCGTCGACCAGCACACAGGCATGCCGCCCGTACCGCGCCTCGCACTGGAGCCGTACGAGGTCCAGCAGCCGCAGCGCGGCCTGCTCCCCGTCCGGCGCGCCCGCCGCGCCCTCCAGCGCGAAGGCGGCCACCCGCACCGGGGTGCCGGGGGCCAGGCCCAGGCGCTCGGCGGCGGTGGCGGGCTCGGCGGTGCCGTCCAGGAGGCGGCGCAGCAGATCGCCGGTCATATGGCGGGACAACTCCTGTGCCGCCCGCGCCCGCAGCAGGAGCAGGGCGGCCGTGGAGGCGCCCTGGGCCAGCGCCTCCTCGGCGTCCGGTGCGAGGGTTCCGTCGTCGACGACCCACAGCGAGCCGAGGGTCTCACCGCCCGCCCGTACGGCGACGGCCAGCCGTGGCAGTTCCTCGGCGCTGAGGGCGGGCAGGCGCACCGGTCCCTGGGAGGCGAACAGCACCCGGTACTGCTCGGTGTTCTCCGGGCTGCCCGGCACCTGACGGCCCAGGATGCCCTGGCGCCGGGGCTCGTCCACGGGCTGGCCGGGGATGGTGGAGTGGGCGAGGATGCGCTGGCGCGGGTCCTCGATCACCGTGGCGCCGCCCACGGCCGTGGCCACGGCGCCCGCGAGCGAGAACAGATCGCCGAGCGCGGCGCCGCCCGCGGGGGAGGGCCGGGCTCCGACCGCCCCGGCCAGCAGCAGATGGACATGGTGCCAGGCCGCGTCCTCGTCCACGGTGAGCAGGGCCAGCCCCCGCTCCCGCGCCCGGGCGACGGCGTCCGCGAGCCCCTGCCCGCGCCCCGACGCGAGTTCCTGCCCCTGACCGTGCCCGAGCCCCTGCCCGGACGAGGGTCCGCCCTCGCCGCGTACGACGAGACCCGCCATCCGCGCGGCCGCCGCCTCGTCCACCAGCGCCCCGGCCGCGTCCGCCCGCACCCCGACCGCCAGCAGCAGGGCGCCGGGCGCCCGGTCCGGGAACGGGGCGTGGGCGTCGTACAGCAGCACCTCGGTGACGGGCGAGGTGAGCCCGGACGGGGCGGCGAGCAGCCGCAGCGCGGGCTCGCCCAGGGTGTCCAGAAGCTCCCCGAGGGTGCGGGTGTCCATGGGCGGTACCGGGCCTTCCAGGGGGCTGACGCGCGAGGCGATTGGCTGATCGCAACAGGACCCTAGGTCGCGCTTGTGCGTCCGGACAAGCCGAGCGCGTGCGCGCCCCGGGAGACTCGAGCCCATGACATCAGTGACGATGGACGCCGAGGCGCTGGCCACCGCCGCCGCCCACGCCGCCGGGGTCGCCGTCCGCACCGTCCACGACGTGGCCGGTGTCCAGGCGGTGGCCGACTTCTTCGCCGACGTGTGGCGGCTGCCGCGCAGCAACCCGCCCTATCCCGCCGAGGTGCTGCACAGCATCGTCCACGCGGGCGGCGCGGTGCACGCCGCGTACCCGGCCGAACCTGGCGGCGAACGGCTCTCCGGCGCCGCGGTCGCGGTCTTCGGCCCGCCGGCCGACCGGGAGGTGTACTCGCTCGTGGCCGCCGCCACCGCCTCCGACCGGGGCGTCGGCCACGCCGTCAAACAGGCCCAGCGCGGCTGGGCGCTGGAGCGCGGGGCCCACACCATGCGCTGGACCTTCGACCCGCTGGTCGCCCGTAACGCCCGCTTCAACCTGGTCAAACTGGGTGCCGTCGGCGCCGAGTACCTGGTCGACCTCTACGGGCCGATGAACGACGGGGTGAACGACGGCGACGAGAGCGACCGGCTCACCGCCCGCTGGGACCTCCTCGCGCGACCCGCCCCCGCCTCCGCCGACGACACCGGCGCCCGGGCGGCCGCCCCGGTCGTCCGGCACGCCCCCGACGGCGGCCCGCTCGCCGCCCGCCACGAGGACCGGCTGTGGTGCAGGGTGCCCGGGGACGTCGTCGCGCTGCGCACCGCCGACCCGGCCCTGGGCTTGCGCTGGCGGCACGCCGTGCGCGAGGTCTTCACCGAGGCGTACGCCGAGGGCTTCCGGGCCACCGCGATGTCCCGCGACGGCTGGTACCGGCTCACCCGGAACCCCACCCCGACCACCCCCGGAGAGGACCCGCGGCCATGAGGCTCGAACGCGCCGAACTGCTCCATGTCTCCCTTCCGCTGATCACCCCCTTCCGCACCTCCTTCGGGACGATGACCAGCAAGGACACCTTTCTGCTGCATATCGTCACGGACCGGGCGGAGGGCTGGTCGGAGTTCGCCGCCGACCCGGAGCCGCTGTACTGCGCGGAGTTCATCGCCGGTGCGGAGATCGTGATCCGCGACTTCCTGCTGCCCCGGGTGGCCGCCCTCCGCACGCCCACGACCGCGGCCCTCGCCCCCGCCATGGCCGCCGTCAAGGGCCATGAGCTGGCCAAGGCGGCGCTGGAGACCGCGCTGCTCGACGCCGAACTCCGCGCCCACGGCATGCCGCTCGCCACCTTCCTCGGCTCGGTCCACGAGCGGGTGCCCGCCGGGGTGTCCATCGGCATCAAGGACTCCCTGCCGGAACTGATCGACGACGTCGAGCGGTATCTCGCCGAGGGCTATGTGCGCATCAAGCTGAAGATCGAGCCGGGCTGGGACGTGGCGCCGGTGCGCGCGGTACGGGAACGGTTCGGCGAGGCGCTGCCGCTTCAGGTCGACGCCAACACCGCCTACACCCTCGCCGACGCCGAACACCTCGGGAAACTGGACGAGTTCGGGCTGCTGCTCATCGAGGAGCCGCTGGAGGAGAACAACCTCCACGCCCACGCCCGGCTCCAGCGGCGGCTGACCACCCCGGTCTGTCTGGACGAGTCCATCCACAACGCGCGCGACGCCGCGTCCGCGATCGCGCTGGACGCCTGCCGGGTCATCAACATCAAACCGGCCCGGGTCGGCGGCTATCCGGAGGCCCGCCGCATCCACGACCTCGCCGCCGCCCACGGCGTCCCGGTGTGGTGCGGGGGCATGCTGGAGACCGGTATCGGCCGCGCCCCCAACCTGGCCCTCGCCGCCCTGCCCGGCTGCACCCTGCCCGGTGACACCTCGGCCTCCGGCCGGTACTTCGCCGAGGACATCACCGAGCCGTTCGTCCTCCGGGACGGTCACCTCCCGGTGCCCACCGCGCCCGGTATCGGCATCGACCCGCTCCCGGACGCCCTGGCCCGCTTCACCACGGCACGGCGGCGGCTGTACCCGCGCTGAGCCGCGCCCGTCACCGGCCGGTCAGGTCCGTCCGGTGCACACCACTGCCAAGCCGCGCAGCTCATAGCTGTCGATGCCGTCCTTGAAGCCGACCTTGGGCGGGGCGGCCATACGGATGCCGGGCAGGGCGAACAGCCGGCTGAGGAAGACATCCGTCTCCAGGAGCGCGATGGTGGCCCCGGGGCATTTGTGCGCACCGTCCCCGAAGGACAGCCCCGGAGCCCCCGCGCCCCCGGCCATCGGGCGGCCCGGACACAGCCGCTCCGGCCGCTCGCCCACCGTACGGGCGTCGAGGTTGGCGCGGTGCAGCAGGATGTCGATCAACTCCCCCGCCGGGACCGTCACCTCGGCGCCCGGGTCCTGGCCGCCGCCGGGCAGCCGGAGCGGTGCCGTGGTACGGCGGCGGAGCCGGCCGATGACCGGTTCGAGCCGGAGGATCTCCTGGAGGATCGCGATCCGGCCGGGCTCGTCGGCGGCCCGGTACCGCGCCAGCAGGGCGGTGTCGCCGAACAGATGCCACGCGGCCATATTGACGAACTCCCGGGTGGTGACCATGCCCGCGGCGGCGAAGGTGAGGCATTCCCCCAGGATCTCGCCGGACGAACACCCCTCGTCCAGCAGATGGGAGATCAGGTCGTCGCGCCGCCGTCGCCGCCGGGCCCGTACGGCCGGGCGGACATCGCCCCAGTAGACCCGCAGCCAGTTGGCGTTCTGCCGCACCAGCCAGCGGATCCCGTGGAGGCTGGTCAGCCCGGGGGTGCCGAACTTCTCGGGGAAGAACCGCTCCAGCCGCCCCCGGATCCCGGGCCGGCTCTCCGTCAGGCCGATCACGGCACCGGCCACCTCGATGGCCAGATGGAAACTCATATCGGCGAGGTGGCCCCGGCCGGTCTCCCGGACGGTGCCGAGCTGTGCCTCCGCCACCCTGACCATGACCTCGCGGTAGTGCTCGTCGACCCGGCGCGGGGTGAAGAACCGGGCGGTCTGCCGCCGGTCCTCGCGGTGCTCCGGACCGTCCCGGTAGAGCACCGGCCGCCGGAACCGGGACGGCAGCTTCTCCACCGTCTCGACGCCGAGCCCGGCCTGCACGGTGGCCGTGGCGCGCAGTACGGCGCGGGCCTCCTCGTAGCCGGACACCCGCCAGACCCCGTCCGGCCCCCGCCGCACCGGGCAGCCGTCCGCGTCCGGCCCCCGGCCGACCCTGCGCTCCCCGTAGTGGTCCATGGGCGGCACCCCCCGGACCAGGGTAGGAGTAGCGCGGCCACCTTACGAGGCCCTGACCGCGCTTTCCCCGGTCTACGCTCGCTTTCATGGACAGCGAGAACCCTCTGGGGCGCTTTCTGCGCGCCCGCCGTGAACGGGTGCGGCCCGAGGACGTGGACATCCCGCCCGCCGGCCGGCGCCGGGTGGCGGGGCTGCGCCGGGAGGAGGTGGCGCTGCTGGCCGGGGTCAGCACCGACTACTACATACGGCTGGAGCAGGGCCGGGAGCGGCATCCCTCGGCGCAGGTGGTCGAGGCGCTGGCCCGGGCGCTGGTGCTGGAGGAGGACGCGGTCGCCCATCTGCACCGGCTGGCCAGTCCGGCCCCCCGCCGGCGCCGCCCGGCCGCGCGGCGGGAGCGGGTGAGCCCGACCCTGCTGCGGATGATGGAGGGCTGGCCGCGGACCCCGGCCGTGGTCCTGGGGCGCTGTCTGACCGTACTGGCCCACAACACCCTGGGCGGGGCCCTGTTCGACGGCCACACCCACAGCCGGGATCTGGTGCGGCTGGTCTTCCTCGACCCGGACGCGCGGGAGTTCTACCCCGACTGGGACCGGGTGGCGGTCAACACCGTCGCCGGGCTCCGCGCGGCGGCCGGAATCGACGCCGAGGACCCCGAACTGATCGCCGTCGTCGGTGAGCTGTCGCTGAAGAGCGAGACGTTCCGGCGGCTGTGGGCACGCCATGACATCCGCCAGAAGACCCACGAGACCAAGCGCTTCCGGCACCGCCTGGTCGGTGAGCTGACGCTGGAGTACGAGGCACTGACCGTGAACAGCGCCCCCGGTCAGCAGCTCATCGTCTACCAGGCCGAGCCGGACAGCCCGTCCGAGCAGGCGCTGGCCCTGCTGGGCAGCCTCACCGCCGACGTGGTGGAGGCGCCCCACGACCCCATGAGCACCACGACGAAGGACTCCTCCGCATGACCGTCATGACCGTCAACGACTCGCCCGTCTGGTTCATCACCGGCTGTTCCACCGGTCTGGGCCGGGCACTGGCCACCGCCGTCCTCGGCCACGGCCACCGCGCGGTGGTCACCGCCCGCGATCCCCGGCAGGTGGCCGACATCGTCGCCGGCCACGGGGACCGCGCGCTGGCCCTGGCGCTCGACGTCACCGACAAGGACCGGGTGGCGGAGGCGGTGAAGGAGGCGGAAACCGCCTTCGGCCGCGTCGACGTACTCGTCAACAACGCCGGCTACGGCTATCTCGCCGCGCTCGAGGAGGGCGAGGACGAGGAGGTCAGGGCCCTGTTCGACACCAATGTCTTCGGCCTGGTGGACGTCACCCGGGCGGTGCTGCCGGGCATGCGCGCCCGCCGCGCCGGCCACATCGTGAACATCTCCTCCCTCGGCGGCCTGGCCGCCTTCGGCGCCACCGGCTACTACCACGCCACCAAGTTCGCCGTGGAGGGCCTGTCCGAGTCGCTCGCCGCCGAGGTGGCCCCACTGGGCATCAAGGTGACGATCGTCGAGCCCGCCGCCTTCCGCACCAACTGGTCCGGCCCCTCCATGCGCCAGTCCGCCACCACCATCGACGACTACGCCGGGACCGCGGGCGCACGGCGGGCCGGCACCCTCGCCACCTACGGCCACCAGCCCGGCGACCCGGTCCGCGCGAGCGAGGCCATCATCGGCGCGGTGGAGGCGGCGGAACCCCCGCTGCGGCTGCTGCTGGGCAAGGCCGCCTACGACATCGCCCAGGCCCGGCTGGACTCCCTCAGGGCCACCTTCGACACCTGGCGCGAGGTGACCCTCGGCGCCGACTACCCCGCGGCCGCGGCGTCCTCCTAGGGCCTCAGCGACCCCCGCGCCGGCGGCCCCACCGGCGCAGCAGCCCCCGCCGGGCCCGGGGAGCCCGCGGGCCGGAGGACCGGCGGCCGTCCGCCAGGGTGTGGCTCGGCGTCCACTGACCGTCGGGGGAGAGGATCGGCGCCTTGCGCTCCGCCTGCGCCACGATCTCGTGGTGGGAGTCGTACGCGGTCACCCGGAAAGCCTCGTCGTGGGAGGCCAGGGCCGCCCGCAGGGCCGCCCCGGTGGCACCACGGCGCCGGGCGAGGGACGCCACCCAGCCGAGGAAGCCCATGAGCGCGGCGAGCACACCGGCCACGATCAGATACGGCAGTAAATCACCCATGGGCCGAGGCTACGTGAGGCCGTACGTCGTCGAGGAGGCCGAGTTCCAGACGGCTCAGCCGCGCGGGGTCGGCGATCACCTCGTACGCGGCGATCCTCCCGGCCTCGACGGTGACGGTCAGGGCGAGGAGCAGCCGGCCGCGCGGGGCCACGACGACCCCCACGGACCCGTTCACCAGCGCGGGCTCCGCGAACCGCGCCCTCGGCGCGAAACCGGCGGTCTCCTCCGCCACCGCCCGCGCACCGCGGGCCACCGTGGGCACCCCCTCGGGCAGGGCGGCGCGGTCGGCGCGCCGGACCACATCCGGATCCAGCACCGCGAGCAGCGCCGCCAGGTCCCCGCCGCGGGCGGCGGCGAGGAAGGCGTCGACGGTGCGCCGCTGCCGGTCCAGCTCGGCGCGGGGCACCGTCGCGATGCCCCGCACCTTCTGGCGGGCGCGGCTGGCGAGCTTCTTCGCGGCGACCGGTGAGCGCTCCACGATGGGCGCGATCCGGTCGAACGGCACCGCGAACACATCGTGCAGCACAAAGGCGACCCGCTCGGCCGGGCCCAGCGTGTCCAGCACCACGAGCAGCGCCCTGCCGACCGAGTCGGCCAGCACCGCCTCGTCCTCCGGACCGCCGCCGTCCCCGGTCTCCCGGGCCGGCTCGGGCAGCTCCTGGCCGACCGGCTCCTCCCGGCGCGCGGTGCGGGACCGCAGCATGTCCAGGCAGATCCGGGAGACGACCGTCCGCAGCCAGCCGGTCAGGTTCCCGACCGCCTCGGCATCCGCGCGGCTGAGCCGCAGCCATGTCTCCTGCACCGCGTCGTCCGCCTCGCTGGTCGAGCCGAGCATCCGGTAGGCGACCGCCCGCAACTGGCCGCGGTGGGTCTCGAACCGCTCCGCCAGGCCGTCCTGCCGGTGCTCCCGCTGTCCGTCCCCCGCTTTCCGCCCGTCCATCGGTCACCTTTCCGCGCCGCGCTCCGTCACTTCCTCAGACGTAACCACGACGTATCCCACGCGGCAGAGGTGACGAGGAGAGACACCATGACCACCACCTGTTCGACCGTCCTGGACCAGCCGCTGCTGCGCCCCGCGGAGCTGGGGGACCTCCGGCTGCCCAACCGGGTGGTGATGGCGCCCATGACCCGGGCCCGGGCCACGGGCGAGGGGCTGGTCCCGAACGGTATGCACACGGACTACTACGGCCAGCGGGCCGGGGCCGGGCTGATCGTCACCGAGGGGACCTGGGTGAGCGAGCGGGCCATCGGTTTCCCGAACGTCCCCGGTGTCTACAGCGGGGAGCAGATCAGCGGGTGGCGCCGGGTCACCGATGTCGTCCACGCCCTCGGCGGGCGGATCGTGCTCCAGCTGTGGCACACCGGCGCCGCCTCGCACCCCGACCACCTCGGGGGCGCACTTCCGGCCGGTCCGTCGGCGGTCGACCCCCGGGAGCGGACCCACACCCCCGGCGGGCCCAAGGCCACGGTCACCCCGCGGGAGATGACGATCACCGACATCCGGGACACGGTCGCGGAGTACGGCGCGGCCGCGGTGAACGCCCGCCGCGCCGGTTTCGACGGCGTCGAGGTGCACGCCCTGGGCTCGTTCCTGATCCCGCAGTTCCTCAATCCACGGCTGAACCTCCGCCGAGACGCCTACGGCGGCGACCCGGCCGGGCGGCGGCGACTGCTGATGGAGATCGTGGACACGGTGGCCGCGGCCTGGGACGGCCGCCGGGTGGGCGTGCGGCTGTCGCCGTACTGGACCGCCGAGCGGTTCACCGCCGACGAGCGGACGCTCGCCGACTACGACGCGCTGGTGGCGGAGCTGGGCGACCACCCCGTGGCCTATCTGCATCTGCGCGGACCGGCCCCCGCCGCGCCGGGCGCCGCCCCGGACCACGACGCCTTCGCCCGCTACCGGCGCCTCTTCGACGGCCCGCTGATCGCCAACCACGGCTTCGACCGGGAGACCGGCAACGCGGTGATCGGGCCCGGGCTCGCGGACGCCGTCTCCTACGCCACCCACTTCGTGGCAAACCCCGACCTCGTGGCCCGGTTCGCCCTGGACCGCGAGCTGGCGGCGGGCGACCCGGGCACGTACTACACCGGCGGCGCGGGCGGCTATGTCGACTATCCGGCGAGCCGCTGGGGCGATGGCGTCAGGCGTTGAGGGCACCCGCGCCGAGCAGCCCGAACAGCGCCACGCCGATCACGATCCGGTAGATCACGAAGGCGTTGAACGAATGCTTGGCGACGAACTTCAGCAGCCAGGCGATGGAGGCGTAGGCCACGGCGAAGGACACCACCGTGCCCACCGCGAGCGGCATCGTGCCCACGCCACCGCCCATGGCGTCCTTGAGCTCGTAGAGCCCCGCGCCGGTCAGCGACGGAATGCCCAGGAAGAACGAGAGCCGGGTGGCGGCCACCCGGTCCAGACCGAGCATGAGGCCGGTGGCCATCGTGGCGCCCGAGCGGGAGAAGCCGGGGAAGAGCAGCGCGAGGATCTGCGAGGAGCCGATCAGCATCGCGTCCTTGACGCTGGTGTCGTCCTCCCCGCGCTTGTGGCGGCCCATCCGGTCGGCCAGCCACATCAGCCCGCTGCCCACGATCAGCGAGGCGGCCACCACCCACAGGGAGGCGAGCGGGCCCTCGATCAGCGGTTTGGCGGCCAGGCCCACGATCACGATGGGGATCGTGGCGTAGATGACCCACCAGGCGAACTTGTAGTCGTGGTGGTACCGCTCCTCGCGGTTGACCAGCCCGCGCGCCCATGCGGTGACGAAGCGGCTGATGTCGCGGAAGAAGTACAGCAGGACGGCGGCGATGGCGCCGACCTGGATCACCGCGGTGAAGGCCACGACGGACTTGTCGTCCACCGGGATGTCCATCAGCCCCTCAGTGATCTTGAGGTGGCCGGTGGACGATACCGGGAGGAATTCGGTGACCCCCTCCACGATGCCGAGAATGGCGGCCTGTCCGATGTTGATCGCGCTCACGTGGTCCGTCCCGCCGGTCTCTTCCCGTGATCAGTTGTCCACGGGACGGTAGACGATGAGCGGGGACGGTGGCCAATCAGCGAGCGGCCCGCTTCGGCGGGCGGCCCGCCGGGATCGGGCATCGCCGCGGCCCGTGCCCGTACGAGTAAGGGGCACGGGCCGCCGCGGGAGGGTCAGGCGGCCGGGCCGGAGCCGCTGAGCAGGCTCCGCACGCCGGTGGCCGAGAGGGTGACCGCCTCCGGGGCGCCCGCGTCGATGGTCAGCGAGAGCTCTTCGGAGGGCCATCCCTGGGCCAGCGCGCCCAGCGGCACCAGGTGGTACCGCTCGATCTGGGGCAGGGCCTGGTGCATCCGGGCCGGAGTGGTGAAGACCGGTACCAGCTGCGCGCCGTCCTCCTGCTGGAACACGGGCAGGGTCACGGCCTGCGGGTCCGTCTCCTCTCCGGTCTCGGCGGAGGGGAGGAGGACCTCACTGTTGGCAAGGGTGTTCAGCGCCGACTCGTCCGCCCGGTCGGCCGCCAGCTCGCCTAGGGCCTGCTGGGTGGCGGAGACGTTTTCATCGGAAGGGCTGGTCATGATTCCGTCCATGGATCGGGTTTTGGGTCTTCATGGGTTTCTGGGTCCCAGAGCGGCTCGAGTGAACAGCCGCGGCTGGCTCGAATACCCCGCCTCGGGGAACTCACACGTCCCGTTCCGCCTCGATTCCCGCGCGGGCCCTGGAGGAATATGCCCCGGGCTATGACCTGGCCCAGCCCAGCGACCTCTCGACCGCCCGCCGCCAGCTCTCGTACTCCGCCTCCCGGCGCGCGGGGTCCATCGTGGGCATCCACTGGGCCGCGCGGTGCCAGTTGCGGCGCAGCCCCTCCAGATCCGGCCAGTAGCCGGAGGCGAGCCCGGCGGCGTAGGCGGCGCCGAGGGAGACGGTCTCGGAGACCATGGGGCGCACCACGGGCATGTCCAGGACGTCGGCCAGGAACTGCATCAGCAGATTGTTCGAGGTCATCCCGCCGTCCACCTTCAGCTGGCGCAGCGGCCGGGGTGAGTCGGCGTTGACGGCGTCGACCACCTCCCGGGTCTGCCACCCGGTGGCCTCCAGGACGGCCCGGGCCAGATGCCCCTTGGTGATGTACGAGGTGAGCCCGACGATCACCCCGCGCGCGTCGCTGCGCCAGTGCGGGGCGAACAGCCCGGAGAAGGCGGGGACGATATAGCAGCCGCCGTTGTCCTCCACGCCGCGGGCGAGGGTCTCGATCTCCGGGGCGCTGTGGATCAGACCCAGCCGGTCGCGGAACCACTGCACCAGCGAGCCGGTGACGGCGATGGGGCCCTCCAGGGCGTAGACCGGCGGCTCGCCGCCGACCTTGTAGCCCACCGTGGTCAGCAGTCCGTGCCGGGACCGTACGAGCTCGGTGCCGGTGTTGACCAGGAGGAAGCTGCCGGTGCCATAGGTGCACTTCGCCTCGCCGGGGGCGAAGCACGTCTGCCCGAACAGCGCCGCCTGCTGATCGCCGAGGGCCGCGCAGATCGGTACGTCCGGCAGCAGGGCGCGGGCCATGCCGTAGCACTCGGCGGAGGAGCGGATCTCCGGCAGCATCGCCCGGGGCACATCGAAATAGGCCAGCAGTTCATCGTCCCAGGCCAGGCTGCGGATGTTCATCAGCATGGTGCGGCTGGCGTTGGTGGCGTCGGTCAGATGCAGTCCGCCGTCGGGCCCTCCGGTGAGGTTCCAGATCAGCCAGCTCTCCATCGTGCCGAACAGCACTTCGCCGCGGGCCGCGCGCTCGCGCAAGCCGTCGACATGGTCGAACAGCCAGCGCAGCCGGGGCGCGGAGAAGTAGGTCGTGGGCGGAAGACCGCAGCGTTCCAGGAAGAAGTCGTCACCGGTGGTCCGCCGCAGCTCCTCGACATAGCCGCTGGTACGGGTGTCCTGCCAGGTGATGGCGTGGCCGACCGGAACGCCGGTGCGGCGGTCCCAGACCACCGTGGTCTCGCGCTGATTGGCGATGCCGATCGCCGCGATCTGCTCGGGGCGGATCCCCGCGCCCTCCAGGGCCCGGGGGACGACGACACGCCGCAGATGGGACCAGATCTCGGTGGGGTCGTGCTCGGCCCAGCCGGGCCTGGCGAAGTACTGCTCATGTTCCCGCTGGCCGACCGAGACCAGCCGTCCCTGGTGGTCGAAGAGGATGCACCGGGTGGACGTGGTGCCCTGGTCGATGGACATCACATAGCGTTCAACCATGGCCTGGCCTGCCTTCGGGCGGGTTGGAGCAGGGCATGGGGCATCATCACCAGCGGGCCGCGCCGAGATCGCGGGAGATCGCCCGGGCGGCGTCGCGCGTCAGTCCGACCAGCGAGCCATGCGGCCGTCCCTTGCTGTCGCAGAGGCGGTCCACGGCGCCGGATATGCCGACCGCGCCCACCACCAGGCCGCCCTGTCCGCGGATCGGCGCCGCGATGTCCGCCTCGCCCATCATCATTTCCTGTGCCGCGAACGCCCACCCGGTGTCGCGGATCTCGGCCAGCGCCCGGCTCAGCCGCTGGGGGGAGTCGAGCGTGTGCCGGGTGTAGCTCTCCAGTTCGGTTTCCATGAGTGGCTCCACGGGAGTCGCCCCGTACGCCAGCAGGATCTTGCCCAGCGCGCTGGCGTGCAGGGGCAGCAGCGAGCCCACGTCCAGGGTCTGGAAGGTGTCATCGGGCCGGAAGACGTGGTGGACGATGAGGACCTTGCCCTCCAGGGGCACTCCGAGGCGGACCGCCTCACCGCTGCGCGCGGCCAGGGCGTCGGTCCAGTTGGTGGAGCGGGACCGCAGCTCGTTGATGTCGAGATAGCTGGTCCCAAGGTGCAGCAGCGCCGCGCCGAGCTGGTACTTCCCCGTCGCCTTGTCCTGTTCGACGAAGTCGACGCTCTGGAGGGTGCGCAGGATGCCGTGCGCGGTGCCTTTCGCGAGGCCGAGCGAGGCCGCCACCTCGCCCAGACTGAGCCGACCGGACCCCTGGGCGAGCAGCCGCAGGATCGCCGCCGCCCGCTCGATGGACTGCACCGGGCCGGCCATGTCGCGATCGTAGCTCTTCGGCCAGTGGCGCAGCCTGTCGGCGAGGACGCCAAACGTTCGGCAATGCCGACCCGGATTCGTTGACCCCGGCGGTTGGTGCCCATAGCGTCCGTATCGGGACAAGAAGACCAGTATGCCGAAAGGTGACCCGAAGGGTGCCCGGCACACAACCCGTCTTGGAGAGGAGGAGACGTGGCGGAACAACTGAGCCTGCCGACGCCCGGCATCACCGGGCCCGGTATCACCGGGCACGGCGTGATCGGGCAGGCCGCGGGGACCGTCGACCTCACCGACGTCCGTCTCATCGGCTCCCAGGCGCCGGACCCGGACTCCCTGACGGCGTCGGGGGCCGCCCGCGACGAGATCCCGGACCGGCCGTCGGCGGCGATGCGCGAGGAGGCCCGGGACCGGCCCGCGGTGAACGACGCCGGCGACCATGTGCTGCCCGTCCCGCACATCTGCGAGGCCGTCGCCACCGTACGGCGGCGGGCGCACGCGCTGCTGTCCGAATGGGAGCTGCCGGCCGACCGGTTCGACGAGGCGCTCATGGTGATCTCGGAGCTGGTCACCAACGCGATCCTGCACGCCCTGCCCCCGGCCGTGCTGCGGCTGAGCTGGACCGAGTGCGAGGGCGGGACCGGCCTGCGCATCGAGGTCACCGATGGGGGTCCGATCCCCGCCGATCAGCGGGCGGACGAGGAGATCGAGCCCGATGAGCACGGCCGCGGGCTCGGCATCGTCACCGCGCTGTCCTCGCGCCACGGCAGCCACACCTGCCATGAGGGCATCACCTGGTGGGCGGACCTGCCGGCCGCCTAACCGACGGCCCGGTCCCAGGTGACCGGGAGCCGGTGGACTCCGTAGATCAGCATGTCGTGGCGGAGCGGCACCTCGCCGGGCGGCACCGCCAGGCGGAGCGTGGGGAAGCGCCGCAGCAGGGCGGGGTAGGCCGTCCGCATCTCCATCCGCGCCAGATGCTGACCCAGGCACTGGTGAATGCCGTGGCCGAAGGCGATCTGATCGCCCGGCTCGCGGGCGATGTCCAGGGTGTCCGGGACGGTGAACCGCGCGGCGTCCCGGTTGGCCGAGGCCAGCGCCCCGACCACCGTCTCCCCGGCCCGTACCCGCGCCCCGGCGATCTCGAGGTCCTCCCGCGCGACCCGTACGATCCCGAACTGGACGATGGTCAGATACCGCAGCAGCTCCTCGACCGCGTGGTCGATCACCTCGGGCCGCTCGCGCACCCCGCGTGACTGATCGGGGTGGCGCAGCAGCGCGTAGGTGCCCAGGGCCAGCATGTTCGCCGTCGTCTCATGGCCCGCGACGAGCAGCAGCAGCCCCACACCGGTCAGCTCCTCGTCGGTCAGCCCGGCCGCCGTGGCGCTGCCGGGGCCGCCGGGCGCGCCGTGCTCGCCGTTGACGAGACGCGAGAGCAGCGCCTCGTCCGGCCGCCGCCGCTTGGCATCGATCAGCCCCCGCATGTACTCCCACAGCGCGTCCCGGGCCGCGTACACCTCCTCCTCGCGCTGGCCGAGCCGGAGCAGCACGGTGGCCCACCGCTGGAAATCGGCCCGGTCCTCGTACTCCACCCCCAGCAGCTCGCAGATCACCAGCGACGGGATCGGCTGGGCGAACGACGTCACCAGGTCGGCCGGGGGACCGGCGCGCTCCATCGCGGCCAGGTGGTCCTCGACGATCTCCTCGATCCGCGGTTGCAGCCCCCGCAGCCCCCGGGCGGTGAACCACTTGCTCAGCAGCCGCCGGTAGCGGGTGTGCTCGGGTGGGTCCATGCCGATGAACGAGCCCAGCATCCGGCGGTCGTCCGGGCGGACCGGGAACGCGTGAACCGGTGAGGAGGTCCGGCGGCGGTCCGAGCTGAAGCGGTCGTCCGCCAGCAGCCGCGTCACGTCCTCGTGGCGGGTGAGCAGCCAGCCCACCTTGCCGTCCGGGAACGCCAGCCGACTGGCCCCGCCGTCCTCCCGCAGCGCCGCGTAGGCGGCGGGCGGATCGAAGGGGCACTCGCGATGTCGGGGCAGCGGCGCCGGAGCCGCCGCGCGTGATGTGACGGACACGGAAACGCTCCCTTCGAAGGCGAACCGAGTCCCTCCCTTTCGAGCGTAGCTCCGCACGGTGGGGCGGGCGACGCGACCGGGGGCTACGGCAACCGGCCGTCACCACGGGTGGTTTCCCCGGCCGACGCCGCATCGAGCGCCGCCCGCCGGAGGAGCCGGGGAACCGTCCGGTGGTGGATCGGCGCGGCCAGGGCCCACAGCGGGCGGCCGGCGGGCCGGTCGAACCGTACGAAGGTCGCCCACAGGACCCTCGTGTCCTCGACGGCCACGACGTTGTGCGCGGCCACCAGCGGGGAGCGGTCAGGGTCAGCGAGTGGTCCGCCGCGTCCGAGACCGTCCACCCCAGGACATGGCGCGGCGAGGTCCTGGGGCCCAGCCGGAGGCCGAGCCCCAACGTCCAGCTCAGCACCAGAAACCGCCGCAGGGGAGCGGGAGTGCCCTCGAAGACGGCCCGGGCCCACTGCTCGGCGGTCAGGGGCCCGGCCCGTGGCACCGGTAAGGCGAACGCCGAGGCGTAGTGGGCGCCCGCGAGATCGTCACGGGCCGCCAGCGTCCCGGGCCCCGCGACGCGTCGTACGCGAGGAGTGGCCATGGGAAGAGCTCCGTTTCATGACGTGGCCGGTGCTTCCCGACGTGGTCGGGCCGGTGCGGACGCCGGAAGGTCGCGGGAGCGCCGGATGGGGGAGAAGAGCAGGATCAGCCCGGCGAGCGGGATCCCCGCCGTGGTGATCCACATGGCGGCCCGGAGGCCCAGCGCGGTGCCGAGCGCACCGCCGAGGAGGGCTCCGAGGGGCAGCGTTCCATAGCTGACGAACGCCGATGAGGCGGTGAGCCGGCCGAGCAGCTCCGGCGGGCAATAGCGCTGCTGGAAGCTCGCCTTGATGACATTGCCGGCCACCACACCGGCGGTGACGCAGAAACCGCCCGCCACGAACAGCACGACCCACGGTCCCTCGGCAGTCATCGGCATGAGCAGCGCGCCCACGGCCAGCCCCAGCTCGAACAGGAGCGTCGCCCGCGCGTCGCCGACCCGGGCGGCCACCCGGCGTGCGCAGAACGCCCCGGCGACGCCGCCGAGGCTGACGGCCGCGATGAGCCCACCGACCAGCCCGGGGGACAGGCCGACGGTCCCAACCAGGAAGACCACCCGGATCGACTGGTATCCCATCAGCGCCAGGTTGGACGCGGCCGCGAAGAGCGTCAGGGTGCGCAGCCACCGGTCGTGGGCGATCAGCCGCAGCCCCTCGGCCACCTCGCGGGCCAGCGTCCGGGGCGGGCGCTCGGCCACCGGGACGCGCGGTTCGCGGAAGCCGATGCCGGTCAGGCAGGCGAGGGAGACCAGAAACGTCGCCGCGTTGACGAACATCCCGTTCACCGCGCCCGCCAGCTGTGCGATCAGACCGGCGGAACCCTGGCCGGCGATCTGCGCCGCGGAGGCGCTGCCGTGCAGTTTGGCGTTGCCCTCGGGCTGGTCCTCGGGGTCCAGGAGGCCGGCGAGATAGGCGCTGTAGGCGGTCTGGAAGAACACCGCGGCCGTACCCGTCAACAGGGCGACGGTCAGCAGGAGTCCGATGCTCAGCAGACCGCACCAGGCGGCCACCGGGACGCTCGCGAACAGCATCAGCGAGACCGCCGCGGCGGCCATCATGACCGGCCGTCGGCGCCACCGGTCCACCCAGGCCCCCGCCGGAAGGCCGATGACCAGCCAGGGGGCCCAGCTCGCGGCCGTCAGCAGGCCGACCTCGAAGGTGTCCGCGTGCAAGGTGGTGACCGCGATCAGTGGCATCGCCACTCCGGTGACGGCCGCTCCGTACTTCCCGGCGGTCTCACCGCACCACAGCAGCCGGAAGTCACGGTGGCGCCGCAGCAGGCCACCGGAGGTTCTGTGCGTCACGGCGGTCAGGCTCCTTGGGCGGGGAGAAGGGCGGCCGAGTGGCGGAGCAGTGCGTGCAGGGCCGGGTTGTCGTTGTTCTTGCGCCACACGAGGTTGAGTTCCACCGGCTCCGGAGTGGTGAGCTCCACCGATTTGAAGGCGATGTTCGGGTAGCGCGGCCGGGCGGCGGTCTCCGGGACCAGGGCCACGCCCCAGCCGCCGTTCACCAGCGCCAGGATGGTGTGGACCTGGCTCAGGTACTGGGAGAAGACCGGGGTGGCGTGGGCGGCGCGGAAGATGCTGATGAGCAGCTCGTTGAAGTAGCGCGCCTCGATGGGCGAGTACATCAGCAGCTCCTGCCCGTCGAAGTCGGCCACCTTCAGCGGCCCTTCGCCCGCCGCCAGCGGATGCCCGGTCGGCAGGGCGGCCAGCAGCCGCTCCCGGGCCGCGGGCCGGGAGCGCAGATCGGGGCCGGTGACCGAGGGCCGCACCAGGCCCAGGTCCAGGCTCTGCTCGGTGACGGCCTCCAACTGGTCACGGGTGACCATCTCGCGCAGGGTGATCTCCGCGCCCGGCATGGTCGCACGGGCGATCTCCAGCAGTGTGCCCAGTACGGAGTGGGCGCTGGCCGCCGTGAAGCCGATGGCGATGCTCCCCGCCTCGCCCGTGGCCACCTGCTGGGCGGCGAGCGCGGCGTGCTCGGACTGGCGCAGGATGCGGCGGGCCTCGGTGAGGAAGGCGCGTCCCGCGGGGGTGAGCCGCACCGAACGGTTGGTGCGCTCCAGCAACTGGACCCGCAACTCGGTCTCCAGCAGCTGGATCTGGCGGCTCAGCGGCGGCTGGGTCATCTTCAGCCGCTCCGCGGCCCGGGTGAAATGCAGCTCCTCGGCGACCGTCACAAAGCTGGTGAGTTGCATGAGCGTGAACAACGATGCTCTCCCGGTATCAACGCATGCCAATTTTAAGTTAGACGTAGATCGTCTGGCGACCTTAGCTTGCAAAGGAGCTCGTCGGCCGCCCGGGGCGGTTCCGACGACATCCACTCGCCCCGCATACGGGCCCCACACACAGGGACAACACGTGGTGACCACATCGCATACGGCAACGCACGCCGCGCAGCAGGCAGGTGAGGCAACCCTCGACCGGGTCTCCTGGATCCGAGTGTCCTCGGTCGTCCTTCCCCTGGCCACTCCCATCAGCGACGCCAAGGTGCTCACCGGGCGCCAGAAGCCGATGACGGAAGTGGCCTTCCTCTTCGTCGAACTCGCCACCGAGGAGGGGCACGAGGGCATCGGCTTCAGCTACTCCAAGCGCGCGGGAGGGCCCGGCCAGTTCGCCCACGCCCAGGAGATCGCGCCCACCCTGCTCGGCGAGGACCCCAGCGACATCGCCAAGATCTGGACGAAACTGGTGTGGGCCGGCGCCTCAGTGGGACGCAGCGGGTTGTCCACCCAGGCGATCGCGGCCTTCGACATCGCCCTGTGGGACCTCAAGGCCAAGCGGGCCGGGCTGCCGCTGGCCAAGCTGCTGGGCGCCCACCGCGACAGCGTCCGCTGCTACAACACCTCCGGTGGCTTTCTGCACACGCCGACCGAGCAGCTGCTGGAGAACGCGACGGCCTCCCTGGCCAGTGGAATCGGCGGTATCAAGATCAAGGTGGGCCAGCCGGACGGCAAGGAGGACCTGCGCCGGCTGACCGCCGTACGGGAGCACCTGGGCGATGACGTACCGCTCATGGTGGACGCCAACCAGCAGTGGGACCGGCCCACCGCACAGCGCATGGGTCGCGCCTTCGAGGAGTTCGGCCTGGTCTGGATCGAGGAGCCGCTGGACGCCTATGACGCGGCCGGCCACGCGGCCCTCGCCGCCTCGCTGGACACCTCCGTGGCCACCGGGGAGATGCTGGCCAGCGTGGCCGAACACTGGGAGCTGATACGCCACAACGCGGCGGACATCATTCAGCCCGACGCACCGCGCATCGGTGGCATCACCCAGTTCCTCAAGCTGGCCACCCTCGCCGAGCAGCACCATCTCCAGCTCGCCCCGCACTTCGCGATGGAGATCCACCTCCATCTGGCGGCCGCCTATCCGCAGGAGCCGTGGGTGGAGCACTTCGACTGGCTGGAGCCGCTGTTCAACGAGCGGCTGGAGATCCGCGACGGCCGGATGCGGGTGTCCGCACGGCCCGGTCTCGGCATCACCCTCAGCGAGCAGGCCCGCGCCTGGACGGGCGCCGAGGCGGAGTTCGGCGCCCGATAGGCCCGTTTCGCACCATGCCGGTCATGGATCCATGGCCATACCCATTGACCGGCGGTGTTCACCCCTCTAGCCTCCATCTGCATATATAGACGGAGTGCATGTACGTGGACTCCTTGGCCCGTCTGGCAGCCGTTCGAGTCTCCGGCTCAACCGGCCGCAGTTCAAAGGGGAACTGAAGACATGCCTCTAGTCGTCGTCGGAATCAGCGTGGCGATCCTGCTGTTCCTCATGACCAAGCTGAAGCTCAACGGCTTCATCGCCCTGCTCCTCGTGGCCGTCGGCGTCGCGCTGGTGCAGGGGGTCGAGATGGAGAAGATCCCCGATGTCCTCGGCGAGGGCGTCGGGGGTCAGATCGGCGACACCATGCTCGTCGTCGGTCTGGGCGCCATGGTCGGCCGGGTCATGGGCGACTGCGGCGCGGCCCAGCGCATAGCCAACACCCTCATCGACACCTTCGGACTGCGCTGGGTCCAGGTGGCGATGGTGGTCACCGCCATGCTCATCGGCGTGACCATGTTCTACGAGGTGGCCTTCGTCATCATCGTGCCGGTGGCGTTCACCATCGTCCGGGTCACCCGCAAGAACCTGCTGTGGGTCGGCCTTCCGATGTCCATCGCCCTGTCCACCATGCACAGCTTCCTGCCGCCCCACCCCGGGCCCACCGCCGTGGCCTCGACCTTCCACGCCTCCGTCGGCCTGACCCTGTTCTACGGGCTGTTCATCGCCGTTCCGGCCGGTGCGCTGATCGCCCTGGTGTGGCCGCGCCTGCCGTTCGTCCGCCGGATGGACCCCGAGATCCCCAAGGGCCTGGTCAGCGAGCGCACCTTCACCGAGGAGGAGATGCCGGGCCTCGGCTGGTCGCTTTCGGTGGCCCTGGTCCCGGTGGTACTGATCGCGGGCGCCGCGGTGACCGACATGGCCGTCTCCGGCGACGGCCCGGTCCTGCACTTCATCACCTTCATCGGATCCGCGCCGATCGCCCTGCTGCTGACCCTGCTGCTGGCGGTGTGGGCGTTCGGCCCGCGGATCGGCCGCGGCCTGTCCGAGGTCAGCGCCTCCTGCAACTCCGCCGCCCAGGCGATGGCGATGATCCTGCTGGTCATCGGCGCCGGTGGCGCGTTCAAGCAGGTCCTGGTCGAGGGCGGGATATCCGACTACATCAAGGACCTCACCGACGACTGGTCCATCTCGCCGATCATCCTCGCCTGGCTCATCGCCGTCGTCCTGCGGGTGGCGCTCGGATCCGCCACGGTCGCCGTGGTCACCGCCGCCGGTGTGGTGCAGCCGCTCCTGGAGAACAGCGGAGTCCATCCCGAGCTGATGGTCCTCGCCGTCTCCTGCGGATCGATCGCCTTCAGCCATGTGAACGACCCCGGCTTCTGGATGTTCAAGGAGTACTTCAACCTCTCCGTCATCGACGCCATCAAGGCGCGCACCACCTACACCACCGTGCTCGCGGTCCTCGGCCTCGGCGGCGTGCTGGCCGTCGAGGCCGCCCTCGAAGCACTCAATGTCTGACACTCGAGGTCCGACACTCAAGGTCTGACCGCCCCCGACCCAAGGACGCCACGATGAGCCAGCCGACCGTCACCTCGTTCTCCGTCTATCCGGTCGCCGGCCGGGACAGCATGGAGCTGAACCTCTCCGGCGCCCACGGCCCCTACTTCACCCGCAACGTGGTGGTCCTCGAGGACTCCGAGGGCCGTACTGGACTGGGCGAGGTGCCCGGCGGTGCGAAGATCACCCAGACGCTGAGGGACGCCGAATCCCTCGTCGTCGGGGCGCGGGTGGGCGACTACAAGCGGGTGCTGCGCGAGATCGGGCAGCGGTTCGGCGACCGCGACGCCGGGGGCCGGGGCGCCCAGACCTTCGATCTGCGCACCACCGTGCACGCCGTCACCGCCGTCGAATCGGCCCTGCTGGACCTGCTGGGGCAGCATCTGGAGGTACCCGTCGCGGCGCTCCTGGGCGACGGACAGCAGCGCGACTCGGTACGGGTCCTGGGGTACCTGTTCTACGTCGGCGACCCCGACCGGACCGATCTGGAGTACGTCCGGGAACCCGACGCCGACGCCGAGTGGTACCGCATCCGCCATGAGGAGGCGCTGACCCCCGAGGCGATCGTCCGTCAGGCCGAGGCCACCTACGACCTCTACGGCTTCGCCGACTTCAAGCTCAAGGGCGGGGTCCTGGAGGGAAACGAGGAGGTCAAGGCGGTACGGGCGCTCAAGGAGCGGTTCCCCGAGGCCCGGATCACCCTCGACCCCAACGGTGCCTGGTCGCTGCGCGAGGCGATCGAACTGTGCCGGCCGCTGCTCGGCACCCTCGCCTACGCCGAGGACCCGTGCGGCGCCGAGGACGGCTACTCCGGCCGGGAGATCCTGGCCGAGTTCCGGCGCGCCACCGGACTGCCCACGGCCACCAACATGATCGCCACGGACTGGCGGCAGATGACCCACGCACTCGCGCTCCAGTCCGTCTCCATCCCGCTGGCCGACCCCCACTTCTGGACCATGCAGGGGTCGGTACGGGTGGCCCAGCTCTGCCATGAGATGGGCCTGACCTGGGGCTGCCACTCCAACAACCACTTCGACATCTCCCTGGCGATGGTGGCCCACTGCGGAGCCGCCGCCCCGGGCACGTACAACGCCCTGGACACCCACTGGATCTGGCAGGAGGGGCTGGAGCGGCTCACCGTCGAGCCGCCGCGGATCGCCGGCGGTGAGATCGCCATCCCGGACGCTCCCGGGCTGGGGATCCGGCTCGACCGCGACCGGCTCCTCGCCGCCCACGCCCTCTACCAGGAGAAGGCGTTGGGGGCGCGGGACGACGCGGTCGGCATGCGTTATCTCATTCCGGGCTGGACCTTCGACAACAAGCGGCCCTGCCTGGTCCGTTAGCGTGCCGCCGTCCGGTGGGTCGGTCCGACCCACCGGATTAGCGGGCCGAGGATCGGGTCCGTACCGCTCAGACCTCCAGGTCGGCCTCGATCTTGCGCAGCTGGTGGCGTGCCATCGCCAGGTTGGCCCGCTTCTTGTCCAGCGCCAGATAGAGGAAGAGGCCCTGGCTGTCCCGGCCCCTCAGCAGCCGGATCAGGTGGTACTGGCTGCCGAGGGTGATGAGGATGTCCTCGATGCCGTCCTGGAGACCGAGCTGCTCCATGGTCCGCACCTTGGCGCGCACCACATCGGTGTTGCCCGCCGCGGCCACCGTCAGGTCGAGATCCTTTCCTCCGCCCACGGTGCCGAGGGCCATCCCGCTGGAGTAGTCGACCAGCGCGGCGCCGAGGGAGCCCTCTATGGACGTCATCGCCTCTTTGAGCGCGGTCTGGGTGTTCGCCATGATCGTGGCTGTTCCTTTCGATGTCGGTGATGTGCGGTCGGTTCTCGGCGCGCGGTGTGCGCGCCGGGCGGGGGAGGTCTTGAAGTCAGGGCTGCTCGGCCCTGCTGAGGGCGACGCCCACCAGATCGGCGAGTCGGGCGCCCGAGCGCCGGGCCTCCATATGGAGGCGGCCGACGTTGGTACGGTCAGCGGCCAGTACGGTCAGCACGGCGGTGGAACCCGCGGCGTAGGTGGCCACATAGCCGTTCTCACCGCGGACCAGCAGCTCACGGAAGGCACCCCGCCCGGTGGCACCCGCCAGCGACTGCGCCACCCCGAGGGCCGCGGCGGTCAGCGCCGCCACGCCCTCGGGTTCGACGGTGGCCGTGTCATGCGCCAGCACCACACCGTCGCTGGTGGCGGCGAGGGCGCCGGTCACATGGGTCACCCGGGCCCGCAGCCGGCGCAGCTCCTCGAGCACTTCGGGCTCGGCGGCCAGCAGCCACTTCCGCTCCGTGCGCTGCCGCAGGGTGAGCCTCATGACGCCGCGCACGGGGCGGGCGGGTCGGTCGGGGGAATCACAGGGTTGCCTCCAAGGCATCGCGGAGCCGACGCAGCAGGTCGATATCGGGATCGGTGAAGACGACCGCGCCGGGACTGCGGTCCGGGGCGGGCGGGGCGGAAGCGGTGGAACCGGCGGAACCGGCGGGCGGGCCGGGGCGGCCCGGATGTTCCGGACGTGTGGGGCGCGGCGTGGCGACATGGCCCGCGGCCGCCAGCCGCCGTATGTCGATCAGCGTGTGGAAGGCGGGACGGCCCAGCTCGCGGGCGATACGGGCCGGGGTGCGGACCCCGTCGGCCAGCGCCAGCACCGCGCGCTGACGGGGGGTGACGGCGGGGGCGCGGCCATCGGGACGGCGCAGCACCACCGGCTCCGTGTCCACTTGCGGATACGGCCACAGGGCGTCCAGCAGCTTGCCGCGGCGCCGGGTCTCGCGCTCGACGGCCACCGCGCCCACCGGGCGCACCGGCCCGAGCCAGTGGGCCGCGCCCCGCTGGAAGCCGCGCGGCCCGCTGCCGTGCCCCAGCGCGAAGTACGCCGCGTCGAACAGCGCGCCCAGATGGCAGATCTCCAGCTCCGCGTCGGACAGCCGACCGCTGTCGACGAGGAACCGCCCGACCGCGCCGGTCCGGCCCACCGCCTCCCGCCAGCTGTCGGCGGTCAGCCGCCCACCGGTGGTGAGCAGCACCTCGATCCCGGGGGCCACGGGGCTCTCGGCGTGCACCACCTGGCCGTCCCGGAGATAGACCGTGCCCGCGTCGCACAGCAGGGCGCCGCTGGCCCGCTCGTCGGCGAGCCCGGTGAGGCTGGGGGCGCGCCCGGCTCGGCCCCCGGTCCGGTGCGGCAGGCTCATATCAGCGCCAGCCGCCCGCACATGTCGCGCAGCCGGATCCGGGCGAGCGCCAGATTGCCCTCCCGGCGGTCAAGCCACAGATAGAAGAAGACGCCGCTGTCGAAGGCCGTGTCGACGAAGCGCAGCAGGTGGTAGCAGGTGCGGGTGGTGACGATGACGTCCTCGACGGCGGGCTCCCCGTCCGCCTCGTCCGGGTCGGCGCCGCTCTTGCCGCTCCCGGGGCCCAGCGCGGCGAACGCCCGCTGCTCGGCGGCCATCCGGGCCAGCTCCGCCGTCTCCGCCGCGGTGGCCTCGGGGTCCTCGTCGCGCACCTCGCCGACCATGCCGAGCGCGAGTCCGCTGGTCCACTCGATCACGGCGGCTCCGCGCGCGCCGTTCACGGTCATCGCTTCCAGTAAGCACTCGTCGATTCCGGGCATGCGGCCTCCCCTCCCTGCGTCACCCATGGCGGGCGCCCACTGATGGCGCTTCGCCAGTGACGGCGAGGTTACGCAGGGTTCAGCTCTTGGGGGTTAAATCGAGTAATGCTCGGAAATGGCGGGCGGTGCGTAGTAGGGTCCGCCGCCCCATGGGCCCCTTAGGCCCCGGCGGCCCCTGTCGGAGGCGTCGCCGGGCCGGTCATCGGCCCTCTGAACGATTCCTAGCGGGTGCGGGGCCCACCGGGCCACAGATGGGCGGGCGCATATTCCACCGTCCTATTGCAGGCGTGGTGGATGGGTCAGTAGACGGTCGTGCGATGGTCGAGTACGCATACGCGTGGAGCCGGGGCGCGGCGCGGTGCCCGCCGAGGGGGTTCAAGAGGCTCTTCCGGAGCCGTTTCGCACCCCCGCGGCGCACAGAGTGGCGTGATTTGACGGTACCGATGTGGCGGAAACCGCCCGCGTTTCACCCGGCTTGTCTGCGCTCTCCTGACGGTGTGTTACGGAACGGTGGGCGCGGAGGGGGAGGAGGTGGCGCCCGGAGTGGTCGGGGAGGCCGAGGAGCCCGGCGCGTCGTCGACCGGTGCGGGCGGGGACGCCGTGGGCGGTTCACCCTTGCCCTCGAGCGAGGCCGGCTTCTTCAGGACGACCATGGGCTCACCGGGCTTGGGCATCACCGGCTTGGTGAAGTTCGGGCCCTGGGTCGGGGTCGAGGTGATCTGGGCGGGGAGCCGCTCGTAGTCGACCATCCCGGTGTTCTCCATCTGCGTGATGTGGTCGAGCACTGTGTTGTTGGCCTGGGTGGCGAGCTGACGCACCAGGGTGTTCTTGCTGGTCGCCCGGATCTTGGCGATGGAGCTGAAGATCTGGCCGTGGGTGATGCGCAGGATCTGGGCCATCTGGCTGTCGAAGTTCTTGCCCGTGGCGGCCGTCAGGGTGTCCAGGAACCCCTGCTGCTGGGGTGTGGGCTTGTTGGGCAGGGTGATGCCGAGTTTGGGGGCGATGTCGCGCGCGGAGTCGTCCAGTTGCGCATGCCCCACGATCAGATGCTCACCGGCCGTCTTCACCGCCGCCGTGGTGCCCTTCTTGAGGGCCAGTTCACCGACGGGGTACTCCCACAGTCCGGCGAGCCGGACCTTGACCACGAAGTCCCGGTCGGCGCCGGTGAGCGGTCCGTACTGGGTCGAGCTCGTCTTCGCCAGGTTCGTCTGGTTCGTCTGCTGCACACCCGTCAGGACGGGCGACATGATCACACCGAGGGTGACCACCACGGAACCTATGAGGAGGGAGGTACCTGTCACGAAGTACCGGGATCGCATAGAGCCTCCTGGCGGGGACGCCGGTCGTTGTGCGGAGCAGTGTCCGCCCGTGCTTGCACCGGCGAATACGGATCACGAAGGCCCTCCGCTCAATGGCCTGGCGGCTGTTTATATATCTTTGGACCGTTACTTACCGCCCGCTATGGCCTATCTCACAGCCGCCTCCCGGGCGCTCCTGGCCGAGGACGTCCACCAGCCGCTGGAGGGCCGGGTTGGGGCTGTCCGGGCTCCAGCAGGCGTGGAGGGTGACGGAGTGGGCGTCGGCCGGGGCCAGTTCGCGGTAGCGCACGCCGTGGACGCCCATGGTCATGATCGAGCGGGGGATCAGCGCGCAGCCCAGGCCCGCGTGGACCAGGGCGAGCATGGTGGGGACCTGGGAGGTCAACTGGCTGACGGCGTACCGGTCCACGCCGATCATCGCGGCGCAGATGTCGTGCAGATACCGGGAGCCCTCGGGGCTGTAGCCGATGTAGTCGTCGGCCACGTCGGTCAGGGCGACCGGGGTGTCACCGTCGTCATGGGCCAGCGGATGGCCGGAGGGGACCGCGAGGACGAGGTCCTCGGAGTGGACCAGGAGCGAGGCGTACCCCTCGGGGATGGGCGGCCGCACCAGGCCCAGGTCGATGCGCAGCTCCGAGAGCGCGGCGAACTGATCGGGGCTGACCAGTTCGGTCAACTCGACGGTGACATCGGGGAGATGCCGCTTCACCAGGTCCAGTACGTCGGCCAGGATGGCGTACGCGCCGATCGCGGTGAAGGCCAGCCGCAGGGTGCCGGTGCGGCCCTCGGCGGCGCGGCGGGTGGCGGTCGGCGCGGCGTCCAGCAGGGCCAGCACCCGGTGGCAGTGGTCGAGGAAGACCCGTCCCGCCGCGGTGATCCGGGCGCCTCGTCCGGTGCGCTCGAACAGGACCACGTCCAGGGCCCGTTCCAGCGCCTGGATCTGACGGGTCAGCGGGGGCTGGGTCATATTGAGGCGGGCGGCGGCGCGGCCGAAGTGCCGCTCCTCCGCCACCGCCACGAAGCCGCGGAGCTGTTGCAGGGAGAGGTTCATGCCCTCACGGTATTGGGCGATGCGAAAGTGGGCTTGGACGGGCATGGCGGCGCGGCCCTACGGTCATGACGACCGCCACAGGGCAGATCCGCGCCGATCCCGTCCGAGGAGCCAGGTTGTCCAGACTCGCCGTCGCCATGACCCCCCAGCGTGCCGCCGATGTGATCAGCGCCGATGCCCGGCGGCTGATGGAGAAACGTTACGAGGTGAGCTGGGCCGATGAGCCGCTGACCGCCGACGTGGTGGCCCGGCTCGCCGCCGGCAGCGATGTGCTGCTGACCAGCTGGGGCACACCCCGGCTGGGCCGGGCGATCTGGTCCGGTGGCGATGGCCCCCGGGTGGTGGCGCACGCCGCCGGGACGGTGAAGAAGCTCATCGACCGCGAGGTGCTCGACCAGGGCGTCGCGGTCTTCTCGGCCGCCGGGCGGATCGCCTGGTCCGTGGGGGAGTACTGCCTGGCGGCGATGCTCACCCTGGCCCGCAGGCTGCCGCTGTTCGACACCGCGGTACGCGCCGGAGGCTGGAAGCAGAGCGGCTTCCGCGGCGGTGAACTCACCGGCCGCCGGGTGGGCGTCCTCGGCGCGAGCTCCACGGCCCGGGCCCTGATCACCCTGCTCGAACCGTTCCGCTGCGATGTGGTGGTCTACGACCCGTATCTGGACCGGGAGGCGGCCGCCGCGCTGGGGGTGCGGACCGCCACGCTGGAGGAGGCGCTCGGCTGCCCGTTCGTCTCCGTCCATGTGCCCGACCTCCCCGACACCCGTGGCCTGGTGAGCGCCCGGCTCATCGAGCGGATCCCCGACCACGCCGTGGTGGTCAACTCCGCCCGGGGACCGGCCGTCGACCAGACCGCGCTGCTCGAACAGGTACTGGCGGGGCGGCTGTTCGCCGCGCTGGACGTCTTCGACCCCGAGCCGCCGCAGCTCGGCGAGTCCGTGCTGAGCTGCCCGAATCTGCTGCTCTCCCCGCATATCGCCGGGGACACCGTGGACGGGCATCTGGCGCTGGCCGGATATGTGCTGGCGGATGTGGCCGACTGGCTGGACAAGGGCGTCCGCGGTCCGAGCTTCGTGGACCCCGCCTCCTGGCCCATCGCCGCCTGACCGGCCCCCGCGCCCCGCGTCCGGCCGTGTCCGCCACCGACCTCATATCAGGAGTCACTTCACCATGTCGCGTATCACGGCGGTCGAGGTCTTCCCCGTGGCCGTGCCGTTCGCCCGGCGGTTCGTGCTGGGCAGCGGTGCCGTCGGCACCCCCGATCAGGCGGGGTCGGTCATCTTCGTCAAGCTGACCACCGAGGACGGGGTGGTCGGCTGGGGTGAACAGCGCGCCCTGCCCAGCTGGAGCTATGAGACCGCCGAGACGATCGCCGTGGTCATCAAGCGCCATCTGGCCCCTATCCTGCTCGAACTCACCCCGTTCGACGTCGAGTTGTTCCACACCCGGGCCAGCCGCCGACTGAGCCCCTCGGTGTCCAACGGCTTTCCGTTCGCCCGCGCCGCCGTGGACATCGCCCTGCACGATGCGGCCGGCAAACTGGCCGGGCTGCCGGTCCACGCCCTGCTGGGCGGCAAGCTCCGGGGCACGGTGCCGCTCTGCTCGGCCATCGGGGTCGGCGAGCCCGCCGCCGTCCGCGAGCACGCCCAGCAGTCCTCGGACTACGCCGCCTACAAGGTGAAGATCGGCGGCGATCCCGTGGCGGACACCGCGGCCATCACCGCGGTCGCGGAGGTCGCCGCGGGCAAACCCCTCTGGCTGGACGCCAATCAGTCCTACCGGCCGACCGCCCTCATCCGCCTGATGGACGCGGTGCGCGAGGTGCCGCATCTGACGTGCGTGGAACAGCCCGTGCCGGGCACCGACACCCTCGCCCTGCGCCGGGTCCGGGACCTGATCGGCCTGCCGGTGGCCATCGACGAGGGCAGCTTCACCGCCCAGGACCTGGCCCGCACACTCCGCCTGGACGCCGCCGATCTGGTGGTCGTCAAGATCTGCAAATCCGGCGGGCTGCGCAACGCCCTGAAGACCGCCCAGGTCGCGCTGGCGGGCGGCCTCGAGGTGCTGGCCAGCGGGCTGACCGACTGCGGTATCGGCTTCGCGGCCGCGCTGCACCTCTTCAGCCAACTGGAGCTGGCCCTGCCCGCCGAGCTGAACGGACCGGAGCTGCTGGCCGACCTCTACGTGGAGAACCTGGACATCGTCGCGGCCACCGCCACCGTCCCCTCCGGTCCCGGTCTCGGCGTCGAGGTCGACGAGGAACGCATCCGCGCCGAGTCCGTGGACCTGTCCGCGTCCTGAACAACCGCGCACCCAGACCCAGCAGCGAGGAGACGACGATGTCTTCCAGCTTTTCCCGGCGTGCTCTGCTCAAGGGGGCGGCCCTCGGCGGGCTCGCCACCACGGGAGCCCTCAGCGGCTGCTCCTCCGGTCCGCCGCCGGGCACGGCCACTTGGTCCATGTGGTCCAGCAGCCCGGAGGAGAACCGGGTCTGGGCCGACTTCGGACGCTATGTCGAGCGGCGCATGCACATCAGATCGGCCTCGACCCTCACCCCCTCCGACGGCTATCCCACCAAGCTCGACCTCCAGCTCGTCAGCGGAACGGCCGGTATGGTCACCGCCCTGAACGGCTGGCTGATCCCCACCTACGCCTCCCGCGGCGCACACCGGCCGCTGGACGATCTCATCGCCGCGGACCCCGACTTCGACCTCGACGACTTCTACCCCGCCATCCGGTCCATCTCGTCGTTCGCCGGACACACCTACGCCATCGGCTTCGACGTGGCACCGACCGTGCTCTACTACAACCGGACGCTGCTGGAGCGGAACGGCGTCGATCCGCCGTCCCCGACCGAGCCCATGAGCTGGGAAACCTTCCGGGATCTGGCCATCGAGCTGAGCAAGCCGAAGGACCAGTACGGCTTCACCTGCGCCCCGACCATCGACGACCTGGTGTCCTGGATCTACTGCGCCGGTGGCGATGTCATCGACGGGGACCGTGCCACCAGCCCCCTGGACGCCCCCGAGGCCCTTCAGGCGATCCACTACGTGGTCGATCTGTTCGTCAAGGACCGGGTCACCCCGCCGATCGACAACCTGGTCGCCCAGAACGCCTCCGGCGCATCCCTGGCCAACTTCCTCCAGGGCAATGTGGCCTTCATGCAGAACGGCCCGTGGCAGGTGCTCAATGTCCGCAAGGCCCCCTTCACATGGGACATCGTGCCCTTCCCCGCGGGACCGGCCGGATCCACACCACGGGTGTCGGGCTCCAGCTTCGCCATACCCTCCGGCGTCAAGAACGACGACCTCGACCTGGCGTGGCGGCTGCTGAAGACCCTCACCAGCACGGGCGCGCTCGACATCTACGCACGGGCCGGGCGCAACAACCCCGCGCGGCTCTCCGCCGCGAGCGCCTTCGAACCGCCGCCCGCCAACCTCGGCATCGTCCAGCGGATCCTGAAGGGCGAGGTCGCCGGCGGCCACCCCTTCAACGTCACCACCAACTGGAACCGCGTCCGGCTGCTGCTGGGCCAGGACCTGCCCCGGGCCTTCCTCGGCCAGGTGAGCGTCCGCGACGCGATCGACGGTGTGATGCCACGGCTGAACGCCCTGATGCGCCAGCACCGGGACGCCGTCCGCCAGGCCACCTAGGGCCTGTCTGGGGTTGTGATCTGGGCTCGCGGGGCGTGGCACGCTCCCCCAGCTACCGCTGGGAGGTACCCCCTCTCGCCGCGTTGCCGAAACGCCCTGGTAGCTCCGCTACGAGGGCCTTCCGGCGCCTTGCGATCGCACGCACCACGCCCCGCTCCCTGATCCAGATCACAACCCCAGACAGGCCCTTGGAGGATCACGATGGCTGTCGAAACCCCCGCCGCGGCGACCGCGGCCCCACGGCGCCCCCCGCGTGGCCCGCTGCGCCGCCCCCGGTTCTGGCGGAACGGCTCGGAGACGCTGGCCGCCTGGCTGTTCCTGCTGCCGAGCCTGGCCGGATTCCTGGTCTTCACCGCCGGTCCCGTGGTCGCGGCCGGGGTGATCTCGCTGCTGGACTGGAACCTGTTCAGCCCGCCCCACTTCATCGGGCTGGACAACTTCGCCCGGCTCGGCCCGGACACCACCTTCTGGTCGGCGCTCGGCAACACCGCGTACTTCACCTTCGTCAGTGTGCCGCTCACGCTGCTGGTCAGCCTGGGCCTGGCGCTGCTGCTCAACCAGGGGCTGCGGCGCATGGCGGTGTTCCGGTCGCTGCTCCTGCTGCCCTACGCGACGATCACCGTGGCGGTGGCCTTCGTCTGGGTCTGGCTCTACATCCCGCACGACGGGCTGATCAACGCCGTGCTCGGCGCCTTCGGGATCGACGGCCCGGCCTGGCTGATCTCGGACGACTGGGCCATGCCCGCCCTGATCCTGATGAGCGTCTGGAAGAGCTTCGGCTTCGGCATGGTGATCTTCCTCGCCGGGCTACAGGCCATTCCACAGCAGCTCTACGAGGCGGCCAGGGTGGACGGCGCCTCGCCCTGGCGGACCTTCCGCGCGGTGACGCTCCCCCTGCTGTCGCCCTCGGTGTTCTTCACCGTGGTCACCTCGATCATCGGCTCCTTCCAGGTCTTCGACCAGGCGCTGGTGATGACGGACGGCGGGCCGGGATCCACCACCACCACGCTCGTGATGTACATCTACCGGACCGGATTCCAGAACTACGAGCAGGGCTACGCGGCCGCGCAATCGATGGTGCTGTTCGCCTTCATCGTCGTCATCACCGCCGCGCAGTTCCTGCTCCAGCGGAGGCTGGTGCACTATGACATCTGACGTGCCCGCGCTCGCGGCCCTCCGCCGCTCGCCCGTGGCGGCCCGGCGGCTGCTGGTGTTCACCTGTTTCCTGGTCACCGCGGTCACCCTCACCCCCATCGTGATGATGGTGCTGGTGGCCTTCCAGTCCGACGCCGAGTCGATGGCGGCGCGGCCGTCTTTCTGGCCCGGCAGCTGGCATCCGGAGAACATCGGCCGCGCCTTCGACCTCGTTCCGCTGGGCCGCTATCTGCTGAACACCGTCTTCTTCGCCGGGGGTACGGCGCTGCTGGAGACGGTCACGGCGGCGCTGGCCGCGTACGCCTTCGCCCGGCTGCGCTTCCGGGGCCGCAGCGTGCTGTTCGGCGTCTATCTGACCACTTTGATGATCCCCACGCAGGTCACGCTGATCCCGCAGTTCATCCTGGTGGCGAAGTTGCACGGGGTGGACACCTGGCCGGGGATGATCCTGCCGCACGCCTTCACCGCGCTCGGGGTGTTCCTGCTCCGCCAGTTCTTCCTGGGCGTGCCCCGCGACTACGAGGAGGCCGCCCGGCTCGACGGGGCGAACCGCTGGCAGACGTTCATCCGGGTGATCGTCCCGCTCGCCGTCCCGGCCATCGCCACCCTGGCGGTGTTCAAGTTCATCAGCCAGTGGAACAACCTGCTCTGGCCGCTGGTGATCTCCAACAGCGACTCCACCAGGACCGCGGCCGTCGGCCTCCAGGTGTTCCAGTCCACCAACGGCACCCAGTGGAATCTGCTGCTGATGGCGGCCGCCATCACCACCGTGCCGCTCATCGTGCTCTTCTTCCTCACCCAGCGCTGGTTCGTCAAAGGCATCACCATGAGCGGGCTCGGAGGCCGCTGACACCATGACATTTCTCTGGTCCGTGTTCACCAAACCGTGGTCTACGCTGCCCGGCGACGCCCTGGGCCGGCTGGTGTCCGGCCTCGGCTTCACCGGCGCCGAGATCCCGGTCCGGGACACCGCGTACGTCACCCCCGGCGAAGCCGGACGGCTGCTGCCGGAGTTCGCCGCGCGGCTGCGGGCCGAGGGCGTCGAGGTGATCAGCGTGGCGAGCGATCTCCGCGAACCCGTCTTCGCGGCCTGCCGGGAGGCGGGGGTGCCGATGATCCGGGTCATGGCCGAGCTGGGCCCCGACGGCTACGCCGCCTCGGTCCGGCGGGCCCGAGAACGCCTGGAGGACGCGGCACCGCTCGCCGGGGAGTATGGCGTCCAGATCGGGGTGCAGCCGCACCATGGGCGCTATGTGTCCTCCGCGCTGGGGGTGATGGACCTCCTCGACGGTCTGCCGGTCCAGCACTTCCGGGTCATCTGGGACGCCGCCCATGACGCGCTGGCGGGTGACGATCCGCGGATCACCCTGCCGCTGGTCGCCGAGCGGCTCGGCATCGTCAACCTCAAGAACGCCATCCATGTGCGCACCGAGCCGGCCGGTGAGGCCGTCGGCGGGCACTGGAAACCCTGGTTCGTGCCCGGCCCCGAGGGGTTGGCCGACTGGTCGGCGGCGCTCGGCCAACTGGCGGAGCTCGGCTACACGGGCCCGGTGTGTCTGTCCGGGCAGTACTCCGACCCCGGTGTCCCGGTAGAGAAGCGCCTGGCGGTGGATCTGGCGGCGGCACGCGGCGCGGCGGGCGCCGCTTGACCGGGTGTCCGCTGTCCCGAGAGAAGCGGGAGAACGTATCCCGGAGGGAGCGGGAGAACCCCGCGCCCCCGCTCCCTCCGGCCCCTCCTCCCAGAGGCTGCTACGGCAGACCGCCCGGCTCCGGGCCCCGGTAACCCGGACGGGACGAGGCGTCGATGCCCACCTCGTAGCGGATACCGGGATGGAGGGTGTTGCCGTCGACCCGGGCGCCGGTCGAGCGGAGGGCGAGGCCGATGGCGTGGTGGGTGGGGGTGGCGAACTCATTGCCGGTGATGGTGGCGTTCCGTACGTCCTCGAACATCAGGGCCTGGGAGGCGCGCAGCGTCTCGCAGTGGTTGCCCCTGATGGTGAAGTCGCCGGTGGTGCCGTGGCCGTCGCCCTCGCCCGGGCCCTCGGCCATCAGACACATGTTGTCGATGTCCTCGCAGCGGTTGTTCTCGATCCGGACCCGGTGGCTGGGCGGGGTGTCGCTGGCGAAGGTCTGCATGCAGTCGGCGTGCCGGCCATGGCCGTTGTCGGTGCCGCGGACGGTGTTGTGCGCGATGGCCAGGTCGTCGCCGAAGAACCGGATGCCGTCGCCGTCCCCGCCCCTGGGGCCGATCACGGTGTTGTTCCGCACGGTGACGCGGTGGCCGGTCAGCTCGATCCCGGGCGCCTCCGGCCGGACGGACCGGAACCCGTCCACGATCACATCGTCGGCCTCGATGGTGATGCCGTCCACGGCGTCCCCGCCCCCGGCGTAGGTGATCGGGGTGCTCCCGGCTCCCGCCCCTGGTGATGACCAGCCGCCGCCGGGACAGATCGCCGTCGAAGCAGACGGTGTCCCCCGGCTTCGCCCGGCGCGCCGCCTCCCGCGGGGTGGCGGCGCGCAGGGTGCAGCGCTCGGTCCCCTTCCCGGTGGTGAGCGCCGCCGTCGGCGCGGCGGTGCCCCGCCCCTGGGGCCACGACGGCCGCGCCAGGGCGGCCAGGAGGGCGAGGACCGACACGGCGAGAAAGCCGAGGACGAGTCTCCAAGTGATCCGCATGGCGGGAACCGTAGAGCGGGATCCCGGGGACCGGTCCCGCCGTCAGCCGTGCGTCACCGGCGTCCGGTTCACCCCACCGTCACCGTACGCGCATAGGTTCACCCCGACACATGGAAGGGCGTGATCCCCGATGGAGACACACAAAGCACAGCGAAAGAGACTCAGGCGCCGATCGGCACTGGTCGGCGGGGGAGTGGCGGTGGCGATCGGCGCACTGCTCGCCCCGCTGGTCGAGGCCCCCGCGGCGAGCGCGGCGACACGGGCGGAGGAGGTACGTCACCCCGTCACCTATGTGGACCCGCTGATCGGCTCCGCGGGTGGTGGCAACACCTACCCGGGCGCCACCCTGCCGTTCGGCATGATCGCCTGGTCCCCGACCAGCACCACCGGGGACCAGACCAACACCGCGGCGGCGAATGGCTACCGGGATTCACTCGCAGTGCATCGGGCTTCAGCCCGGTGGTGAAGCGAATCTGAAGGTAGCGACGCGGAGCGTCGCCGGATCTGGTCCGGCGGAGCCGGGCAGGGCTCACACCGGCCGGTTGTGCTGCTCGATGTGCTGCCTGACTGCGGAGAGTGGGGCGCCGCCGACGGCCCCGGCAAAGTAGGAGCTCGACCACAGCTTGTTGGCCCGCTATTAGTGGCGTACCAGGTTCGGGAACTCCTGACGCGGGCGGCGTGAGGAGACGCCCTTGACCCAGGTGATCGTCCGTGAACACGTTGTACCGGAACTTTGTCACGAAGACCGCGTGCACATGCATCACGAAAACGCAGTGCCGACCAGTATTGATCTCCTGCATCTCTTCCATAGCCCACGTCCGTACGGTGGCTCTCATGCGGCTTCGGTACAGCTTTCGCCTGTACCCGGATCACGCCCAACGCGGCGCGTTGGCACGGGCATTCGGGTGCGCTCGCGTTGTGTTCAACGACGCCGTGCGCGCCCGCGAGGACGCCAGGGCGGCGGGAGGCCCGTTCCCGAAAGCGGGGGAGCTCTCCACGCGCCTGATCACCCAGGCCAAACAGACCAAGGCCCGCTCCTGGCTGGGCGAGGTCTCCGCGGTCGTGCTCCAGCAGTCGCTGCGCGATGCCGAGACGGCCTACAAGAACTTCTTCGCCTCCCTCAAGGGCGAGCGCAAGGGGCCCAAACTGGGGGCGCCGAGGTTGAAGTCCCGCAAGGATGCTCGGCAGTCGATCCGGTTCACCGCCAACGCCCGCTGGTCGGTCACCGGCAGCGGACGACTGAGCCTGCCGAAGATCGGGGCCGTCAAGGTGAAGTGGTCACGCATTCTGCCCACCGCCCCCACCTCCGTCACCGTGATCAAGGACGCGGCCGGGAGGTACTTCGCCTCTTTCGTCATCGACACCGACCCGGCTGCCGATGCCGCCCGGATGCCCCGCAGTGACCAGACCGTCGGCATCGACCTGGGACTGACGCACTTCGCGATCCTCGACGACGGCACGAAGATTGACTCTCCGCGGTTCTTGCGCCGCGCGGAGAAGAAGCTGAAGAAGGCCCAGCGGGAGCTGTCCCGCAAACAGAAGGGATCCAGGAACCGGGAGAAGGCCCGCCTGAAGGTCGCCCGCGCGCATGCCCACGTCGCCGACACGCGCCGCGAATTTCACCACCAGCTCTCCACGAGGCTGATCCGCGAGAACCAAGCCATCGGCGTGGAGGACCTGGCGGTGAACGCACTGGCACGCACCAGACTGGCCAAGAGTGTGCACGATGCGGGCTGGTCACAGTTCGTGGCCATGCTCGTCTACAAGGCCGACCGGTACGGACGCACCCTGATCAAGATCGGCAGGTTCGTGCCGACCAGTCAGACCTGCTCGTACTGCGGCCACGTGGACGGCCCCAAACCCCTCCATATCCGGGAATGGACCTGCCCCGCTTGCGAAGCCCTCCTCGACCGGGACATCAACTCTGCACGCAACGTGAAAAAGGCCGCCGGACTGGCGGTATCGGCCTGTGGAGCGCCGATAAGACCAGAACCCGTTCTGGCACAGCGCAACGAAGCAGGAAGCCACGGATTCCCTCCCGAAGCCCGTGCCGCGTAGCGGCACAGCAACGAGAGAGAAGGCCAGAATCCTCGGACTTCAGCCCGAGGAGCAAGTCAAGACCCCACCAACGTCCCCGGACAACACAACTAGGCCGTCGCGTCGGCGAACGTGTCGGCGCGGATATGGGTCATGGGCCGGCCCGCCACCCGGTACCTGCCGTTGGGCACCCGGTCGGACCGGGACACATGCACGGTGAGCGGGCCGGCCCACTCATAGCCCTTGTCCTCCGCGTGGCGCATCAGCTGATCCGTCAGCTCCTGCCCCACATGACAGCCACGCCGGGTGAGCTCCTCGTGGACCGCGTCGGCGAGCTCGACGTCATAGACGTTGGGCACGACCACCCGGTTCGGTCCGCACACCACGGTGTGGCTGTCGCATTCACGTTTCAGCGCGCCGAGGAGTTCGACGGGCTCGCCGCGGACCACCTTGGCGAGCAGCGATGCCTCCCAGCGCTCTATCGCCCGTTCCCATCGGTTCAGCGTCTGCATGCCCCTCCGCGTTCCCGAAACGGATCACCTCATGCCCTTGTCGGCGCAGCTCACCGTCATCGGCGCCGGTCACCGTCGCTACGGGTCCGCCGGAGCGTGAAGGTGTCCACGGGCTCGATACGGCCGTAGAGCCCGGTGACCGCGTAGTAGGTCACCGACATGGTGGTGGGGCCGCCCGGCTTGGTGCCGGGGTCGACGGTGAACGCGGCGAAGCCGTACGGGTTCACCCGGTCGCGCACCGCCGACCACGGGGCCGTCTCCGTCACATAGACCGGGGTCTTCCGGCCGTTCGCACCGGCTTCGCCGACCCCGGTGATGACATTGCACCGCGGGGTGTCGAACAGGACGTCCATCGACGGGATCGAGGTGCCACCGCCACCGATGACCATGTGCACGGTGCCCTCGCCGGTGTCCACCAGATCGGTACGGGTGGCGGCGGGGGTCGGCGTCATCGTGTCGTTGGGCTCCCGGCCGCGGATCGGGTGGGAGCGCTCGTAGTGGTGTTCATGGCCGCACACGACCAGGTCGACGCCGTAACGGTCGAAGAGCGGCAGCCACTCCTGCCGGATGCCGAGGTCGGCGCCGTTGCCCGGGTGGTCGGCCGTGGAGACGACCACCTGGTGCATGACGACCACGATCCAGTCGATGTCCCGGTCGCCCCGGGCCCGGCTGAGCTCGGCCTCCAGCCAGCGCCGCTGGGCACCGCCGGAGTAGCCCCGCACATAGGTGTTTCCGGCGTCCTGGAGGGCCACGTCGTCATTGGCCAGGCTCACGACGCGCACCGAGCCGACGGTGAAGGCGTACCACAGCCCCTGGGTCTCGTCGTCGCCGCCGTTGCCGGGCAGTGCGAAGTACGCCTGGTAGGCGGCGAATCCGATCGGCCCGTTGCCCAGCTCGTTCTCGTGGTTGCCGGCCGCGGGCATCCACGGCCGGAACCGGGCGGACCGGCTGGTCATGTCGAACCAGTCCGCCCAGGTGCGCAGCCGGTCCTCGGACAGATTGGCGTAGCACAGATCGCCGTTGATGAGGTGGAACAGCGGCGCGACCCGCTCGACGGCGGTGGTCACGTCGTTGGCGTACGGCGAGCCGAGGTTGTCGTTGAGATAGGTGAGCTTCTCGGTGATCTTCGGCGGCTTGGGCCCGTTCAGCTTGCCCACCGTGGGCGTGCCCTGGTCGCCGAAGCTGGTGAAGGTGAACGGTGCCCGGCCGCCCGGCCCGGTGCGGAACGACCCCGCCTCCGGCGTCGCCCCGTCGTGGACGGCGGCGTAGACGTAGTCGGTGCCGGGGCGCAGCCGGCTCAGCCGGGCGTGGTGGACATACATGCTCATGCGGGACTTGGCGTCGCGGTAGAAGGTGGTCCGCGCGGTGACCTCGGTGCCCATGCCATGGGCCGGGGTGCCAAGCATGACCCGCGGCCGTTTCACCGGCACCGGAGTCTGCCAGGACACCACGACCTCCCGGGCGGCGTCGGCCCCGAACTGGAGATGCGGCCCGCTCACCGGCGGCATCCCGGACCCCTCCGGCCGGGTCCACAGCACCGGCGAGGCGGCAACCGCCTCCTGCTGGGACAGATACGTGCCCGCACCGGCCGCCGCGGCACCCGCCACGCCCAGCAGCCCCCGGCGGCTCATCCGGGACGCGGTCGATGTGGTGGCCGCCGTCCGCGATCCGGTGGCCGAGGCTGCCGGTGCGGTGGCCGGGTTCTTCGGTGTCGTCGTCATGGGGCGAAGCTCCCACGCACCCGCCGTCGCCGGACACCGTGGCGCCGTGAACAGCGCGGCACGGCGGGCTACCGGTGGGCGACCGGACGGCGAACCCCGACAACCATCTCGGTGCACGGTGGCGGATGCGCGTTGCCAGGAGCGGTGGCGGCGCCGCACGCTGGTGTCCGTGAGCGATCGGGACGAGGAGCTGCGCGGTCTTGACGCGGTGCTGCAAGAGCTGCGCCACGCCCGCCACGGGCTGTACGGACCGCTGGTGCGGGAGCGCTTCCTGGGCGGGCTGCCCGCAGGTGTCACCCCGACCGGCTACCGGGTGCTGCGTTTCGTCGAGGCCAGCACCCCACCGCCGCCCACCGTGTCCGACATCGCCGCCCTGCTGCTGTCCGACCGGGCCCGCGCCGTGCGCGTCGTGGACCGGCTGGCGGCGGCGGGGCTGGTGACCCGGGTGCGGGACACCGTGGACCGGCGGATACGGAGGGTGGCGCTGACCGACACCGGGCGCCGCCATGTCGCCGTGGCGGCCGCCCGGCGGACCCGGCTGCTGGGCGAGGCCATCGCGGACTGGCCGGACGAGGACCTCGCGCGGCTGACGGACTACCTGGAGCGGCTCAACGCCTCCGTGGCCCGCCATCTGCCGGTGTCCGGCGATCGGTGACGCCGGCTACGACGTGGATGCCCGGAAGTTCCGGAACAGCAGATAGGTGTCGAGGATGTCCGACGAGGCGCTTTCGACCGAGCGGTAGATGCCCCACTTGGGGCGCTGGTAGTCGTCCTGGTCGGGCATCTTCACATTGGACATGCTGCCCTGGACCGCCACCGGGGCGCCGGACCCGGTGCCGTTGCGGGCCACGAAGCCCACCTTGGCCTTCGAGCCGACGGTGAACGTCCATTCGATGGTGATCCACTTGTTGCGCAGCGGCGAGAGGTTGGTCGAGGCGATGTCCGGTGAGCCGGAGTTGGCGTACGCACGGGCCCGCAGCGTCTCCGTGCTGCCGCTGCGGCCCAGGTCCAGGGTGATGTACGGACCGCCGTTGTCCACCGGGGTCTTGGTCTGGAAGATGTGGGTGAACTTGCTGGTGCCGTGCAGCGAGGTGGGCATGAACATCTCGTAGCTGAGGCTCCACGTCTCACCGTCGCGCATCTTCAGGGTGGAGCCGCCCTGCACCATGCCCTTGGACTCGGTGCGCTGGCGGTCGCCGCCACCGGTGGTGTCCCGGTCGTCCTTCCAGATGTTGAAGCGGTAGTGGTCACCACCCTCGACGATCACGTACTTCCGGTCGGGGTGGGCTCCGCCCCGGTCGGCCTCGATGCCCTCGAACGCCTTGAGCCCGTCGCTGGACGGGTCGGGATGCCAGAGCAACTGCGCGGCCGCGGCGCGCGAGGTGGCGGAGGCCGGGGTGGCGCCCGAGGTCAGCTGTCCGAGGGCGATCGGTGTTCCAACGGCTGCCGCGGCCATCGAACCGAGGACCCGGCGGCGGCTCAACGGGTGGGGAGGGGGGAGTTCTGCCATGGTCGTTGACTTCCTTCCTGATCCGGTAAAGGAGTGGCGTGCTCATGGCGCATCACGCAGATTGGACCGGACCAAAAGGACCGTCAAGGCGCACGGATGGTTCTTTACCCGAGAATTGGTTCAGATAGCTGAACAGAATCTGTCGCTTTCTGGTACATACGGCGGCATCTCCATCCCTTATTTTGAGCGATTGTTCGTTCTTATGAACTCGTAGACAGTGTCTACGCACATCTGGTAGACAGTGTCTATGGCTGAGCGCGAGCAGGACACGGGCCTCCGGTCCCGGTTGGTGGACGTCGGAGTGGAGCTGGTGGACGAGGAGGGGGCCGGGGCTCTCTCGCTGCGGGAGATCGCCCGTCGGGCCGGGGTGTCGCACGGGGCGCCGCGGCGGTACTTCCCGACGCATCTGTCCCTGCTGTCCGCCATCGCGCGCCGCGGCTTCGAGGGCCTGGCCGCCCAGGCCGGTGAGGCGATCGCCGCCCATGAGGGCGATCCGCGTGCGCAGTTGACGGCGCTGGCGCGGAGCTGGCTCGACTTCGCGCTGACCAACCGCGGCATGTTCGAGCTGATGTTCCGTCACGATCTGCTGGAGAGCGGGCACTTGGGCCTGCGGGAGACGAGCCTGCCGCTCTTCGCCATCCTCGTCGATCTGGTGGCCTGGGCGCGGCCGGACTCCGGCGCGGAGCCACGGATCGTCGCGGGCGCGCTGTGGGCGAATCTGCACGGCATCGCCCAACTGTGGGGCTGGGGCAGCCTTCAGCTCGCGGTGGGAGGCGACGATCCCGAGCCGCTGCTGCGGGCCGCGCTCGACGCCCACCTCGGCCCGGAGGCCCGATGAGCTCCCCGCGCGCACGGCACCTCACCCTCGTCGCCAGCGTCACCGGGGCCGTGATCGTCGCCCTGGACGGCACCGTGCTGACCGTCGCCCAGCCCCCGCTGCAACGCGACCTCCATGCCACCTTCGCCCAGGTCCAGTGGACCAGTACCGGATATCTGATCGCCGTGGCGAGTCTGCTGGTCTTCGCGGGCCGCCTTGGCGACCGCTACGGCCATCGGCGTGTCTTCGCCATCGGGATGCTGGGCTTCGGCGCCGCGTCGGCGGGCATCGGGTTCGCGGGCGGCATCGGCTGGGTGATCGGACTGCGGGTGGCCCAGGGGGTGTTCGGGGCGCTGCTGCAACCCGCCACCCTCGGGATGCTGCGGGCCGCGTATCCGCCCGACCGGCTCGGCAGGCCCGTCGCGGTGCGGACCGGGGCCATCGGGCTGGCGGCCGTGGCCGGTCCGCTGATCGGCGGGGCGCTGGCCACCCATCTGGGCTGGCGGGCGGTGTTCTTCGTCAATGTCGCGCCCGCGCTCGCCATGGGTCTGGCGGCACTCGCCGTACGGGGCCGGGCCCTGTCCCGCGAGAGCGCCGGGCCACGGCTCGATCTGCCCGGCGCCGCTCTGCTCGCGGTGGCGCTGGCCGGGCTGGTACACACGCTCGTCGGCATCCCCGAAACCGGCTGGACGACGGTGACCACGCTCGGGCCCGGGTGCGCCGTGGTGGCCGGAGGCGCCTTCGTACGGCATGAGCGCCGGACGCGGGATCCGCTGGTGCCACCGGGCGTGCTGCGGTCGGGCACCGCGGGCCCGGCGCTCGGTGTGCTGATGGCCGCTTCGGCCGCACTCTTCGGCGCGCTGTTCCTCGCCACGTACTACCTCCAGGGCGTGCTCGCGCTGGATCCGCTGGCCGGCGGGGTGCGGGCGCTGCCACTCGCGGTGATGATGGTGCTGGGCGCGCCGGTCGCGGCGGTGCTGACGCGCCGTCAGGGCCCCCGCCGGACGGCAGTGACGGGGATGGTTCTGGTGGCGGCCGGTGTGCTGCTGATGTCCCGTCTCGGCCGGGGCTCGGGCGCCGAGGCGATCGGTGGCTGCTTCCTCCTGCTGGGCGCGGGTTTCGCCACCGTGATGGTCACCGCGACCACCGCCCTCGTGCGGGACGCGTCCGTGGCCACCGCCGGGGTGGCGGGCGGGCTCCAGCAGACCGCCATGAACATCGGGCCCGCGCTGGGGGTCGCCGCCGCGACCACGCTGATGGGCGTGGCCGGACGGGGCGGCGCCACCGGGCGGCCACCCGGCGACGGACCGCGCTGGGCGGCCGATGTCTTCCTCTCGGCGATGGGACCGGCGCTGACGGTCCTCGCGGCCGTGGCCGCGGCCGGTGCGCTACTGGCCACGAGGCTGCCCGGCCGATCGGCGCCGCGGCGGCCCGAGGACCGGCCGGTGGAAGAGCTCCCGGACGAAACCGCCGCCACCGGCCACCCCTGACCCGAGGGCCGGGGGACCGGTGGCGGCGGCGTGTGGCAGGTGTGGTCGGCTCAGTTGAGGGCGACCAGCAGATCGCCGCCCTCCACCTGCTGGATCGCGTTGATGGCGATGCGCGACACCGTCCCGCTCTTCGGGGCCGCGATGGTGGCCTCCATCTTCATCGCCTCGATCGTGCCGATGGTGGCACCGGCCTCCACCTGATCGCCCTCGGCCACCGCAAGTGTCACCACACCCGCGAAGGGCGCCGCCACATGGCCGGGGTTGCTCCGGTCGGCCTTCTCGGTGGCCGGCACATCGGAGGCCGCCGAGGTGTCCCGCACCTGGACCGGGCGCAACTGGCCGTTCAGCGAGGCCATCACCGTGCGCATACCGCGCTCGTCGGCGTCGCCGATGGCCTCCAGCTCGATCAGCAGCCGGACACCGGGCTCGAGGTCCACCGTGTACTCGTGCCGCGGGCGCAGTCCGTAGAAGAAGTCCTTGCTGTCCAGCACGCTGGTGTCGCCATGGGCCTGCCGGTGCGCCTCGAACTCCTTGGTCGGGCCGGGGAACAGCAGCCGGTTCAGCGTGGCCCGCGGATCCTTCTCCAGCTGCTCCCGGTCCTCCGCGGACAGCTCCGCGGCCACCGGCTTGGCGGCGGCACGGCCCTCCAGCGCCTTGCCGCGGAACGGCTCGGGCCAGCCGCCCGGCGGATTGCCGAGCTCGCCGCGGAGGAACCCGATGACCGAGTCCGGGATGTCGTACCGGCCCGGCTCCGCCTCGAAGTCCTCCGGCGACACCCCCGCCCCCACCAGGTGCAGCGCGAGATCGCCGACCACCTTCGACGACGGGGTGACCTTCACCAGATGGCCCAGGATCCGGTCCGCGGCGGTGTACATCGCCTCGATGTCCTCGAAGCGGTCGCCGAGGCCGAGCGCGATGGCCTGGGTGCGCAGATTGGAGAGCTGACCACCGGGGATCTCGTGGTGGTACACCCGCCCGGTCGGCGAGGCGAGACCCGCCTCGAACGGTGCGTAGATCTTACGCACGGCCTCCCAGTACGGCTCCAGGCCGCCGATCGCCTCGAGGTCGAGCCCGGTCGGCCGGTCGGAGTGGTCGGTGGCGGCCACGATCGCCGACAGCGACGGCTGGGAGGTGGTGCCCGCCATGGAGGCCACCGCGCCGTCCACCGCGTCCGCACCGGCCTGGACCGCCGCGAGATAGGTGGCGAGCTGACCGCCCGCGGTGTCATGGGTGTGGATGTGCACCGGCAGGTCGAACTCCCGGCGCAGCGCGGAGACCAGCTTGGCCGCGGCCGGGGCGCGCAGCAGTCCCGCCATGTCCTTGATGGCCAGCACATGCGCGCCCGCGTCCACGATCTGCTCGGCGAGCCGCAGATAGTAGTCGAGGGTGTAGAGCCGCTCCGAGGGGTCGGACAGGTCGGAGGTGTAGCAGAGCGCCACCTCGGCAATGGCCGAGCCGGTCTCCCGCACCGCGTCGATCGCGGGCCGCATCTGCCCGATGTCGTTCAGCGCGTCGAAGATCCGGAAGATGTCGATCCCGGTGGCCGTGGCCTCCCGTACGAAGGAGGTGGTCACCTCGGTCGGGTACGGCGTGTAGCCCACGGTGTTGCGGCCGCGCAGCAGCATCTGGAGACAGATGTTGGGCACCGCCTCGCGCAGCTTGGCCAGCCGCTCCCAGGGGTCCTCGGCGAGGAAGCGCAGCGCCACGTCGTAGGTGGCCCCGCCCCAGCACTCGAGCGACAGCAGCTCCGGCACGGTCCGCGCCACCACCGGGGCCACGGCCAGCAGGTCCTTGCTGCGGACCCGGGTGGCCAGCAGCGACTGGTGCGCGTCCCGGAAGGTGGTGTCGGTGACACCGATGGTGGGCGACTCGCGCAGCCAGCGGGCGAAGCCCTCCGGGCCCAGCTCGGTGAGCCGCTGCTTGGAGCCGGCGGGCGGCTCGGTGTCCGGCACCGGGGGCAGCTTGGTGGTCGCGTCGATCAGATGGGGCCGCTCACCGTGGGGCTTGTTCACCGTGATGTCGGCGAGATAGGTGAGCAGCTTGGTGCCGCGGTCGGCGGAGTGACGCGCCGTCAGCAGATGCGGCCGCTGCTCGATGAACGACGTGGTGACCTGCCCGGCCCGGAAGTCCGGATCGTCCAGCACCGCCTGGAGGAAGGGGATGTTGGTGGACACCCCGCGGATGCGGAACTCGGCCACCGCGCGCCGGGCGCGGCCGACCGCGGTGGCGAAGTCCCGCCCCCGGCAGGTCAGCTTGACCAGCATCGAGTCGAAGTGCGCGCTGATCTCGGCACCGGCGTGGGTGGTGCCACCGTCCAGCCGGATGCCCGAGCCGCCCGGGGAGCGGTACGCGCTGATCATCCCGGTGTCCGGGCGGAAGCCGTTGGCCGGGTCCTCGGTGGTGATCCGGCACTGTAGCGCCGCACCCCGCAGATACACGGTGTCCTGGGCGAGGCCGAGGTCGGACAGCGTCTGACCGGCGGCGATCCGCAGCTGCGACTGGACGAGGTCCACATCGGTGATCTCCTCGGTCACCGTGTGCTCGACCTGGATCCGCGGATTCATCTCGATGAACACATGGCGGCCGTCGCGGTCGAGCAGGAACTCCACCGTACCGGCGTTGCGATAGCCGATCTCCCGGGCGAACTTCACCGCGTCCTCGCAGATCCGGGCCCGCAGCTCCGGATCGAGGTTGGGCGCGGGGGCCAGCTCGATCACCTTCTGGTGGCGCCGCTGCACCGAACAGTCGCGCTCGAACAGATGGATGACATCGCCCTGCCCGTCGGCGAGGATCTGCACCTCGATATGGCGGGGCTCCACCACCGCCTTCTCCAGGAAGACCGTGGAATCGCCGAAGGCGGACTCGGCCTCCCGCGCCGCCGCCTCGATGGACTCGCGCAGGGTCTCCCTGTTCTCGACCCGGCGCATCCCGCGCCCGCCACCACCGGCGACGGCCTTGACGAACACCGGGAAACCGAGCTCGTCCGCAGCCCGGACCAGCTCGTCCACATCGGTCGACGGCTCGGAGGAGCCCAGCACCGGCACCCCGGCCGCACGGGCCGCGGCCACCGCACGCGCCTTGTTACCGGTGAGCTCCAGGGTCTGCGCGCTGGGCCCCACGAACGTGATCCCCGCCTCCTCGCACGCGCGTGCGAGATCGGGGTTCTCGGACAGGAAACCGTATCCGGGGTACACCGCGTCCGCGCCCGCCTGGCGCGCCGCGTTGACGATCTCCTCGACGGAGAGATAGGCCCGCACCGGATGGCCCGGCTCACCGATCTCGTACGCCTCATCGGCCTTCAGCCGGTGCAGTGAGTTGCGGTCCTCGTGCGGGAACACGGCGACGGTTCTCGCGCCCAGCTCATAGCCGGCGCGGAAGGCGCGAATGGCGATCTCACCACGATTGGCGACCAGCACCTTGCGGAACATGCCCGATCCCTTCTACCTGCCCGTTACCAACACACACTTGACGGCGAACCCTACTGCCGCCTGCCACATGGCACGCCCGGGGTGTGATCGAGTTCTCGTGGATGACGGGCGACCTGGCATCCGGTCCTGGCATCCATGGTCGCCCGGGATACTCGGAGTGACCCTGTGACCGCGCCGGGTGGTGCCGCACAGGGAGCCGGAACTCCGCTTCAACCGGTCGAGAAGCCGGTTGAGCCCGGGGCCCCGCGGTCCGGGGGCCGCTCACCACTCGGCGAGCGAGCCGTCCGCGTGGCGCCACACCGGATTCCGCCAAGCGTGCCCACGGCGGTCGGCGGCGCGCACCGCGGCCTCGTCCACCTCGATCCCGAGCCCCGGGCGGTCGGTGCGCGAGAGCTGCCCGGCGGTGAACCGGAAGGGCTCCGGATCGGCCACGTAGTCCAGGAGTTCGGCGCCCTGGTTGTAGTGGATGCCGATGCTCTGCTCCTGGATGAGGAAGTTCGGGGTGGTGAAGGCGAGCTGGAGACTGGCGGCGAGCGCCACCGGTCCGAGCGGGCAGTGCGGGGCGAGCTGGGCGCCGTGGGGCTCGGCGAGGGCGGCGATGCGCCGCAGCTCGGAGATGCCGCCCGCATGCGAGATATCGGGCTGGAGGATGGCCACCCCGGCCCGCAGCGGGGCGATGAACTCGCGCCGCGAGTACAGGCGCTCACCGAGCGCGATGGGGATGGGGGAGGCGTTCACCAGGCCCGGGACGATGTCCATGTGCTCGGAGAGCACCGGCTCCTCGACGAACAGCGGCGCCGCCTCGGCGAGCAGCGGCAGCAGCCGCCGGGCGTTGGCGGGGGAGACCCGGCCGTGGAAGTCGAGGCCGAAGTCGCGGTCGTCGCCGAGGACCTCACGCGCGGTCTCGGCGCGGCGCACCGCGGCGCGTATCTCCGCGCGGGTGGCGACCGGGGTCATCCGGCCGCAGCCGTTCATCTTGACGGCGGTGAACCCCGCCTCGATCTGCGCGGTGAGCGCGTCGCGGATCTCCTCGGGCTCATCGCCGCCGATCCACGCGTAGGCGCGGATCCGCTCCCGCACCGGACCGCCGAGCAGCTGGTACACCGGCACGCCGTAGTGCTTGCCCTTGATGTCCCACAGCGCCTGGTCGAGCCCGGAGACGGCGCTGGAGAGGACCGGTCCGCCGCGGTAGAAGCCACCCTTGGTCATCACCTGCCAGTGGTCCTCGATCCGCATCGGGTCCTGGCCGATCAGATACTCCGTGAGCACCTCGACCGCGGCGCGGACCGGCTCGGCCCGCCCCTCGACCACCGGTTCGCCCCAGCCGACCACCCCCTCGTCGGTCTCCACCCGGACGAACATCCAGCGCGGCGGGGCCAGGAATGTCTCGATACGAGCGATCTTCACGGGTGGTGTCCTTCCCTGGGAGGGGCGCGGCTGCGAGAATAAACGATAAATAACGAGAACTTCGCCTGCCCTCGGGGCCGAAAAAGACCTTGTGTCACGCCATGGCGAGTTCCGGCGATTCCGCCCATCATGCCGCCATGACAGCGAACCTGACGCGTCGTCACATCCTTGGTCTGGCCGCCCTACAGAGCGCGGCGGCCCTCGGTCTCACCCGTATCGGCCTCACCCCGGCGGCCGCCGCCGAGAGCGCCGACCACTTCCCCGCCGTCGTCATCGGGTCCGGCTACGGCGGGGCCGTGGCCGCGCTCCGGCTCGGCGAGGCGGGCATCAGAACGCTCGTCCTGGAGATGGGGCGGTTATGGGACGCCCCGGGCCCCGACGGCCGGGTCTACTGTTCGATGACCGCCCCCGACCAGCGCTCCATGTGGTTCAAGAGAAGAACCGAGGCACCCCTGTCCACGTTCCTGTGGCTGGACGTCATCAACAAGGACATCACCCCCTACCCCGGCGTCCTGGACCGCGTCAGCTACCCGGGCATGTCCGTCTACGTGGGCCGCGGGGTCGGCGGCGGCTCGCTGGTCAACGGCGGCATCGCGGTCACCCCGCCGCGCTCGTACTTCCAGCAGATGCTGCCGCAGGTGGCCGCGGACCCGATGTACGACACCTACTTCCCGCTGGCCAACCGCATGCTCGGCGCCGCCACGGTGCCCTCGGCGTGGTTCGAGTCCACGGAGTGGTACACCTACGCCCGGGTCGCCCGCGCCCAGGCCGCCAAGGCGGGCCTGAAGACCGTCTTCGTGCCCAACGTCTACGACTTCGACTACATGCGGCGCGAGGCGGACGGAACGGCGACCAAGTCCGCGCTCGCCCAAGAGGTCATCTACGGCAACAACTTCGGCAAGCGCAGCCTCGACAAGACCTATATCGCCGCCGCGCTCGGCACCGGCCAGGTCACCCTTCAGACGCTGAGCCGCGTCCGCGCCCTGCGCCGGGCACCGGACGGCACCTATGTCCTCACCGTGGACCGCGTCGACACCACCGGCGCCGTCGTCGCCACCGACGAGATCACCTGCCGCTCGCTCTTCCTCGGCGCGGGCAGCCTCGGCACCACCGAACTCCTGCTGCGCGCCCGGGAGACCGGCGCACTCCCCGAGCTGAGCGCGGAGGTCGGCCGCGGCTGGGGCGGCAACGGCAATGTCATGCTCGGCCGCGCCAACCACGTGTGGAACCCGACCGGCGCCCATCAGTCCACCATCCCGGTGATGGCGATCGACGACTGGTCCAACGCCACCAATCCGGTCTTCGCCGAGATCGCTCCGCTGCCGGCCGGCCTCGAGACCTGGGTCAGCCTCTACCTCGCCATCACCCGGAACCCCGAGCGCGCCACCTTCACCTACGACGCGGCGAAGGACACCGCCGTACTCAACTGGACCCGCGCCCAGAGCGCGCCCTCCGTGGCCGCGGCCAAGGCGCTCTTCGACCGCGTCAACTCCGCCAATGTCACGATCTACCGCTATGACCTCTTCGGCGACACCCGGGCCTTCGCCGACGACTTCTGCTACCACCCGCTGGGCGGCTGCGTCCTGGGCCGGGCCACCGACGCGTACGGCCGGGTGACCGGCTACGACGGGCTCTATGTGACCGACGGATCCCTCATCCCGGGGTCCATCGGCGTCAATCCGTTCGTCACCATCACCGCCCTGGCCGAGCGCACCATGGCCCGGGTCCTGGCCGAGGACCCCGTCGGTCGCCGGTGACTGCGCCGGTGGCCGGTGACCCCGCCGTGGCGTGCCCGCGACGTCAGCCCAGGGCCCGGTCGAGGTTGAACGCGGCGCTGATGAGCGCGAGATGGGTGAACGCCTGCGGGAAGTTGCCGATCTGCTCACCGGTGCGGCCGATCTCCTCGGCGTACAGCCCGACATGGTTGGCGTAGGTGAGCATCTTCTCGAAGGCCAGCCGCGCCTCGTCCACCCGGCCGGCCCGGGACAGCGCCTCGACGTACCAGAACGAGCAGATCGAGAAGGTGCCCTCCTCACCACGCAGCCCATCCGGACTCACCGTGGGGTCGTAGCGGTACACCAGCGAATCGGCCACCAGTTCCTCGCCCAGCGCGTCCAGGGTGGACAGCCACTTGGGGTCGGTGGGGGAGATGAACTTCGACAGCGGCATCATCAGCAGCGAAGCGTCGAGCACCTCCTCGCCCTCGCGCTGTACGAAGGCGCGCCGCCGCGGCGACCAGCCGCAGCGCATGATCCGGCGGTAGATGTCATCGCGCGCCGTCGACCAGCGGGACATGTCCGCCGGCAGGCCGCGGTGGCGGGCGATGCGCATCGCCCGCTCGATCGCGACCCAGCACATCAGCTGCGAGTACAGGAAGCGCTGCGGACCGGCGCGGGTCTCCCAGACGCTCATATCGGGCCGGTCCCAGTTGTCGCACACCCAGCCGACCAGCGTGCACACGGCGTCCCAGTGGTCGCTGGAGAGCGGCTGCCCCCACTTGTCGTAGAGGTAGAGGGAGTCCACCAGCGCCCCGTAGATGTCCAGCTGGAGCTGGTGGACCGCCGCGTTGCCGACCCGGACCGGGGACGAGCCCAGATGGCCCTCCAGATGGGGGAGCATCTGCTCGGGGATCTCGCTGCGGCCGTCGATGCCGTACATGATCTGCAACGGGCCGCCGGGGCCGTCCCCCAGGGCGATGCCCTCGGACAGGAAGCGTACGAACGCCTCGGCCTCCTGGGTGAAGCCCAGCCTCAGGAGTGCGTAGATGCAGAACGCGGCATCGCGGACCCAGACGTATCGGTAGTCCCAGTTGCGCTCGCCGCCGATCTGCTCGGGGAGGCTGGTCGTCGGGGCCGCCACGATGGCGCCGGTCGGCGCGTAGGTGAGCAGCTTGAGGGTGAGCGCCGAGCGGTGCACCATCTCCCGCCACCGCCCGCGGTAACGGGACTGCGCGAGCCAGCGGCGCCAGTAGCGCACGGTGGCGTCGAACAGCTCCTCCGCCTCCGCCTGCGGGCAGTGCCGCGGCTGCACCGTACCGCCGATCCGGTCCAGCGCGAACACCGCGGCCTCGCCCTCGACCAGCTTGAACGTGGACACCGCGTCGGGCCCGTCGACCTCCACGGTGACGCCGGAGGTCAGCGCCAGGGACAGCTCCGGGGACTCGAAGATCGTGAGCCCCTTCTCGGTGCGCACCGTGTGCGACCGCCGGCCGTAGTCGAACCGGGGCGCCACCCGCGCGGTGAAGGGCAGCGATCCGCGGACGCACAGCACCCGGCGGATCAGCCGGTGCCGGTCGGCCTCGCGCGAGTCGTCCACGATCGGCATGAAGTCCTGGACCTCGGCGACCCCGTCGTCCGCGAAGAAGCGCGTGATGAGGATGTTGGTGTCCGGGAAGTAGAACTGCTTCGTCCGGGCGGGCACCTCGGGGGCGAGCCGGAAGGAACCGCCGCGGTCGGCGTCGAGGATCGACGCGAACACACTGGGGGCGTCAAACCGGACCGGACAGTACCAGTCGATCGTGCCGTGCGTGTCCACGAGCGCGGCGGTGCGCAGATCGCCGATCAGACCGTGCTCGGCGATCGGCACATAGCGGGACGCGTCCGTCGGGTGGCGGACGCTGTCGGCGGCGGTCATCGGAACCTCCCGCGCGGGCCGGAACCCTTGGGCGGCGCGGACTCTCACTTCACCATACGACCGACGGACCGGTCCGGCGCAGCGCCCGCCCCACCGGGGCGCCCCCCCCGGCGCCCGCGCCGCACCGCGGGGGCCACGGACGCTGCCTCCGCGTCACCCGTCGTCACCGTGTGTGGTCGCGGGGCTGGGCATCCGGCCGGGCCCCGGCCCTCAGTGCGGGCCGGGGGCCGCCAGCCAGGACGCGACCGCCGCCGCGATGGGCTGACCGGTCTCGAGCTCGACAAAGCCGAATTGCCCGCCCTGGTTGCACTCCAGGAACCACCACACGCCCTCGGCGTCCTCGGCGAAGTCGAAGGCCCCGTAGGCAAGACCGGTGAGCGTCATGTACTCATGCACGGAGCGCACGATTCTGGTGGGCACGTCCACCGGTTCCCAGCGGTGTCCATGACAGCCATAGCGTCCATCCACCTGGCCGGAGGCGGCGGTCTTGCGCGCGGCGAATAACTGGCTGCCGACGCAGATCAGCCGGATGTCCGCCGCTTTGGGAATGTAGCGCTGAAGAAGGGTCGCCCCGGCCGCGACATCGGAGAAATCCGTGTCCGGTCCGATACGGGTGGTAGGCAGCGCGACCGGCGGATCGACGGACGGTGGACCGGAGGCGGATTTCACCACGATGTCCGAGTACTGGACGGCGAAATCGCGTGCCGCGCGCGGATAGGTGGTGACAAGAGTCGAGGGCACGGCGAAACCGCTGTGCTGGGCGACCCGCAACTGGAAGGGTTTGTGGCGGGCCGGTTCGGCGGCCGCGGGATGGTTCATCCAGCGTGCCGTTGTCGCGTAGAGCATCCCGTACAGGGCCTGTCCGCACTCGGCGGTCAGCCACTCCGAGGGATTCGCCGCGTGCGCCGCGGGCCGCCCCGGCCTGCGCACCCAGATGGACCGCACACCGCGGATGCTGACGAGGCGTCCCTCGGTCGACAGAAATCCCGTGAAGTCTCCACGGTCGAATTCGACCGACAGGGCGGCCTGATCCGGAAGGTCGGCCGGATCGAAACGCACCAGAGGGACGCCTTGTTCGCGCAGCTCCGCCACCACCAAGTCGGCAGTGACATCCTGGCGACAGGTCAGGATGAGTACCGTCATCGACGTGTGTGCAGGTCAGTCGTCGAAGTGCGTCTTGGAACCGGCTGTGGACGTGGTCGTGCCGGTCGCCAGCAGCACCGCCCGGTCGGCGATGGCCGGACGGCCGTCGGAGAGGACATTCAACTGAAGGGCGGCGTTATAGGCGTAGGGAACACTGGCCGACGACCGCTCGGCTGGGATTGCGTGCTTCAGTACGAAGGGCTGCATGAGTGACCTCTTGGTGCTCCATGTATTCGTCTATCCACCACGCAACAGTACGTACTAAAAGTCTACGGCACTCACTAGCGACGATTTTGTCCTGTCTAGGTCGATATGAAGTGTGTCACAGGCTTCGAAGGCAACATATGCCTCAGGAATTGCGTCTTCGAATAGTCGGCCTGTCACGTGGGGAGCACCGGATCCGCCTCGGTGTTCCGAGGCGGACCACCGGGCCTGACCGCCCGTCGGGTCAGGACGTCCGCCCGCCCTCGCGGTGGGTGACGCGGATCTTCGACTGGCCGTGCGGCAGCTCCTCCCAGTCCGCCATGAACCGCGCCGCCAGACCGTGCTTCTCCGCCAGCGCGATGAGCGTCTCGGTGCGGTAGTAGAAGTCCTCCCGCAGCACCTGGTGTTCCACACCCTCGGTGCGGTCGAAGGTGAAGTCGAACCAGCCGCCCGGCGCCATGACGCGTCCGACATGGGCCAGGCACTCCTCTATGACCGGCAGCGGCGAGTGCGAGAACACGCTGTGCGCGTGCACCACGTCGAAGTGGGCGTCGGGCAGGAACCGCAGCGTCAGATCGCGCACCGGGGTGAGGGTGGGCAGACGGTCCTGGAGGCCCTGGCGCACCAGCGTGTCCTGCGCGGCCGCCAGGATGTCGGGCGAGATGTCGACCCCGTAGTAGTGGCCCGGCTCCAGATGGCTGATGAACCGCCAGCCCGCCCGCAGATTGCCACAGCCGATCTCCAGCATCCGGTGCTCCGGGCGCAGCCCGTGGCCGAGGAGATAGTCGAACTGCATCGCGCCCAGCGCCAGCCACCGCTCATGGCTGCGGCTGCCGACCGCCGCCTCCGGACTGGTACGGGTGTCCGACCGCATCACCGCACGGTAGTACGCGACGTGGTCCGGGTAGCGGTAGCGCAGCCAGGCGTCCCGGGTGGCACGGACCAGATGGCGCGGTACGCGCTGCGGATGGCGCAGTGCGTAGGAGACCCGGTGGCCGAGGGCGGAGCGGTTGACACTGAGGTTCTTGGCGGGCATGGGGACTCTCTCGTGCTGGTGGCGGGGACGCGGCGGGCCGGCGGCCCATGCGTTCCCGCGTCGTCGTGGTCGGTACCAGCCTCGGCGCCGTGGCGGCGGCGGGGATCGGCGGAGCGGCCCCGGTCAGGAGGCGGTCCGGGTGATCGCCGTATCAACCGATCGGATGATGCGGCGTCCGGTCCGGCGCGTTAGGACTGACCGAGGGAGTGAACCGAGGAGCAGGGGAGGGGCCGGGGTGCGGTCGGCGGTCAGTGGGGCCGGGGTGCGGTCGGCGGTCAGTACGGTCGGACGGTCCGGGTGGGCCCGGTGGCCGGGGGCGTGGTCGGCGTGGTCCGGGCGGTCCGGGTCCGACGGGCCGGACGATCCGGACGAGCGGTGGCTGACGGCGGTCCTGCACATCGCGTTCTTCCTGCTGCTGGGGTCCTCGCTGGTCCGCTATCTGATCCGGGACACCGGCAGCGCGCCCAACGGCTGGGTGGTCGCCCTCTTCGTGGCCTTCGGCGCGCTCTACCTGCCCGGCCGGTGGCCGGCGCCCGCGCCGAGCCCCGGCGGCCGGCCCGCCGGCCGCTATCTGGTCTGGCTCACCGCGGTACTGGCCGCATGGGTCGCGCTGCTGGTCCTCGCGCCGAGCGCCGCCTGGTGTGCCATGCCGCTGTTCTTCACCGGTCTGCACACCCTGCCCACCCGGTACGCGGTGCCCCTGGCCGCCGTGCTCACCGCGCTGGTCGTGGCGTCCAAACTGCGGTTCATGCACGACGGCTTCGACCCCAACGCACTGATCGCGCCGCCCGCCATCGCCGCCGTGGCCGCCGCCGTCCTCATCCATCTGCGGCGCCAGTCGGCGCGGCAGCGGGTGCTGATCGACGACCTGGTCCGCACCCGCCGCGACCTGGCCGCGACCGAGCGGCGGGCGGGGATCCTGGCCGAGCGCCAGCGGCTGTCGTCGGAGATCCATGACACCCTCGCCCAGGGCCTGTCCAGCCAGCGGATGCTGCTTCAGGCCGCCGACCGCACCTGGGAGACGGACCCGGAGGCGGCCCGGGGACATATGCGGAACGCGGCGGAGATCGCGTCCCGCAGCCTCGCCGAGGCCCGCCGGTTCGTCCAGGACCTGGCCCCGGCCGATCTCGCCGAGCGCTCCCTGGCCCAGGCGCTCGGCGCGCTCGCCGAGCGGGAGAGCGGTGCCGGACCGGCGGTGGACTTCCGGCTCGACGGGCCACTCGGCCCGCTGCCCGAGCGGGTGGAGGCGGCGCTGCTGCGCATCGCCCAGGGCGCGCTGGCCAATGTGCGGGAGCACGCCGGGGCGAGCCGGGCCGCGCTCACCCTGACCTGCCTGGGCGACCAGATCTGTCTGGACATCGCCGATGACGGCCGTGGCTTCGACACCCACACCGACGCCGCCCCGGCAGCGAACGCGGACCGGTCGCGCGGCCACGGACTCCCGGCCATGCGGGCCCGCGTACGGCAGCTGGGCGGCACGCTCACCGTCGAGTCCGCACCGGGCGAGGGGACCGTCGTCTCGGCCGCGATCCCCGTCGAACCCCTTCCCGCCCCCGTCCCCGACCGTCCCGTGGAGACCACGCCATGAGCCAGACCGTGCCCTCGTCCCCGTCGTCCCCCTCGTCCGCGGCCGCCATCCGGCTGCTGCTCTGCGACGACCACGCCGTGGTGCGGGCCGGGCTGCGGGCGCTGCTGGCCAGCACCGACGGCATCGAGGTGGTCGGTGAGGCGGGCAGCGGCGAGGAGGCCCTCGCCATGGCCACAAGGCTCCGGCCCGATGTGGTGCTGATGGATCTACAGCTCGGGGAGGGGATGGACGGGGTGACCGCCACCCGGCGGCTCGTCTCCGGCGACCCGCCCGCGCCGCGTGTCCTGGTGCTCACCATGTTCGACACCGACGCCGACATCACCCGTGCCATCGAGGCCGGGGCCACCGGCTATCTGCTCAAGGCCGAGCGGCCGGAGGAGCTGTTCGCGGCGATCCGCGACGCCGCCTCCGGCCGTACCGCGCTGTCGGCGCCGGTCGCCGACCGGGTGCTGGCGCGGATGCGCAGCCCGCGCCCCGGGCTGTCCGAGCGGGAGCGCGACATCCTCCGGCAGCTGGCCCGCGGCCTGGGCAACCGGGAGATCGCCCGGGCCCTGTTCATCAGCGAGGCCACGGTCAAGACCCATCTGGGACGGATCTACGGGAAATTGGGGGTCGAGACCCGGGCCGGGGCGGTGGCGGTGGCCACCGAGCGGCGATTGCTGCCTGACGGCTGACCGCTGACGGCTGGGAGCGTCAGATCGCCGGTCGGCCCGGCAGCGGCGCCCGGTCCTGGTCGGGCAGCACGAGCGTCCGCGTGGGCAGCGGGATCTCGATGCCCTCGGCCCGGAACCGGCGGTGCAGTTCCTTCATGAACTCATGCTTGATGAGGTACTGGTCGCTGAACTCCAGGGCCCGCAGAAACACCGAGAAGTCGATGCCGGACTCTCCGAAGGTGTGGAAGCGCACACTCGTCTCGTGGTCGACGACCCCGCCCTCGACCCCGGACATCACCTTCCCGGCGACCTCGATGGTCACCCGCTCGACATGGTCCAGATCGCTTCCGTAGCCGACCCGCGCCTGGACCATGACCGACATCTGCTGCTCGGGCTGGTGAAAGTTGGTCATGATGGTGTTGCCCAGCTTGGCGTTCGGGATGATGACGAGGTTGTCCGACAGCTGCCGCACCGCGGTGTTGCGCCAGTTGATGTCGACCACATACCCCTCCTCCCCGCTGCTGAGCCGGATGTAGTGGCCGGGCTGCACCGTCTTGGAGGCCAGGATGTGCACCCCCGCGAAGAGATTGGCCAGCGTGTCCTGTAGGGCCAGGGCGACCGCCAGACCGCCCACGCCCAGGGCGGTGAGCAGCGGGGCGATCGAGACGCCCAGCGTCTCCAGCAGGATCAGCACACCCATCGCCAGCACGGCGATCCGGGTGATGTTGACGAAGATGCTGGCCGTTCCCGCCACCCCGGAGCGGGACAGCGCCAGTGAGCGCACCAGGTCGGCCACCACCCGCGCCGCCGTGACCGTGGTGACCAGGATCAGCACGGCCACCAGCGTCTGATTGACGTCATGGCCGACCGTGCGGTTCAGCGGCAGCGCGGCGGCCGCGGCGGCGACACCGGCGGCCATCGACGCCCATGGGGCCAGGGTGCGCAGCGTGTCGACGATGATGTCGTCACCGCTCCACCGGGTGGAGCGGGCCCGCTCACCCAGCCAGCGAAGCGCCACGCGCAACAGCACACCACCGGCCGCGCCGCAGACCAGCGCCGCTCCGACGACGATGACGTCGTGCAAGGTGAGAGCCCGGTTCATCGGCCACCGTCCGCTATCCCGGAAAGCGCGTCAGAAGCGGCCGTGCGGTCTGCCGTCGTCGGTGCGGCCTCCGGTCTGGAGTTCTGTGGAATCACCTTGTCACCTGTTCGTGCCTGGGTTCTACGGGCAGTACCGGGCGCACAGGTGTACGGCTCCGGCGTAAGGTGCCATCCTGCCGCATGCGGTGCGGGCCGAATGACGGGATGCGCCGCTACCGCACGTAACCCGCCAGGCAGGGGGCGGCGCGCCAGCGCATTTGACGCACAGGTGTTTTGTGGTGGAATCGGGTCGTATGGATAGCCGCCGCGATGATGTGGACGACGGGGAGAGGGGATGGCCGTTCCTCGCGGCCGCCTGCGCCTTCGTGGTCACGATGTGCGGTACGACGCTGCCCACCCCGCTCTACTCGCTCTACCAGCGGGAGTTCGGCTTCTCCTCGTTCATGGTCACGGTGATCTTCGCCGTGTACGCGGCGGGGGTCATCGTGGCGCTGCTGCTGCTCGGAAGTGTGTCCGACTTCATCGGGCGACGGCCCGTCATGCTGGCCGCGCTGGTGCTGTCGGGGCTGAGCGCGGTGTGCTTCCTCCTCGCCCAGGGGCTGCCGGAGCTGTTCGCGGGCCGCGTCCTGTCGGGCCTTTCCGCGGGGCTGGCCACCGGCACCGCCACCGTGACGGTGATCGAGCTGGCGCCGGAGCGCCGGCGCCGTGCCGCCACCCTCCTCGCGACCGGGGCCAACCTGGGCGGGCTCGGGCTCGGCCCGCTGTTGGCCGGCGTGCTGGCGCAGTACGCCCCGGCGCCGCTGAAGCTGGTGTTCGTGGTGGACCTGGTGCTGGTGGCGGTCAGCGCCGCCGTGGTGTTCGCCCTCCCGGAGACCGTACGGAAGCGGAGCCGTCCGCCGCTGAGGCCGCAGCGGCTGCGGGTGCCCAAGGAGATGCGCTCGACGTTCGCGGCCGCGGCCATGGCGGGGTTCGCGGGCTTCGCCACGCTGGGCCTGTTCACCTCGGTGTCGCCCACGTTCGTGAGCGAGGTGGAGGGGGAGAGCAATCTCGCGGTCGCCGGTGCCGTGGCGTTCTCGGTCTTCGCCGCCTCGATCTCCGGGCAGGCGCTGGGGGAGCGGCTGGGCCCGGGACGTTCGCTGCCCGGGGGATGCGCGGTGCTGGTGGCCGGTATGGCGGCCATCGCCGTCTCGCTCGCGATCGCGTCACTGGAGCTGCTGGTGCTGGGCGCCGTCATCGCGGGGACGGGGCAGGGGCTGTCGTTCCACGCGGCCGTACGGGTGGTGACGGAGCGCAGCCCGGCCGACCACCGCGCCGAGGTCACCTCCGCCCTGTTCGTGCTGATGTATCTGGCGCTCTCGATTCCGGTGATCGGCGTGGGCGCGCTGACGGTAGCGGTCGGGCTGCGGTCCGCCGGGCTGATCTTCACGGGCTGTGTGGCCCTGCTGGCCTTGGCCACCCTGCTGCGGCTGCGGGCGCTCTCCGCGGAGGCGCCCGGCCGCTGAGGGTCGGCCGCCGAGGGTCGGTCACCGAGGCCCGGCCACTGAAGGTGCCCCGCGCTACAGCTCCAGGACCGTCCGCACCGGCAGATGGTCGCTGGGGAACTGGCCGTCCCGCGAGTATGTGTCGATGACGGCGTGGCGGGTGCGCACACCGGGTGAGGTCAGGATCCAGTCGATCCGGTCGCCGTCCGGGACCAGTGGGCCAAAGCCGTGGAACGTCCCGTACAGCGGGCCGCGCCGCTCGGCGGCGTCCCAGGCGTCCACCAGCGTGCCGCCGCCCAGCATGGCGTCGTAGACCGGGTTGCCGTGGGCCGCCACATTGAAGTCACCGGTCACGACGCGGGGGAGCGCGGAGTCCAGACCGCCGAGCCGCTCGGTGATGAGCGCGGCGGAGTGCTCACGGGCGTTCTGGCTGCGGTGGTCCAGATGGGTGTTGAGGGCGTAGAACTCCCCGCCGGTGTGCCGGTCGTGGAAGCGCACCCAGGTGACCATCCGGACCACGGCCCCGCCCCAGGTGTTGGAGCCGATGACATTCGGGGTGTCGGACAGCCAGAAGTGGTCGTACTCCAGGGGTTCGAGCCGCTCGGTGTCGTAGAAGACGGCCATGAACTCGTCGCGGCTGCCGCCCATCCGCCCGGTGCCGATCCACGAGTAGCGCTGTCCGAGGTCGTGGGCGATGTCGCGCAGCTGGCCGTACAGCCCCTCCTGAGTGCCGAGCAGATGGGGCCGGGCCCGGCGCAGCAGTTCCCGCATGACGGGTCGGCGCTGCCCCCAGGAGTTGGGCTCGGCGTCGCTCGCGTAGCGCAGATTGAACGTCATGACGGCCAGCCGGGGACCGTCGGCGGGGGCGAGCGGGGTGACGGGGGCCGCCGCGGCCACGTTACGCGGCTGGGAGGCGAGCGGAAGCGCGACGGTCGCCGCGGCCGCGGCGCGCATACCGTGACGGCGGCTGAACACAGGTGCGGGCATGGCTCCTCCAAGGTCTTGAAGGTGCGGTGACGGCCTCAAGTGTCGGACTCCGCGGTGTGGGGGGTGTGTCCTGCGGTGGCCGTCCGGTGGAACGTACGGTCACACCGAGCCGACCTCAAGAGCGCCCGCGGAGACCACCGGTGACGAGGGACCCCACGAGTGACGGAAGTGACCGCGGGTGCGCGGGGGTGACGATGGGTAGGGAGGCCGGTAGTCGTCGGAGACGGAAGGGGCACCCGGGGTGACCGTACGGCCGCTGACCTTCGTCGTGGGAACCGGACGCTGCGGCTCGACCGCACTGTCGCGCATCCTGCGGCTGCATCCGGATCTGCTGAGCGTGAGCGAGCTGATCGCCTCGCTGGAGCCGGACGCCCTTCCCGGGGCGCCGCTGACCGGGGCGGAGTTCTGGCGGATCCTCGCCACTCCGCGGTCGTTCGCCAACCGGGTCATCCGTGACGGCATCCCGCTGCCCGAGTACCGGTATCCGCATGTCAAGGGGCGGTTCTCGGTGGCGGGCGGGGGCATTCCGGCGGTGTGCATGATGACGCTGCCTCATCTCACCGACGATCCCGACGCGCTGTTCGACGCGCTGGAGCCGGAGCTGTCCCGGCGGCCCGCGGCGCCGGTGGCCGAACACTACCGGGCGCTGTTCGACCTGCTGGGGGAGCGGTTCGGCCGACGGGCCGTCGTGGAGCGGTCCGGCTATTCGCTGCGGTCGGTGCCCCGGCTGCGGGAGGTCTTCCCCGAGGCCCGGTTCGTCCACCTCCACCGGGACGGCGCCGACTGCGCGCTCTCCATGAGCCGCCACCCCGGATTCCGGCTGATCCAGCTGATGACGGAGCGCGCCACGAGCACCGACGACCTTCCGTCCGGTCTCGCGGCGCTGCTCAGCGACGACGAGGCCGATCTGCGGCCGCTGTACGAACGGTCCGTGCCCGTGGCCGAGTTCGGCGAGCTGTGGTCGAGCACGATCGTCGAGGGGCTGGGGCATCTGTCGCGGCTCCCCGCCGCGATCCGGATGTCCCTGTCGTACGAGGGCCTTCTCGACGCGCCCGAGCGCGAGCTCACCCGGCTGGCCCACCACCTCGGGGTGGAACCCCTCCCGGAGTGGCTGGCGGCCGGACGCGCCCTGCTCGACGGCGACCGCCGGGGCACGGCCGCCGCGACCCTGCCGCCCGCCGAACTGACCGCACTCCGCGAGAGCTGCGCCCCCGGCGCCCGCGCCCTGAGCCTGGCCGATGGCGGCTGAGCGGGACCCACGGCCTGACCCACGGCGGGTGAGCGGGGCCCACGGCCTTGTGCGCGGCGGCTGAGCCTGACCCACGGCGCGGAGCCTGGCCCACGGCGCGGAGCCTGGCCCACGGCGCGGAGCCTGGCCCACGGCGCGGAGCCTGGCCCACGGCGCGGAGCCTGGCCCACGGCGGCGGAGCCTGGCCACAGCGGCGGAGCCTGGCCCACGGCGGCGGAGAGAGCCCCGGCGCCGGATGCGATGGACCGGCATCGGCGTCAGGCCGTCGCCGCTTCCACCGCGTCCCCCGACTGTTCGACCGCCACCGCCCGCAGCGCCTCCAGCAGGGCGGCCACCGCGGGCACCCTGGCCGCCTCCGGCCGCAGCAGCGCGCAGACATGGCGCCGGGGCCAGTCGTCCAGCGGGCGCGGCTCGACCCGCGGATCGGGCCGGGGGAGCAGCCCGAGGCCGTCCATCAGGGCGATGCCCACCCCGTCGCCCACCAGGCCGAGGGTCGTCGCCTGGTCATCGGTCGTGGTCACCACCCGGGGCTCGAACCCCGCCTCCGCGCAGCGCCGCAGCAGCCGCTCGCGGTCCCGCTCCAGGATCCACCGCTCCCGCGCCAGATCGGCGAGGCGGACGCTGCGCCGCCCGGCGAGCGCATGGCCCCGCGGCAGCAGCACATGGCGGCGGTCGACCAGCAGCGGAACCCGGCGCAGCGGGGTCTCCGCGGGCTCCGCCGCCTCTCCCGGCTCGTCGTCGGCGACGATCGCCAGATCCGTCTCGCCCGTGTCCAGCAGCCGGTACGCGTCCTGGGAGGCGGTCTGGCCCAGGTCGACCTCCACCTCGATACGGGAGGCGCCCAGCCGGGCCAGCGCCGCGGGCAGCACGGCGACACAGACGCTCTGCACGGAGGACATCCGCACCCGGCCACGGGTGCGGGCGGCCAGCGCCTCGAACTCGTTCTCCACGTCCCGCAGCCCGGCCAGCACTCCCCGGGCGCGCTCGGCGAGTCTGTGGCCCGCGGGCGTGAGCCGCACCCCCCGTCCCGCCTTGACCGTCAGCGGCATGCCCACGGCGCGTTCCAGCGCGCGCATGTGATAGCTGATGGCCGGTTGGGTGTAACCGAGATGGTCCGCGGCGGCGCTGTACGAGCCGGAGCGACAGACCTCTGCGAGCACGGTGAGCTGGCGAAGTTCGATCACTACAGGAAGATAAAAATCGTTTATCAATTGCCGAAAGACTTTAATTGGACGCGTGATCGATAGGCCGTCAAAATCATGGTGACGGATTTCGCCCGTACTCGCCCATTGAAGTGACCGATCGGACACGGCCCGACCCGCGCGGCTGACCGTACGGTCACACCCCGCCCACGACGGTTTCCTTCCCACCGATCCGGCCGGACCGGCATGGGGAACCGGGCGCGGTGACATTCCTCCCTCCGCCCGAACCCCCCGCTGGAATGGATGGATGGTGCCCGATGCATGATGGCTGGAATCGCATGACTCCGGTGGTCGCGGAGAACAATCCGTTCCATCAGATGTCGCTCAACGAAACCGTTCACCCTCCGCTTCCGGAAGTGGTGGACGCCGTCCTGCGCACCGCGCGGACCGCCCACCGTACCCTGGATGCCCTCGGCAGCGGGCTCTGTCAGGCCCTCGCCGCGCATCTGGGAGTGGCGCCGGAGCACGTGCTCGCCGGACCGGGGTCCGGCGCGCTGCTCCAGCAGCTCTTCTCCACCCTCACCGGACCGGATACGGACACGGTGCACGCCTGGCCCTCCTGGGAGGCGTACCCCATGATGGCGGCCAACGCCGGTTCCACCACCGTCCGGGTGCCGCTCAGCGGATACGACCACGATCTGAAGGCGATGGCCGACGCCGTCACCGACCGCACCCGCATGGTCCTGCTGTGCACCCCCAACAACCCCACCGGCACCGCGCTGGAGCATGACCAGATCCTTCGCTTCCTGGACCGGCTCCCCGCACACGTCACCGTCGTGATCGACGAGGCGTACCGGGACTTCGCCGACCCCGGCGCCGTCGCCGACGGCATCGCCCTGCACCGCGCCGATGAACGGGTCTGTGTGGTGCGGACGTTCTCCAAGTCGTACGGGCTGCTCAGCCTGCGGGTCGGCTATCTCGTGGCGCATGAGCCGGTGCTCGCCCCGCTCCGCACGATCCTGCCCTTCTACCGGGTGAGCGCCGTGGCGCAGGAGGCCGCCATCGCCGGGCTCGGCGCCCATGAGCGGGTGCTCCGGCAGTGCGCCGAGACCGCCGGGGAGCGCGACCGGCTGCACCGGATCCTGCTCGACCAGGGCTGGGAGGCGCCCGCGAGCCAGGGCAACTTCCTGTGGCTGCCCATGACGTCCGGTGTGGAGCGCTTCACCCAGTTCTGCGCGGATCACGGCGTGGTGGTGTGCGGCAAACCGGGCGAGGGGATACGGGTGACCGTCGCCGAGCCCGAGGCCAACCAGGCGTTCGCGGAGCTCGCCGGGAAGTACCGGGAGGCGTCCCGGTGACCCCGCCCGACGTCGCGGTCACCGACCTGGCCGACCCGCTGGCCGAGGCCGCCCCCACCATGGAGCTCCTGCTGCGCGAGCTCGACCGGCGCTGGCCGCCGGAGGCCGAACGACTCCACCAGATCTCCCGGTACGCCCTGCTCCCGGCCGGGAAGCTGCTGCGGCCGCTGCTGCTCATGGAGTCGGCCGAGGCGGTGGGCGGCGGCGGACCCGCCGTCGTCCCGGCCGCGCTGAGCGTGGAGTACCTCCATGTCGGATCCCTCGTCCACGACGACGTCATCGACGGCGACACCATGCGGCGGGGCCGCCCGTCCGTCGCGGCGCGCTACGGCACCACCGACGCCATCGTCACCGGGGACGCCCTGATGCTGGGCATGTTCGGCGTGCTCACCGAGGGGGCCGAGGACTCCGGACCGCTCACCGACGACGTCGGCGGGCTGCCGCCGGGCCGGGTCCTCGGGGCGGTGCGGGTCTTCGCCCGGGCGGGCGTCGACCTGTGCCGCGGCCAGGCGATGGAGGGCGAACTCCGCGGCGACCTCGGCTGCGGACTCGACCGCTACCTCACCATGAGCGCCCTGAAGACCGGGGCGCTGTTCCGGGCCGCCTGCCGGGGCGGGGCGATCCTGGGCGGCGGATCCCCCGCCCAGCAGCACGCGCTCACCGCCTACGCCGAACATCTGGGGCTGGCCTTCCAGATGCACGACGACCTGCTGCCGTACACCAGCGACAGCCGCACCACCGGCAAGTCCGCGCTCAGTGACATCGCGGCCGCCCGGCCCACCTTCCCCGTGCTGCTCTGCCACGCCATGGCCGGCGCCCCGGCCCGCGCCCGGCTGGAGGCGGCGCTCGGCGGCGCCCTGCCCGCGGCCGACGCGCTGCGGACGGTGCACGAACTGCTGGAGACCACCGGCGCGCTCACCGCCGCGCGGGACCGGGCCACGGCCCAGGCCGACCGGGCCACAACCTGTCTGGAGCAACTGCCCCGCTCCCGGGCCACCGCCGTACTCGCGGCGGTGGCCGATCTGTCGGTCAGCCGGGACCGGTGACGCCGTGGCGGCCCCGCGCACCGCACTCCTGGCCCATCTACAGACCTGGCGCCCGTACACCCTCTGGTATCCCGGGCTGGTCGGACTCGCCGGAGCCACCCTCGCCGGAGCCCATCCCACCACGGGGCAGCTGATGGTGGCCTGGGCCGCGCCGACCCTCGGCTGGATCGCCGGTCACTACCTCGGCGACTACTACGACCGTGATCTCGACGCGCTCAGCAAGCCCCAACGGCCCATACCGTCCGGGCGGCTGAGCCCACGCACCGCCGTGGCCACGGGCATCGGCTGCATCGTGGCCGTCGCCGCGCTGGCCCTGTGGGCCAACTGGCGCGCCGTGGCCGTGGCCGCCGCCGCCATGGCGGGCATCGTGGCGTACAGCAGGGTCCTCAAAGGACGTGGCCTGTCGGGCAATCTCATCCGCGGCGTGCTGACCGCCCTCACCGTGCTCTTCGGCGCGATGGCCGTCCAGCCGTGGCCACCGTGGCGGGTGCTGCCCTTCGCCCTGGTGTTCCTGGCCCATGACACCGCGTCCAACCTCGTCGGCACCCTCCGCGACGTCGACGGCGACCGCGAGGGCGGCTACGCCACCGTGCCGGTGCGCCGGGGCCTGCGGCGCGCCACCCACACCGCCGCCGCGCTGTATCTCGCCGCCGTGGCCGTGGCCTGCGCCGCCACCGGGCTGGTGCCCAGGGACACGGCCGGGTATCTCGTACTGCTGTCGGCGGCCGCGCTGTGCGGCGCGGGCGCCTTCGGGCTGCTGCTGCGGTCACCGGGGCACCTCGCCCCCGCGCTGGCCCTGCGCGCCCACGCCGTTCTCGTCGCCGAACGCCTGGTGCTGGCCGCGGCGGTGGTGGCCGCGGGCGCCGGAGCGGCACCCGCCCTGGCGCTGCTGACGCCCCTCCTCGCGGTCAGCGTCATCACCCAGAGCCGGATGCGGTCCCGCCACGAGTTCCCCGCGCCACCCCTGGCCGACGGCGGGCCCACCCTCCCCGAACCCCGCCCCTGAGACGGCGCGCCACCAGCAGAAGGGTCCGATCGCATGCCCGCATCCGCCTTGACCGAGAGCGTCGGCGCGGCCGTCACCACCGGTGCCGAGGCGCTCCTCGCCCACCGCCGCGACGACGGCGCCTTCGTCTTCGGCGCCCACCACGCCTCCCCGCTGAACACCGCCGGAGCCCTCACCGCACTGCACTTCGCCGACCCCGAGGGCTCGGCGGAGACCATCGAGCGCGGTGTCACCTGGCTGTGCGAGACCCAGCGGGACGACGGCGGCTGGGCCATGCCCTCGGTGCCCACCGAACCCCTCACCACCGCGCTCGCCGCCGCGGCGCTCCAACTGCTCGCGCCCCGCCGGGCGGCGTCGGCCGTACGCGCGGCACGGGCCCGGTTCGAGGAGCTCGGCGGTTCCGCGGCCGTACCGGAACCCGCGATGACCGCTCTCATCCGCCAGTTCCACACCTTCGCCGGGCTGCCCCACGAGGGCGCCCAGCGCCGACTCCCCCTGGAACTGCTGCTCTTCCCCGGCCCCAGCCGCCGGCTGCTGAGCCTGCGGCTGCCGATCTACGCGAGCCAGGCGCTCGCCCAGTCCGCCCACCGCCGCCGCGGCCCGGTCGGCCGCGCCCTGGACCGGCTGGCCCGGCCGAGGGCCCTGGCCATCGTCCGGGACGCGTACGAACGCGAGGGTGCCACCGGCGGGTTCAGCACCGACCCCTGGCTCACCGGACTCATCTGCCTGGGCCTCGCCCGCTCCGGCCAGGCGCCCGACCTGGTGAGCGCCGCCGCCCGCTGGCTCCGCTCGGCGGCGAACCCCGACGGCTCCTGGGATCTGATACCCCTCGATGTGACCTGGACGAACTTCGCCACCGCCGCGCTGATCGAGGCCGGTCACGCCGATGACCCCCAGCTGATCGGCACCCGCGAGATGCTCCACCGCCACCAGCAGCCCGAGCCGTTCGACGCGCTCGGCTGCCCGGCCGGCTACTGGGGGTTCTCCAGCCCGCGCAGCTGGCCGATGGCCCTGGAGACGGCCGAGTCCAGCGCCATCCTGCTGCGCCTGCCCGGCGGCGCGGACGACCGCCATGTGCGCGCCGGGCTGGCCTGGCTGACCGCCTGCCAGGACGCGGCCGGGTCCTGGAGCCTCGCCGTACGGAACAGCAAACCGGGTGGCTTCGGGCCCTGCCCCCAGATGACCGCCAAGGTCGTGTGCGCCCTGCTCGACTCCGGGGCCGGGGTCGACGATCCGCGCGTGGTGCGGGCGGTGCGCTGGCTGGTGGGCCGACAGCGCCCGGACGGTTCGTACGAGGCCATGTGGTACCGCGGCGGCACCCCCGGCACCGCCGCGGCGCTGGAGGCGCTGAGCCGGGCGGGCCGCACCGAGGAACACCACCGGGCGGCGGCCCGGGCCAGGGACTGGCTGCTGCGCACCCGGCACCCCGACGGCTCGTGGAGCACGGGCGAGCGCACCGGGCCGGGCGCCACCCGGCGGGGCACCGTCGAGGAGACCGCCTGGGCGCTGCGCGCGGTGCTCCGCGCCGGGCTGAGCCCCACCGACCCGGCCCTCGCGGCGGCGGCCCGCCGGCTCGTCGACGCCCAGCGGGCGGACGGCGGCTGGACCCCGGCCCCGGTCAACGAGTACATCCGCGGCTGTGCGCGCTACGCCGACGACGGCATCGCGGCGGGCCTGGCGGTGCGGGCCCTCGCCCACTACCGCTCGGCGGAGGCCGCGGAGGTCGTGGAAGCCACGCACGAACGCGGCTGTCGCCGCGAAACCGGTATGCGCGAGACCGGCACTGGGGCATTCGGCCTGCGCGAGACCGGCACTGGCGCATTCGGCCTGCGCGATACCGGCGCTGGCGCATTCGGCCCGCGCGAGCCCGGCGCGCGCGAAACCGGCGCGCGCGAAACCGGCAGTGGCGAGACTGGCCCGCGTGGGACCGGCCCGTGTGAGACCGGCGTTGACGAATTCGGCACCGGTGAGACCGGCCCGCGCAAGACCGGCGTTGACGAATCCGGCACCCGTGGGACCGGCCCGTGTGAGACCGGCGTTGACGAATTCGGCACCGGTGAGACCGGCCCGTGTGAGACCGGCGTTGACGAATCCGGCACCGGTGAGACCGGACCGCGTGAGACCGGCGCTGACGAATCCGGCACCCGTGAGACCGGCCCGCGTGAGACCGGCGCTGACGAATCCGGCACCCGTGAGACCGGCCCGTGTGAGACCGGCCCGCGCAAAGCCGTCACCCGCGAAAACGGCACCGGCGAAGGGAGCGGGCGATGAGCCCCGATGTGCTGGTGTGCGGGGCGGGCGTCGGCGGTCTCGCGGCGGCCCGCGCGCTCGGCGGCCTCGGACTGGACGTCCTGGTGGTCGACAAGCAGCCGGGCATCCGCCCGATCGCCAAGGGCGAGGTGCTCCAGCCGGGCGCGCTGCGCCTGCTGCGCTCCTGGGGTGTGGAGAAGCGGCTCGACGCCCGGGGTGCGGTCCGGCTCGGACGGCTGGTCGTCCGCGATCCGCGCGGCACCGCGCTGATGTCCCTCGACTACGGGCAACTGCCCGCCCCGGACCAGTGGTTGCTGGCCCATGACCACACCGCCATCCTCGCCGCCCTGGCCGAGAGCCTCGGGCCGGGCGTGGAACTGCGCCGGGGGGTACGCGCGGAGGCGCCGCTGCGCGACGACTCCGGCCGGATCACCGGACTGCGGCTGGCCGAGGGCGGCCGGGTCCACGAGGAGCGGGCCCCGCTCGTGGTCGCCGCCGACGGCATCTCCTCACGGCTGCGGTCCTGGGCGGGCATCGAGGCCCGCCGGGTCGACTACCCGCACCGGCTGGTCTCCTTCGACATCGGCGACGCCGACGCGGCGGCGCGGGCCGACGACTTCTCGGCGTATGTCACCGACCGGGGGCTGCGGCTGCTGTATCCGCTGCCCGGCGGCCGGCTGCGGCTCTATCTCCAGGCCGGGCCCGATGAGCTGCGCGGTGTCACGGCACGCGGGGAGCTCGCCGACTGGGCGGCCGGGGCGCTGTCCCAGGTGCCCGCCCTGGAGCCGCTCACCGAGCCCCTGCTCGCCCATCTCGGCACCCGCCAGACGCTGCCCGTCGGACGGCTGCTGTCGCCCCGGCTGGCCGGCCACGGCCTCGCGCTGGTCGGCGAGGCCGCGTACGCCGTCCATCCGATGGCCGCGCAGGGCATGAACACCGCCATCACCAGCGCCGGGGCGCTCGCCGAGCGGCTTTCGGGCCATCTGGAGCGTACCGGCGAGATGTCGGCCGAGGCGGTGGACGGCGCGCTGCGCGACTACCACGACCGGCAGCTGCCCCTGCTCGCCCAGGCGGCCACGACCAGCGGCAACGCGGCGCGGATGGTCACCGATCTGTCGTGGCGCGGCCGGGTCCTGGGCCGCCGGGCCGTCCGGCACACCGGCGCCAACCCCCGGTTGCTGCACACCGTCACCCACAACATGTCGGGCCTCGGCCCGCGCCCGCTGACCCTGCTGGACCGGCTCCAGCAGCTCGGTCTCCTCCCCGATCCGCGCGCCCACCGAGTGCCGGCCGCACCGGCCGGCCGACCGCAACCCATGTGAGGACGGTTTCCCATGCCCACTCCCGAACCGGTCGTGACCCCCGTCTCCGGAGCGCTCGGCGCGGAGATCCGCGGTGTCGACCTGAGCGAGGTCACCGACGAACTCTTCGAGCGGATCCATGAGTTGCTGCTCAAGCACCTCGTGGTCTTCTTCCCGGACCAGGAACACCTCACCCCGGAGGCGCATATCGCCCTGGGGCGGAGGCTGGGGGAGCTGGAGGTCCATCCGTTCCTGCCGAAGGTCGAGGGCCATCCCGAGATCGTCGTGCTGGACGCGGACCAGGGCGCCAAGGCCGACGAGTGGCATATCGACGTGACCTTCCAGCCCAATCCGCCGGTCGCCTCGATCCTCCATCTCCAGGTGTGCCCCGCATCCGGTGGCGACACCATGTGGAGCAACCAGTACCTGGTCTACGAGACGCTCTCCGAGCCGATGCGCGAACTCCTCGACGGGCTCACCGCCGTCCACGTCCTCAACACCCCGCAGACCGGTGAGCACTCCGCCGAACACCCGGTGGTGCGGATCCACCCCGAGACCGGCAGGCGCTCGCTGTACGTCACGCGCATGTGGACCTCGCACATCCCGCAGCTCAGCCGCCCGGAGAGCGACGCCCTGTTGCAGTACCTCTTCGAGCACTCCGAGTCGCCCCGGTTCAACTGCCGCTACCACTGGCAGCCCGGCGCCGTCGCGATGTGGGACAACCGCGCCACCCAGCACCTGGCCGTCAACGACTACACCGGGCCGCGCAGGGGGCAGCGGGTGACCGTCCTCGGCGACCAGCCCACCGGCGACACCCCGCGCTGGAAGGAGTACCGGCCCGCGCCCGACGAGCGCTACTACCCGCGCCACGTCACGGCCCGGTACGGCTACCGGTGACGGGCCGTCAGTACGGAAGGGCTGGTCAGCGGCCCGCGCGTCGCCGCCGTACCGTGGCGGCGACACCCGCGCCGAGCACCAGCACGGACGCGCCACCGGCGAGCAGCACCGGAGTGGTGTTCCCGTCACCCTCGTCGGCGGCTGAGGAGACGGCCCGGGACGGCGGTGCGGCGGCCTCGGACGACGGCGGGGCCGCGTCCGAGGAGCCCTTCGCCGGGGCTCCCAACACCACGTCCGAGCAGGAGTAGTAGGTGTCCGGGGTGCTGGTGTTCCGCCAGATCGTGTAGAGCAGCTGACGGCCGGTCCGGTCGGCGGGCAGCGTGGCCTTGATGCGGTAGGCGTCGTCCACCAGCGCGGGGTCCTTGGCCGTGGCGAACGGCTTCGCCTCCAGATCGGACCACTTCAGCGGCCGCTTGGGATCGTAGCCCTCCTTGGTGAGATACAGCTCGAAGGTCCCCGTGTGCGGGATGGTCGACCGATAGGTGAGCGTGAGGTCCGCCCCGGCCGACAGCCGCGTCGAAGGCCAGTCGGCGCGCGGCAGGTCCAGACCCCGGTACGCCTCCAGGCCCCCGCTGCACAGCTTTCCGTCCGGGATCCGCTCCCGGTCCCTGCCCGCCACCCCCGCGATCCGCAGATTGTCCCAGGCCGCGGCCTCCGGGTCGTCGCCCGCGGCCCGGGCCGCCCGGCACGCGGCCGACCGCGCCGCGCCCCCGCCCTCGGGGGAGCAGGCGAACGTCCGGCTCACCGGGTCCGTCGGCGCCCCGTGCGCCTGCGCGGGCGGAGCGGCCAGCGCCGTGAACAGACAGGGGAGGGCCCCGAGAAGAGCGCCCACGGCGGCGGTGCGGTACGAGATCATCCGGTGCGGCCCTCCGGGGTCGGTGCGGCGACGGGCGGCTCGCCCGTCCCGGGGAGTACGGGAAGCCCGGTCCGCGCGTTCAACGGGCCGCCGTAAGAGGGGCCATGACGGCGTACAACCATCCGCCATCTCCGCATGTCTCCCTAGGCAGACGCAAACAGCGCCTACGCCCATGAAGAATCATTAAGGGGGACAAATGAATCTTTCTCGCCGTATGGCCGCCACCGCGGTCCTCGCCACCGCCGTCGCGGGCACCGTGGCCCTGACCCCGCAGGCGTCCGCCGCCGCCACGGCCTCGTACAACGGGGTGTGCGGCAGCGGGTACAAGGTGGTGAACTCGGCGCCCATCGGCTCCAAGGGCACCGTCTTCCTCACCTACAACTCCGCCAAGGGCAAGAACTGCGTGGTCACCGTCCGGAACGCCACGGGCAAGCCGGTTCCCATGTTCGCCTACCTGTACGTTCAGGGCGCCGACGAGTCGGCCGAGGACGGCGGCGCGTACACCTCGTACGCGGGCCCGGTGTACGGCGACGGGCGCGGCAAGTGTGTGGACTGGGCCGGGGGCATCGACAACCAGTCCACCTGGACCTACGGATCGAACTGCGGATCCCTGAAGGCCTACCGCGTGACCAAGGGCTGGTAAGCCCGGAGCCACACGGTCGGCAGAACCGACGGGGGATCACACGGGGGAGCGGCGGCCACCTGTTCGAGGTGGCCGCCGCCGTCGCTACACCTGGCGCTCGGTGAAGGCCACCGCGTGGGTGTCCAGCACGATGTGGAGCTCCGCGAGGCGGTAGGCGGCACCGTCGGAGCGGACCACGCAGCGGACCACACCGCCGGCGATCGGGGTCACCCGACCGTCGGTGATGTTGGTGGCGTACATGTAGGACACCACCGAGATGTCATCGCCGTCGACCCGCTCGATGTGGATGTTCGAGGCGTTGTGGCGCAGCGGATAGCCGGCCGCCTCGCGGTGCTGCCGCTGCCAGGCGATCACCTGCTCGCGGCCCCGGTTGTCGGAGGCGATGAACTCCTCGTACGGGGAGTCGCCGGTGTCCGAGCGGGAGGTGATGTGGACGTCCTCGGTCAGCAGCTCGGGCCAGACGTCGAACTGCCCCTCGTCGAAGGCGAACCACCAGCGGTGGATCAGCTCATGGACCGCCAGACGATCGAGCATGCGGAACTCTCCCCCCGAAGATTCAAGTGATCGCCAGCATATCCCGCGGCCGCCGGTACGGTGGCCTCCCGTGGCCCCCGGTGGCCCCCGTGGCCCCCGGTGGCCCCCGTGGCGGACTGACGTCAACCCCGCCCGTCGCGCCGCGGCATCGCCTTGCCGCCCGACCGGCGGACGGGAGAATTCCCAGAAGACACCGACCCGCCGGTATGCCAATGGTGCAATAGCCATGCATGCTCTGGTATCAAACCTGGCCGTGGCCTCACTGCGGTGGTGAGCTGCGCATTGCCCGTCACAGGTGGAGGAACGTCCATGCACCCAGTCACCGGCTCCCGCGCTTCCGTCCCCGCCATGGGCCGTGCCCCCCGCCTGTCCGCCGACCGGGTACGGACGCCGCCCCGGATGCCCGCCGCCCGGCCGCCGATCCGGTCGCGGGCCGACGCCGAGACCGTGGCGCTGCTGCACCGCACCGCCCGGGTGCTCATCGAGGAGGTGCCACGGCTGACGGACCGTATCGTCGCGCTGATGAAGGAGCGGGAGCCCGCCTACCGTTCCGCCGCCGTGGACCCGCACGAGGTGTGGCGGGAGGTCCACGACTCGCTCAGCCACAATGTGCGCTCGCTGGTGCACCCCAAGGAGACGCGCGAATCGGCCCGGTCCTGCGCCTGGCGGATCGGCACCGACCGCGCCGCCCAGGGCTTTCCGCTGGACGCGCTGCTGCACGCGTACCGCATCGGCTGCACCGTCGTCTGGGAGCACCTCCTGGAGACCGCCTCGAAGGAGGACCCGCTCGGCGCCCAGTCGCTGGTCCATGTCGCCGCCGATGTGTGGAACTTCGTCGACGAGCACTGCACCCTCGTCGCCACGGCGTACCAGGAGGTCGAGCGGCAGCTCTCCTGGCACCGGGAGAACCGCTACCGGATCATCGTCGCGGCGCTGCTCGACGGCACCGCGCGGGTGAGCGACTTCCCCGAGGCGGAGCAGGTCCTCGGCCTGCCCGAGCAGGGGCGTTACGCGGTCGTGGCGCTGGAGGACGCCGACGCGCCGTGCCGGACGCCGCACTCCGTCGAGGTGGGCGACGGACTCCGTGCGGTCTGGCACACGGGGGAGGGCACCGCCCACGCCATCGTGCTGCTCGGCGACGGCGACGGCGGCAGAGACGGCGACTGTGACGGCGGCGACAGCGGCAGCGGCGCGGAGCGGCTGGTCCGCGGGCTGGAGGTGCCGCCCGGCGCACGGGCCGGGGTCAGCCCGGCCGTGACCGGCCTCGCCGCGATCAGCACGGCACGCAGACTCGCCGATACGGCGCTGCGCACCCGCCCGGCCGCCGGGACGGCGGCGCTGCTGGAGGAGCGCTATCCGGAGGCGCTGGTGGTGTCCTCCCCGGACCTCGGCACCGCGCTCGCCGACCGGATGCTCGGACCGGTCCTGGCGCTGGAGTCCGCCGACCGGGAGATGCTGCTGACGACGCTGGCCGCCTGGCTGGAGGCCGGGGGGTCGGCGCGCCGCGCGGGCGGGCTGCTGTTCTGCCACCGGAACACGGTGCTCAACCGGCTGCGCCGCTACGAGCAGTTGACCGGGCGTTCGCTGGACCATCCGCGCGAGGTCATGGAGTTGTCGCTCGCGCTGTCCGCGCGTCGGCTGCTGACCCCCTGAGAACATCCCGTCTGCCTGAGCCGATGTGGGCGTGCACAACGGCTCCGCGCCGATCATGTGCGCCCGTCACACGGTCCGCGGGTTGGGCTGTACGCGCCCCTTCTGACCTGCTGTCGTGGCGTTTCCGTCCCGGCGACCCGGGACGGAACCCGCACAAGGAGCCGCGACATGTCCGACCACGACCGCCCCTGGGGTCCGTTCCCGTCCGTCCCGTCCCGCACCGCGCCCCGCACCGCCGTGTTCCCGCCCCGCCCCGCGGCACCGCCCCCGCCGACACGGCGCTCACCGTGGCAGCGGCCATGGCCCTGGTCGGCGCGGGCGGCCTGCACCGCGCTCACCTGTCACGTGGCCGCCGTAGTGGTCAACTGCGCCGCCGAGGGCGTCGTCAACCTCGGCGCGGGCGGCGGGTTCACCGTGGGCGCCATGCTGATCGGCCTGGACGCGGCGGTGCTGCTCACCGTCCTGGCCCGGGCCCACCGCCGGTCCGGCGCCGCGGGGGAGGGGGAGCGGTGAGCTTCCTCGACCCCAGAACGCTCGCCTTCGTGCTCTTCGCGGGCTTCATGGCCGTCTCGTTCCTGCTGTGCATCCTCGCGGCCACCGGCAACGACGACCCCACCGAGTTCTACCTGGGCACCGGGGCGCTCAGCCCGATGCAGAACGGCCTGGCCATCGCGGGCGACTACATCTCCGCCGCCACCGTGCTCAGCACCACCGGCACCATCGCCCTGGCCGGGTTCGACGGCGTGCTCATCGCCATCTCCACCGTGCTCTCCATCCTGATGTTCATGCTGGTCCTCTCCGGACCGCTGTGCGGACGGGGGCGGTTCACCCTCGGCGACGTCCTCTCCGAGCGGCTGAGCGAACGCCCGGCCCGCATCGGCACCGCCGTCGTGGTGCTGGTGGTCGTCATGCCGCTGCTGCTGGTCCAGCTCAACGGCGCGGGCGCCATGCTGGCCCTGCTGCTCGGCATCCCGGGAAGCGGCGCGGTCACCGGCTGCACCATCTTCATCGGCTCGCTCATGGTCTGCTACGCCGCCCTCGGCGGGATGAAGGGCACCGGATTCGTCCAGATCCTCAAGACGGTGCTGCTGCTCGCCGCGTTCGTCCTGCTCGCCTGTCTGGTGCTGAAGCGCTTCTCCTGGAACCCGGCCACCCTCTTCGACGCCGCGGCCGACGCCAGCGGCTACGGCGACGGCTTCTGGCAGTCCGGCCGCCAGTACGGGGACTCCCTCAGCGGCCGCCTGGACGTCATCAGCGTCCAGCTCACCCTCGCCCTCGGCGCGGCGTGCATGCCCCACCTCACCATGCGGCTCCACCCCATCCGCGGTATGCGGGCCGCCCGCGCCGCCACCACCTGGGCGGTGGGCGCGGTCACCACCATCCTCGGGCTGATCGTGATCGTGGGCGCCGGAGCCACCGCCGTCGTCGGCGCCCGTGCCCTGCGCGCCTCCGACCCCACCGGCAGCGACTCGCTGCTGCTGCTGACCCTCGCCCTGGACCCGACGGCGCAGGAGGCCGACCAGAGTCTGCTCTTCTCCGTCGTGGCCTGCGCGGTCGTCGCCACCACCCTCGCGGCGGTCGCCGGACTCACCCTGGCCGCCGCGGCCTCCCTCGCCCATGACGTCCTGGCCAAGGTCGTCTTCAAGGGCGGGCTCTCGGCCAACCGGGAGCTGGCCGCCGCCCGTACGGCCATCGTGGTCGTCGGCGTCGCGGCCGTCGTCCTCGCCATCGTCACCCAGCACTGGAACCGGCAGGTCCTGATCTCCTTCACCTTCGCGGCCGCCGCCTCGGCCCTGCTGCCGGTCGTGCTCTACGGCACCCTGTGGCGCGGCTTCACGGTGAACGGACTGCGCTGGGCGCTGTACGGGGGGCTCCTGCTCACCGCCGTGGCCATCGCCTTCTCCCCGGCGATCTCCGGCAACCCGCTCGCGGTCTTCCCCGAGCGCGACTTCCACTGGTTCCCGCTCCGCAACCCGGGCCTGATCACCGTTCCGGCGGGTTTTCTGCTCGGCTGGCTCGGCTCCCGGTTCGGAGGCCACGGACGGCGGGCCCGGCATGTCCAGGACCCGGCGCGGGGGGACTCGTCCTACGCGATGCACACCGGCTGACGCCTGGATCCCCTTACGGAGTCCGGGTTACGGCGTTCGTGATCCGGCCCCGGCCCTGGCCTTGGCGCGCCGGTGGGCGGCCACCCGTTCACGGGTCGCGCACCGGCGTGAGCAGTAGCGGCGCTCCGGTCCGCTGCCGACCGTGAGGAAGACATCGCCGCAGCTGGGGGAGGAGCACAGACCACCGGGCGGGCGCTGACCCTCCCAGAGCAGCACGGTCAGCGCCATGCACGACGAGGCGAGGAACCACTCGCCCCACGGCGCCTCGTCATCGCTGTCCAGGTGGGGATGCCAGGGCGAACGGCCGTCGTGCGAGCTGAGCCGGAGCGGGCCCGTGCCCTCCCGCAGCAGCCGGTTGAGCACCCCGGCGGCCTCGTCGACATGACCCGCGGCGAACACCTCGCGCAGCCTCAGCGCGGCGGTGCGCATCCCCGCGACATCGTCGGCGGTGAGTTCGAGCGGGCCGGACTCACCGTGGTCGAGCAGGAGCCCGGCGACCGCGGCGGGGTCCGGGGCCGGCTCCGCGGTCAGGGCGTTGACGAGGGCGGCGGTGCGCCGGGCGGTGGCCCGCACCGAGTGCCGGGTGGACCAGTCGTCGTTCGAGGGCGGTGACACGACGCCAATGTAACGCACCTGGTGAGGTTTTGCGTTAGCTCCGTAACGTGTTCCGCATGCCGAGGCGTTACGCTATGGGGTGCTATCTGGGCGGGGCGGCCGCCGCCCGCGCGGGGGACGAGATGTCCGGTCCCGCGCTGCTGCTGGCCGGGCCGGTGCTCACCGGTTCGCCCTCCTCGGGCCCGGCGCTGCTGGCGGGCGTCATGGCCGCCGCCGCGGTCGGCGGGCCGCTCTTCGGGGTGCTGCTCGACCGCTCGGCCCGGCCGGGCCGGCTGCTGGCCGTGGCACTCGCCCTCTACGCGGCGGGGCTGGCCGCGATCCTTCTGGGCCTGGGGCGGGTGCCGTTCGCCCTCACGGTTCTCCTCGCGGTGGGGGCGGGGCTGCTGGGACCGGCCCTGTCCGGCGGATGGACCTCACAGCTGCCCCGGGTGGCACCGCCGCCGGGCCTCCCCCGCGCCACCGCGCTCGACGCGATGACGTTCAGCCTCGCCGCCCTGGTGGGGCCCGCACTCGCCGGGGCCGTCGCGGGGGCGGCCGGGGCACCGGCCGCCGTGGCGGTGTCCATCGCGCTGATCGGCCTCGCGCTGCCCGCCGCCTGGGCGCTCCCCGCGCCCGCGCGATCCGCTCCGTCGGCCCCGCCCCCGGCCACGTCGGTCGTCGCCGATCTCACCGCCGGGCTGCGGGCCATCGCCCGCAACCGGCCCCTGGCCCGGGCCACCGCCACCTCCGTCGTCTCGTGCGTCGGCCAGGGTGCGCTGCTCACCTGCTGGCCACCGCTCGGCGCGGCCGTGCTCGGCGGCGCCGAGCACGGCGCCCTGCTGCTGTCCGCCACCGCCGCCTCGGCCCTCGTGGCCAACGCGGTCCTCTCCCGCCGCCCCCGTCCGCCGCGCCCGGACACCGTGCTCCTCTGCGGCGCCCTGCTGCTCGTCCTCGCGCCCCTGCTCGCGGCCACCGGCCACCCGGCCGCGCTGATCGCCGCCGTACTGCTCACCGGCGCCGCCGAGGGTCCCCAGCTCACGGCGCTGTTCGCGATCCGCCACCGGGAGGCGCCCGAGCGGCTGCGCGGCCAGGCCTTCACCACCGGTGCCAGTCTGAAGATCACCGGCGTCGCCCTGGGCGCGGCTCTGGCCGGTCCGCTCGCCACCTGGTCGCTGCCCGGCGCCCTGGTGGTGGCCGGGGGGTGCGAGGCGCTCGCGGTTCTCGTCTTCGTATGCTTGCCGGGCACTGCGGAGGCTGTCGCTCCGTTTCCGCCCCCGGGGGCTGTGTGACGAAGCCATGTCATCCATGATGACCTGCATGGAAAACCTGAAAGACCTGCTCCCGGTCGAGGCCGTCCGGCTCGACGTACGGGCGGCCGACTGGCGCGAGGCGATAGGCGCCGCCGGCCGTCTGATGGTGGAAACGGGAGCCACCACCGACGAGTACACCCGCGAGATGGTCGCCAACGTCGAGGAGAACGGGCCGTACATCGTCATCGCGCCGGGCGTCGCCTTCGCCCACTCCCGGCCGTCCCCGGCGGTGCTGTCCACCGGAATGTCCTGGGTCCGACTCGCCGAGCCCGTGGAATTCGGGCATGAGTCCAACGACCCCGTCACCCTCGTCGTCGCCCTGGCCGCCCAGGACTCCGCCGCGCACACCTCCGCGATGGCGAGCCTGGCGCGGCTCCTGGGCGACCCGGACACGGCGGCCGCCCTCGCGGCAGCGCCCACCCCGCAGGCGTTGCACGCCGTACTGGCCGGGGAGCGGCCGGAGGACGGCCCCGGGAAGTCCGAACCCGCCACCACCTCGGAACCCATCCAGCCCCGGGCGGGCTCGCTGCACAAGATCCTCACCGTCTGCGGCAACGGCGTCGGCACCAGCCTGTTCCTCAAGAACACCCTGGAGCGGGTGCTGGACCGCTGGGGCTGGTCGAGGTTCGTCACCGTGGAGGCCACCGACACCATCTCCGCGAAGGGCAAGGCATCCGAGGCCGTGGCCCTGCTCACCTCCCGTGAGATCGCCAGGACCCTGGGCGATGTGGGACGGCCGGTCAAGGTCGTCCAGGACTTCACCAGCACCGCCGAGGTGGACGCGGTGCTCCGGGACACGTACGACGTCTGAACGACGGGGACAGAGGAAGCACCATGGGCTGGTTTGTCACTCTTGCCACGTTTCTCGTCAATGAGATTCTGAGCGAGCCCGCGTATCTGATCGGCATCATCACCGCCGTCGGACTCATCGCGATGAAGAAGAGCACCGGGCAGATCATCGGCGGCGCCATCAAGGCGACCCTCGGCTTTCTGCTGATCGGCGCGGGAGCGGGGCTGGTCACCGACTCCCTCGCCCCGCTGGGCACCATGATCCAGGGCGTCACCGGCGCCCACGGCGTGATCCCCACCAACGAGGCCATCGTCGGCATCGCCCAGGACCAGTTCGGCTCACGGGTCGCCTGGCTGATGATCCTGGGCTTCGTGGTCAGCCTGCTGCTGGCCCGGTTCACCCCCCTCCGCTATGTCTTTCTGACCGGGCACCACATGCTGTTCATGGCCACACTGCTGACCGTGGTCCTGGCCAACGGCGGCCGCTCGACCATCGCCGTGGTGGCCGTCGGCGGGGTGCTGCTGGGCATCATGCTGGTCGCTATGCCCGCCTTCGCGCACCCCTGGACCAAGCGCGTCACTGGCAGCGACACCGTCGCCATCGGCCACTTCGGCACGGCCGGGTACATCGTGGCGGGCGCGGCCGGCAAGGTGGTCGGCAAGCGCAGCCGCTCCACCGAGGAGATGAAGCTCCCCGAAGGCTTGCGCTTCCTGCGCGACTCGATGGTGGACACCGCCCTGTCGATGCTGCTGATCTACCTGGTCATGGCGGTACTCCTGCTCGTCAAGGAGGGGCAGAAGGCCGCCTTCAAGGCGTTCGCCACGGGCACCGGCGGCGCCGTGGCCACCGACACCGGCAACTACCTGATGCAGTCCGTGATGCAGGGGCTCCAGTTCGGCATCGCCGTCGCGGTGATCCTCTTCGGCGTCCGTACGATCCTCGGTGAGCTCGTCCCCGCCTTCCAGGGGATCGCGCAGAAGGTCGTGCCCGGCGCCCTGCCCGCGCTCGACGCGCCCATCGTCTTCCCGTACGCGCAGAACGCGGTGCTGATCGGGTTCATCTCCAGCTTCACCGGCGGGCTGATCGGGCTGGCCCTGCTGACCTGGGTCTTCAACCCGGCCTTCGGCCTCGCCCTGGTGCTGCCCGGCCTGGTGCCGCACTTCTTCACCGGCGGCGCGGCCGGGGTCTACGGCAACGCGACCGGCGGCCGGCGTGGCGCGGTCGTGGGGGCGTTCCTCAACGGGCTGCTGATCACCTTCCTCCCCGCCCTGCTGCTCAAGGTGCTCGGTGCGTTCGGCGACCAGAACACCACCTTCGGCGATGCCGACTTCGGCTGGTTCGGCGCGCTCATCGGCAACGCGGACAAGGCCGGTGGGGCCGCCGGGCTTGTGGTCATCGTGCTGCTCGGCCTCGCGGTCCTCGGGGCGGCGATCCTGGTGCAGAAGCGGGTGGTCGACACCGGCTGGGACCCGGGCGCGGCGCGCGACGCCCTGATGCCGCGCGAGAGCGTGGTGGCGCCCGCGGCGGCGGGCACCACCATGGCCGCGTACGCCAAGATCCCGCCGCCCGAGGGCGCTCCCGCACCCCCGCCCGCGCCCTGACGCGCCGTGCCGCCCCGGTGGTCCCGCCGACGGGACCACCGGGGCGGGGGCTCACGTCCGCTTGACGTAGTCGCGCAGGTGGACGGCGGTGAGCGAGCCACCGTTGTCCACGAGGTCGGCGGGGGTCCCGGTGAACACCACCTGACCGCCGTCGTGGCCCGCCCCCGGACCCATGTCGACGATCCAGTCCGCATGGGCCATCACGGCCTGGTGGTGCTCGATGACGACGACCGTGTTGCCCGTGTCGACGAGCCGGTCGAGCAGCGCGAGCAACTGGTCCACATCGGCGAGGTGCAGTCCGGTGGTCGGCTCGTCCAGGACGTACGTCGTGCCGCTCCGCGCCATGTGGATGGCCAGCTTCAGCCGCTGGCGCTCACCCCCGGAGAGCGTGGTGAGCGGCTGGCCCAGCGCCAGATAGCCCAGCCCCACCGCGGCCAGCCGGTCCAGGATCACCCGGGCCTGACCGGTGGTGAAGAACTCCAGCGCCTCGGCCACCGACATGCCCAGGACATCGCTGATGTTCCGCCCGCGCAGCCGGTACGTCAGCACCTCGGGCCGGAACCGCCTCCCCTCGCAGTCCTCGCACACCGAGGCCACCTCGGCCATCATGGCGAGGTCGGTGTAGATCAGCCCGATGCCCTTGCACCGCGGGCAGGCGCCCTCCGAATTGGCGCTGAACAGCCCCGGTTTGACGCGGTTGGCCTTGGCGAACGCCGTCCGGATCGGATCGAGGAGCCCCGTATAGGTGGCCGGGTTGCTGCGGCGGGAGCCACGGATCGCCGACTGGTCCGCGACGATCACCTCCTCCCGCCCGGACAGCGACCCATGGATCAGGGAGCTCTTGCCCGATCCGGCGACACCCGTGACGACGGTGAGCACACCGAGCGGGATGTCCACGCTCACGTCCCGCAGATTGTGCAGCCGGGCGCCCCGGACCGGCAGTTGCCCGGTGGGCTGCCGCACCTTCTCCCGCAGCCGCACCCGGTGGTCCAGATAGCGCCCGGTCAGGGTGTCGGAGGCGCGCAGGCCCGCCAGGTCGCCCTGGTAGCAGATCCGCCCGCCCGCCACCCCGGCGCCGGGCCCCAGGTCCACCACATGGTCGGCGATCCGGATGGTCTCCGGTTTGTGCTCCACGACCAGCACCGTGTTGCCCTTGTCCCGCAACTGGAGCAGCAGCCGGTTCATGCGCTCGATGTCATGCGGATGCAGGCCGACGGTGGGCTCGTCGAAGACATAGGTGACATCGGTCAGGCTGGAGCCCAGATGCCGGACCATCCGCACCCGCTGGGCCTCGCCGCCGGACAGGGTGCCGGACTCCCGGTCCAGGCTCAGATACCCCAGGCCGATCTCGACCAGGGAGTCGAGGAGCGCGCGCAGGCTCTCCAGCACCGGTCCGACGGAATCGTCCCGGATCCCGCGTACGAACTCCGCCAGATCGCTGATCTGCAAAGCCGAGCAGTCCGCGATGGAGCGGCCGTCGATCCGGCAGGACCGGACGGCCTCGCACAGCCGGGCGCCCTCACACTCCCCGCACTCGGTCAGGGTCATGGCCCGGTCGGCGAACGCGCGCATGCGCGGCTGCATCGTCTCCCGGTCCTTCGCCAGGTACTGCCGGCGGACCTTGGTCACCAGCCCCTCGTAGGTGAGGTTGTTCTTCCCCACCTTGATCTTGGTGGCCGGTTTGTGGAGGAAGTCCTCCCACTGGTCCGGGGTGTAGTCCCGGAGCCTGGTATCGGGGTCGAAAAGGCCGGAGGCCGCCATAACCTGCCAGTGCCAGCTGTCCACCTCGAATCCGGGGACGGTGATCGCCCCCTCCTTCAACGACTTCTCCCTGTCGACGAGTTGGCCGATGTCGATGTCGGTGACCCGGCCGAGCCCCTCGCACCGCGGACACATGCCCTCGGCGGTGTTGAAGCTGAAGGCGAGAGGGGGGCCGACGTACGGGCTGCCGATCCGGCTGAACAGGATCCGCAGCAGCGTGTGGGCATCGGTGGCGGTGCCCACGGTGGAACGGGAGTTGGCGCCCATCGGCTCCTGGTCCACGATGATCGCCGCGCTCAGATTTCGCAGCGAGTCGACGTCCGGCCGCCCGAGCGTCGGCATGAAGTTCTGGACGAACGCCGTATAGGTCTCATTGATCAGCCGCCTCGACTCCGCGGCGATGGTGTCGAAGACGAGCGAGGACTTACCGGATCCGGAGACACCGGTGAAGACCGTGAGCCGCTGCTTGGGAATGTTCACACTCACGCCCTGGAGGTTGTTTTCCCTGGCGCCACGGACCTTGATTTCGCTGACATCCATGCCTTCAAGTGTTTCATTGAAGTGCACGTTGAGACTTTCTCCGGCTTTCCGCCCAATCTCCACCGGAGGCATCGCGATATCGTGGACGCCAACCCTCAACTCGCCCGTGAACCCTCGATGTGAAGGTGACGAACCGTGAGCCGTACGGACGCCGCGCTGCGCCCCGTCGATCTGGCCCGTATGGCGGGTGTCTCCACCCAGCAGATCCGCAACTACGTCGACGCGGGCATCCTGCCCCCGGCCACCCGCACCCCCGCCGGATACCGCAGACTCGACGACCGGCACCGCAGAGCCCTGGTGACCTACCGGGCCCTGATGCCGGGATACGGCGCGGAGACCGCCCGCGAGGTCATGCGGGCGGTCCACGACGAGGACGTCACCCTGGCGCTCACCCTGGTCAACGCCGGTCATGCCGCCCTCCATGACCAGCGGCTCTCCCTCGAGGCGGCGGGAAAGGCGCTCGAAGTGGTCGCCGAGCAGGCTCCGGACGCGTCGGCGCCGTCACGCTCCGGGCCGCTGCGCATCGGCGAGGTGGCCGCCCGTCTGGGGTTGCGCACCTCGGCCCTGCGGGTGTGGGAGTCCGCCGGTCTGCTGCGCCCGCCGCGCGACCGGAGCACCGGCTACCGCGTCTACGGGCCGTCGGACGTCCGGGACGCCCGGATGATCGACCTGCTGCGGCAGGTCCGCTATCCGCTGCCCCAGATCCGGCCCGTCCTCGACGGCCTGCGCCGCACGGGCGGCAGCGAGGCCCTTCGTACGGTCATCGCGCGACGTCAGGAGGGGCTCGCCCAGCGGGCCACGGCGATGCTCGAGGGCTCCTGCCGGCTGCACCACTACCTCACGGAAAACGGATCGGCCGAGGACCGATGAGTTCCCGGCGGGGGAGCGGTCTGTAGGGGTAAAGGCTCCCCAACGCAGGAGGTACCGATGGTCAGTGACGGATTCACCACGTGCCTGTGGTTCGACGGCCAGGCCGAAGAGGCGGCGCAGCACTACATCTCGATCTTCAAGAACTCCAGGCTCGGACGGATCACCCACTACACCGGGGTCGAGCCGGGCGGCCCGGCCGGGAGCGTGCTGACCGTCGAGTTCGAGGCCAACGGGCAGAAGTTCGTGGGGCTCAACGGAGGGCCGGAGTTCACCTTCAACGAGGCCATCTCCTTCCAGGTCCACTGCGCGGACCAGGACGAGGTGGACCACTACTGGAACAAGCTCTCCGAGGGCGGCGAGGAGGGCCCCTGCGGCTGGGTGAAGGACAAGTTCGGGGTGTCCTGGCAGATCGTCCCCACCGTCCTGATCGACATGATCGCCGACGCGGACCCGCGGAAGGCCAAGCGGGCCACCGAGGCGATGATGAAGATGGGCAAGCTCGACATCGCCGCGCTTCAGGCGGCGTACGACGGCGCATAGCCCACCGAGGTGGACGGCCGCCCGTACGGCATTCGGTCAGGCTGCCGTACGGGCGCGTCCGGCCGTGTCGTACCGCTGAGCAGGTCGGAGGAATTCCGCGACCAGCCACGACGGTGCCGCAGTCGGCCAACGACGCATCGCGCCACTTCCCGCTGGGCGCTCAGTGGCCGCGGGTGAGGTCCGCGGGGTCGGTGTTGGCGCCGCAGAGGAGCACGGCGACCTTCTCCCCGGTCCGCGGCCGGTACGCGCCGGAGGTCAGGGCCGACAGCGCGGTGGCCGCCGCGTGCTCGACCGCGATCCTGCGGTCGTCCCACAGCGCCTGCCGCGCGGAGACGATCGACTCGTCGGACACCAGGACGGACCGCACCCCGTCCTCACGGGCCCACTCCAGCGCGGCCGAGGACACATGGCGGGCCCCGAGCGAGTCCGCCGCCACCGAGTCCACCGGAACGTCGACCACCGCGCCGGCCTCCAGCGCGGCGTTCAGGGCCCGGCAGCCGTACGGCTCCACCGCGACGACGCCCACCCCGCGCTCCAGGGCGGACACCGCGACCCCGGTGAACAGCCCGCCGCCCCCGACCGCCACCAGCACGGTGTCCAGATCGGGCCGGGCCTGGAGGATCTCCTCCATCACGGTGCCCGCCCCGGCGGCGATCAGCGGGTGGTCGTACGCGTGCGAGAGCAGGGCACCGGTCTCGGCGGCGTGCTTCTGGGCGGCGTCCCGCGCGTCGGCGTACTCGGTGCCGATCTGATGGACCTCGGCGCCGAGCCGACGCAGCCGGTCCACCTTCACCGCGGGCGCGGTCTCGGGTACGAACACGGTGGCGGGCACGGAGTGCTGGGCGGCCGCCCAGGCGCACGCCAGCCCGGCGTTTCCGCCCGAGGCGATGACGGCACCCGTGTCCGGCAGGGTGCCCGCCTCCCGGTGGGCCCTGATGAAGTTGAACGCGCCGCGCGCCTTGAAGGTCCCGGTGTACTGGAGGAACTCCAGGGCCAGCCATCCCTCGGCCGCGCCCCACGCCCCCTGCTCCACCGGCGCGAGCGCCACGGGCCGGATATGTCCCGCGACCCGCTGGGCCGCGGCGGTTACGTCCTCAATGGAAACAGTCACTGAAACACTGTAACAACCACTGGTACGCTCGGGGTGTGCGAAACAACCGGGACCGAGCCGACCAGCCCACCCTGGAGGCCATCGCCGAGGCCGCCCTGACCGTCGTCGACGACGAGGGGCCCGAGGCGCTGAGCTTCCGCAGGGTGGCGCAACTGCTGGGGGTCTCCCATGCCACGGTCTTCCGCCGCTGCGGCGACTTCGACGGTCTGGTGAACGCGTGCGCGGACCGGCTGGCCGCGCGGATACCGCTGGTGGGGCAGGACCAGGACTGGGCCACCGCCACCGAGGCCCGCTTCGCCGCGTTCTACCGGGTGCTGATCGAGCACCCCGGTCTTGTGGCGCTGCGGTCGGGCCGCGCCTGGTGGGGGCCGCATCTGCTGAGCCGCCTCGTGGAGCCGCAGCTGGCGCACAACATCGCCGCCGGAATGACGCCCGAGGCGGCGATCCGGGTCTACCGGCGGCTGTATCTGCTCACCCTCGGCGCCGTGGCCTTCGTCGACCACCGCGACGCGAAGCGGGTGCGCACGGCAGCGCGTACCGCGCTCGCCGCGCTGGACCCCGAGGACTTCCCGGCCCTCACCGGAAACCTGGACGTCGTCGTGGCCGCACAGACCGACCACGAGGTCTACCACGGCGCGCTGCGGCAGCTGATCGACGCCTCCGCGGCGGCCTGTCCCGGACGGTGACCGACACGAAGCGGGGCGGGCCCGGGTGGGCCCGCCCCGCCGCACGCCAAGGCGTGGTTACAGCGTCTGCTGCACGCGCTCCGCCACCAGCTTGATGAAGCGCGACGGATCGCTCAGCTCACCGCCCTCGGCGAGCAGCGCCATGCTGTAGAGCAGCTCGGCCGTCTCCCCGAGACCGCTGTCGTCCTTGCGCTCGGCGTGGGCCTTGCGCAACCCGCTGACCAGCGGATGGGTGGGGTTCAGCTCCAGGATGCGCTTGATCTGGGGCAGGTTCTGGCCCATCGAGCGGTAGATGTTCTCCAGGGCCGGGGTGACATCGAAGGTGTCCCCGACGATGCAGGCCGGGGAGGTGGTCAGCCGCGAGGACAGCCGCACCTCCTTGACCTGCTCGCTCAGCGTCGACGTCATCCAGGAGAGCAGCTCGGCGAAGTCCTTCTGCCGCTGCTCCCGCTCGGCCTCCGCCTCCTCGTCCTTCTCGTCCTGCGAGTCGAGATCGACCTGCCCCTTGGCGATGGAGCGGAGCTGCTTGCCGTCGAACTCCGGCACGGCGTCGACCCACAGCTCGTCGATGGGGTCGGTGAGGAGGAGCACCTCGAAGCCCTTGTCCCGGAACGCCTCCATATGGGGCGAGCTCTCCACGATCGACCGGGACTCGCCGGTCATGTAGTAGATGTGCTCCTGCCCGTCCTTCATGCGCTCGGCGTAACCGCGCAGCGTGGTCGGCTGCTCGGCGTCCTGGGTCGAGGCGAACGAACACACCTCGAGGATCGCCTCGCGGTTCTCCAGATCGCTGAGGAGGCCCTCCTTGAGAACGCGGCCGAATTCCTTCCAGAAGGTCGCGTAGCGCTCGGCGTCGGAGGACATGATGTCCTTCACCGTCGAGAGCACCTTCTTCACCAGGCGGCGCCGCATCAGCTGAATCTGGCGGTCCTGCTGAAGGGTTTCCCGCGAGACGTTCAGCGAGAGGTCCGCGGCGTCCACCACGCCCTTGACGAAGCGGAGGTATTCCGGCATGAGCGCTTCGCAGTCGTCCATGATGAAGACGCGCTTCACATAGAGCTGCACACCCCGCTTGCGGTCCTGCATATACAGGTCCTGCGGTGCCCGGGCCGGAATGAACAGCAGCGACTGGTATTCGAAGGTGCCCTCCGCCTGCATGCGGATGGTCTCGAGCGGATCGACCCAGTCATGGCTGATGTGCTTGTAGAACTCGTGGTATTCCTCGTCGGTGACCTCGTCCTTGGGGCGGGCCCACAGCGCCTTCATCGAGTTGACGGTCTCGAGCTCGGGCGCCTTCTCGTCGCCCTCCTCGGCCTGCTCCGCCTCGTCCGTGGTGGCCGGGGCCTGGGCGGGGGCCATCCTGATGGGCCAGGTGATGAAGTCCGAGTGCTGCTTGACGATTTCCCGGATCTTCCAGGGCGAGGCGTAGTCGTAGAGGTGGTCCTCGGTGTCCTCCGCCTTGAGCTTCAGCGTCACGGAGGTGCCCTGGGGGGCGTCGTCGATCGGTTCGATCGTGTAGGTGCCCTCGCCGGTGGAGACCCAGCGGGTGCCCTGGCTCTCCCCGGCGTGCCGGGTCTCCATGGTCACCTCGTCGGCCACCATGAAGCTGGAGTAGAAGCCCACTCCGAACTGCCCGATGAGATCCGCGGAAGCGGCCGCGTCCTTCGACTCCCGCAGCTCCTTGAGGAATTTCGCGGTGCCGGAGTTCGCGATCGTGCCGATGAGCTCCACGACCCCCTGATGCGACATGCCGATGCCATTGTCGCGGACGGTCAGCGTGCGCGACTCCTGGTCGATCTCGATGGCGATGTGGAGATCAGAGGTGTCCGCCTGAAGGCTTTCGTCGCGGAGCGATTCGAGGCGCAGTCTGTCCAGCGCGTCGGATGCGTTGGAGATGAGCTCGCGCAGAAAGACGTCCTTGTTCGAGTAGATCGAATGGATCATCAACTGCAGAAGCTGTCGTGCCTCGACCTGAAACTCGAAAGTCTCGACCCCTGTAGTCAACTGTTTCCCCTCGTGAGATAAGTGTCGACGCCATCAAGCACAGTGCGTCATCGGTAGCTTATCGAAGGTGAGGGGTGTCGAGCGGCCTTCCGGGCAGATGACGGACGGCCGCTCACGGAGCCGGATGCGGCGGCCCCGGGAGACGGGGCCGGAGTGCGTCAGCCGCCGCCGCGCACCTTGCTCCAGTCCAGGGCCTCGGCGGCCTCGCGCTGGATTTCCTCGGCCGCCTCCCTGGCCTCCGCGGGGACGTCGCCGTGCTCCGCCACGAGGCTGTCGTAGATCGGCACGAAGTCTGATTTGTCTGTCGTGGTCATGTGGTGCAACTTCCTTGGGTACGGATCCCGGGTCGGCTCCCGGCTACCCGATCTATCAAACAGGCATGCTTTGACGTCGATCACACGGGGGCGCCCGGTGATCCACCGGCGCCCGGCGCGCCGGAACGGGCCGGGCGCGCCGGGTCCCCACGGGTCAGTGCGCGGTGGCCGCCGCCTCCAGCACGAAGACCGGGATCTGGCGGTCGGTCTTCGTCTGGTAGTCGGCGTAGTCCGGGTACGCCTCGACGGCGCGCTCCCACCACCGGGCCTTCTCCTCGCCGGTGACCTCGCGCGCGATCATGTCCTGCCGCAGCGGGCCGTCCTGAAGTTCGACCCGGGGGTCGGCCAGGACGTTGTAGTACCAGACCGGATGCTTGGGGGAGCCGCCCAGCGAGGCGACGACGGCGTAGGTGCCGTTGTGCTCCACCCGCATCAGCGGGGTCTTGCGGATCTTCCCGCTCTTCGCGCCGAGCGTCGTCAGGACGACCACGGGCATGCCCCGCATGGTCGTGCCCTCGGTGCCACCGGAGCTCTCGATCAGCTCGACCTGATCGCGTACGAACTTCTCCGGGCTCGGCTCGTACTCACCCTGCAACGGCATGATGTCCGTCCCCTCGTCTCGTGTGCGAAAACTCGCCTGGCGTCTCCCCGTGCCGATGGTCAACAAGGGGAGTGCGCGAGATCATCCCGATGGCTCCGGCCGTCGGGGCGGCGACGCGAGGGGATCGGTCGCGGGCTGGGGGTTCGTCCGTCACGCCGCCAAGCGGCGCCGGCCGGGAGAGGGGGAGGGGGCGGAGGTGGAGGCTTCCTGGTCACCGTTCCGCTCCGCCGCGCGCTTCGACTCCTCGGAGTGACGTCCCTGAGGAGGGAAGGTCAGGTCCGGTACGTCGACGACCGGCGGCAGATCGGGAGTGAGCATTGACTGCTCATTTCTGTTCATGGCCAGCGGGTACCCACGGGCTGAGGACTCACCCTGCGATACCGGTCACAGTCGGACATGGCGGTCAGTTCGCCGGTTCGCGCCCGTGTGGGGGCGGCCCGCCGGACGGCCGGTGTGCACCCCCGCGGCACACCGGCCGCCGCGCGGCGGCCGGTGTGGCCGGTTCAGCCCACGCGTTCGATGCGCGCGTTGCGGATCAGGAACTTACCCGGCTCGCGGACCTGCTCGAAGGCGGCGTTGTTGAGCAGGGCGCAGCTGCCTGAGGTCGAGGTGACCGAGACGGTTGTCGACTTGTCGTTGTCGAGATTGGTCACCTTGAGCTTGGTGCCGACCGGGAACTCATTGCTGGAGGCGGCCGGGGCCCCGCCCTCGCCGGACAGGGTGACGGTCGACCCCGCGCAGACGACCTCGCCCGAGGCGCCGGCGCCACCGGCACCGGAGTCCGAGGCCCCCGCCGATGCGGAGGCCGATGCGGAGGCGCCGCCCTCGGCCGGAGCCGCCGCCTCGTCCTGGCCCGCGGCCCCCTCCGCCTGGCCCGCGGCCTCATCGGCGGCGCACCCCGAGGCCTGCTGCTTCCGCTTGATCTCCTCGATGACGGCCTGCCGGTTGGCTATCCGAGCCTGTGACTGCGCATCCGGATTGGCCTGCTGGTCGGCGATGAACTTCTGATTGTTGGCCAGCGCCTGCTCCAGTCCGGCGCAGGCCGTGGAGGACTGCGCCCCGCCCTCGGTGCTGGCGTTGCTGGTGGCGGCCAGCACCCCGGCGCCGGTGCCCGCCAGCGCCAGCGAACCGATCAGCAGGCCGAGCTTCTTCCTGCCGCTGAGTGTCCTTTTGCGTGTCATGTCGACTCCTTTTCGAGCTGTCCGCCATGCCATACGGGCGGATGCGGGAGTCGTCTCAGGGCCGGGCGGAAATTTTCCCGGGAAATGTGGTTGAGAATTGAACGGTAGTGGGTTCTCCGGGTCCGACCTTAAAAGGGCCTTAAGGCTTCATGAAGCCTTAAGGCCCTTTTCGGGGTAAGCCGATTTCGTCAGTCCAGCCGCTGGTGCAGGAAGCCCAGCGTGCTCTGCCAGGCGGATGCCGCGGATTCGGCGTGATAGGACGGGCGCTCGTCATTGAAGAAGGCGTGCCCCGCGGGGTGGAGCCGGAAATCCGGCTCCACGCCGGACTCCTCCCGCATGACCCTCCGCAGCCGCTCCAGATCGTCCAGTGGAATGGTGTTGTCGTTCTCCCCGAAGTGGCCCAGGACATCGGCCCGCAGTCCCGAGAAGTCCGGCAGCTCGCCCTGGATGACGCCGTAGAAGGGCACCGCCGCGCTGACCCGGGGATCGGTGGCGGCCAGGTACAGCACGAAGCCGCCGCCCATGCAGAAGCCGACCGCACCCACCGTGTCGGAGGTGACCTCGGGTCGGCCCAGGAGGTGGTCCACCGCCCCGGAGAGCAGTTCGACCCCGCGCCCCACCGGCAGTTCCCGCATCATCCGGTACGCCTCGTCGGAGTTGTGGGCGACGCTGCCCCCGTACAGATCGGGCGCCAGCGCGACGAAGCCCTCGCGGGCCAGCCGGTCGGTGACATCGGCGATGTGGTGGTCCAGGCCCCACCACTCCTGAATGACGATCAACCCGGGGCCGTGTCCGGACGGCGGCAGCGCGAGGTAGCCGTGCGCGGTGGCCCCCGCGCTGGGGAAGGTGACGTGTCGGCGGGCGGGGGAGCCGGTCGGCTTGGGGGCCTCGGGCATGGCGGATCGCTCCTGTCGTACCGGATCGTCGCTGGCCCCACCCATCGTAGGGACGGCCCGCGCCACCAGGGCGCGGCGCGCGCCGCCACCGCGGGTGCTCTAGAGGATTCCGCTCGTGGCGCGGCGGTGGGTGGAGCGGCGGTCGTCGATCTCGGCCCAGCGGTCGCCGTAGATGTTCTCGGTGATGCCCGGGTCCCGTACGAAGTCATGCGGGAAGCCCAGCGGCACCGCGCTGACCTCGTCCAGCCGTGCCACCGCGGCGGCGTCGAGCCGGACGTCGACCGATCCGAGGGCATCGGTGAGCTGGGACTCCCGGGTGACGCCGACGATCGGGATCACGGTGCCGGGGCGGCCGCGCAGCCAGGCAAGCGCCACCTGGGCCGGGGTCCAGCCGCCCTGTTCGGCGATCTCCAGCACCGCGGTGATGGTGGCCTCCTCGTTGTGTTCCGTGCGGTCGTCCCAGGTGGCATGGGTGGTCAGCCGTCCCGGCTCACCGCGGCGGTACTTGCCGGTGAGCTTGCCGCCCGCGAGCGGGCCCCACGCCAGCACGGCCAGGTCGAAGGCGCGGGCCTGGGGGAGGAGTTCGCGCTCGGGGGTGCGCTCCAGCAGGTTGTAGCGCAGCTGTGAGCCCGCGAAGCTGGTCCAGCCGCGCAGCTCGGCGAGCGTGCCGGCCTGGGCGATCTCCCAGGCGGGCCAGTCGGACACCCCGATGTACAGCACCTTTCCGGCCCGTACCAGATCGTCGAGCGCCCGCATCACCTCCTCGACGGGGGTGAAGTTGTCCCGGGCGTGCACCCACAGGACATCGAGGCGGTCGGTGCGCAGCCGCTCCAGGCTGTCCTCCACCGAACGCACCAGGTTCTTGCGGTGGTTGCCCGCCGCGTTGACATCGCCCGCGCGGGTCGCGCAGGTGTACTTGCTGGCCAGGACGAAGCCCTCCCGGCGGCCCTCGAGAAGCTCGCCGAGGATGGCCTCCGAACTGCCGCCGGTGTAGTTGTTGGCGGTGTCGACGAAATTGCCGCCGGCGTCCGCGTAGAGGTCCAGCAGCCGCCGGCTGGTCTCCTTGGCGGCCCCCCAGCCCCAGTCCTCGCCGAAGGTCATGGCACCCAGGCTCAGCTCGCTCACCCGGAGGCCGGTCCTGCCGAAAAGTGTGCAGCGCACGGTGGTCCCCTTGCGTTGGTCGTGTGGTGACGTGCGCCGACGCTAGGAGTTGAAGAGCGCTCCAGGGCAAGTCGCCGGGCGGTGGCGGCATCGCCGCCACCACCCGGCGCGGCGGGTCACGACACGGCCGAGGCGCGGATGTCGTGTCCGTCCGCGGTCAGACAGCGGCCCGTGGTCAGGTCGTAGCGCCAGCCGTGCAGGGTGCAGGTGAGCACCTCGCCCTCGATCTGCCCGAACCGGCCGAGGTCGGCTCGCAGATGGGGGCAGCGCCGTTGCACCTGCCAGCCGTCCAACACGATGTCCTGGCCGTCGTCCTGGCAGGAGTCGTAGTAGTTCTCCACGTACTCGATGCGCTCCATCGACAGGCACTTGAAGAACACGTACAGGAACTCGTTGTACGGCCCGATCCGGCTGGCGGTGAACCGCATCGACAGCAGCAGGCTGTTGGACCAGTCCACCTCGCGCCGCTCGACGTTGGTGGCCACCAGATCGGCCGAGGTGGACAGCGTGTAGCGGCAGCGCTCACCGTCCCAGAGGCGGACCTCCCGCGCCGGGAAGTCGATCACGATCGGCACTTCGCCCACATCCAGCCGCGCCGGGCCGCCGACTCCCGCGCAGATCCGGTCCGCCCTGGTCAGCAGCGGTTCCCACCACTGCTTCAGCTCGGTCAGCAGTCGCTCGCGCGGCAGTGCGGGGGACCGTGAGGCGCGCTCTGCGGCGAGCGTGGACCGCTGCCGGTCGGCGAACTCCCGCAAGTACGCGGGCTTCTCGCCGAAGATGTGCTCGATCTCCGCCTCGGTGTAGCGGTGGGTGAGCTTGCACGCGGTGTCCTCCGGCTCCGCCACCGTTCCCGGCAGCAGCAGATGCGCCGCCACCTGGGGGCGCGCCCGGCCCAGCTGGCGCAGGAACTCCAGCTGGTCCACGAAGATGCTCTCCCCGTCCTGGCCGGTGCCGTTGTGCTCGAAGAGCTCGTCGTCGAGGAAGCACGGCGGACCCGCGTTGGGGAAGACGTGCTTGGCCTCCACCGCGTCGATGTAACGCAGCGCCCGGTCGAACTGCCCCTGCCGCTTGCGCGCGGCGAACTCCTTCTTGGCGGAGAGCGGCAACTGGTACACCATCGGGTACCAGATCGCCCCGGAGAACTGGACGAAGTACGCGTCCACCTCGCCGAACTCCCGGATCGCCGCGATGTCCAGCGGATGGGCGTCGTTCTGGTTGAGCAGCACGGTCCGGCCGTCGTCCAGCGAGAGCGCGGAGTCGCCGATGGGGCCGTCCCCGGGGCCGGTCAGCGCGGTGATCATGATGCGCAGTCCGTCGCGCTCGACCGGTGTACCGGAGGAGGTGCGGAGGAAGTTGGCGAAACCCAGGGCGCTCAGCTCGCGTTCCAGCTCATCGGTGGCGAAGGCCGGAAGCAGCACGGTGATGTCCTTGCGCACGTTCCGGCGCAGATTCTCCGCGTCGAAGTGGTCGCGGTGCAGATGGGAGACGTACAGATAGTCCGCGGCGCGCCCGTAGTACGCCCAGTCCAGATCGGTGTTGTCCGGGAACGGGAACCAGGAGCCGAAGAAGGCCGGGTTGACCCATGGATCGCAGAGCACCGACCCCGCCGCGGTCTCGATGAACAGCCCAGCATGCCCAAGTCCGGTCACGCGCATACCACAGCACCTCAACCCGGTCGGTGATGTCCGATATCTCCACCGTGTCGGGGTTCATGGCGGTGTGCATCCGCGGCTGGGCTTGCCGGGTGGCGCGATCCGCCACCCGGGTCATGCCGGTGTCCGCGTCATGAGACTGTGGGCGCGAGGTCGTCCGCGGCTTGGCGCGGACCCGGAAGGCGCCCTCCACATGGGCGGAGGGCGCGGATGAGGAGGGGCTGGGTGGTGCGGATCACGTTGGTCGCGCCCGCCGTCAACGCGGCGCTGCGGCAGGTGCGGTTCGACGACGCCCCGCCGGACGCGGCCGGGGTGCGCCCGGCCGGGGCGGCGGCCGCGGCGCAGCCCCACCACGACATGGCGTTCACCGCGCCCTCCGAGCGCTGCCGCGGCACCGCCGCGGCCCTGGGGCTCGACGCCGCGGTGACGCCGGAGCTGCGCGACCTCGACGTGGGCCGCTGGCGGGGCCGTTCGCTGGACGAGGTGGGGCAGGAGGCGCCGGAGGAGGTGGCCGGATGGCTGTCCGATCCGGCCGCCGCGCCGCACGGCGGCGAAACGCTGCTGGAGCTGGTGGAGCGGATCGGGGCCTGGCTGGACGCGCGGCGGGAGGATCCGGCACCGGCCGCACCGCGCGCCCCGGCCCGTGACGCGCGGCTGCTCGCCGTCGTGGAACCGGCCGTGGTCCGGGCCGCGCTCGTGCACGCCCTCGGCCTTCCCGCGCCCACCTTCTGGCGGCTGGACGTCGCCCCGCTGACCGCGACGGAGCTCAGTGGCCGCGCGGGCCGGTGGAATCTGCGCTGCGGACACCCGCTGGCGGGGAGCGCGCCGTGACGAGGGGAGCGCGCCGTAGCGAGGGGAGGGAGCCGCGAGGGAGGCCGCCGTAACGAAATGATCTCTCCGATGGCGCGTCACCGCCGAATGCGCTGTCGTGTCCTGATGGCATCCCCCACCACCAGGCTCCGCCCCGTCACCGCCACCCTCTGCGCCGCCGCGCTGGCGCTGATCACCGCGTGCGGCGGTGGCGGTGGCGGTGGACACGATGAGCCCAAGGGTGGCGACGGGACCGGGAAGAGCACGGCCGCACCCGTCGTCACCCCCACCGCGACCGCTTCCGTCCCCCGGGGCAAGGGCAGCGCGCTGGCGGACGACCTCAACGGCGACGGCCGCCCCGAGCTCAGAATCCCGCTCGCTTCCGACGACGAGGGACTCGGCGGCCTGCGTCATATCGCCTATGTGTACGGCTCGGCGAAGGGCCCCGACCCCGCCGTGCGCACCGTGCTCGGCCGAGACGACCTCGGCCTGCCCGCCGGCGCCGGGTGGCAGGGCACCGCGGGCGAGATGCACTCCGCGACCACCGCCGACCTCGACGGCGACGGCTACGCCGATGTGATCGTCACCGCCACCAAGGAGCGCGACCCGGCCAGTAGCGAGCGCGTGCACATCACCACCCAGACGCTGCCCTACATCGCCTGGGGCGGCCCCGACGGGCCACGCCGGGGCACCCCCGCCACTCCGGTGCGGCTGGCCGACGCCGACGACGGCCTCGAGAACTCGCGGCCCCTGGCGACGGGCGACTTCAACGGGGACGGACACCACGATCTGGCCGCCGTGCGCCAGAGCGGCAAGGACTTCCATGTGCTGTACGGCCCGTTCGGCCGCGACGGCAAGGCGGCCCGCACCGAGACGTACGCCAACCCCCTCGGCTCCAGCGGCCAGATCGCCGAGCTGTACGCCGACGCCATCGACGGCGACCGGCCCACCGATCTGGTGGTGCACGAGCAGGGCGACGACGACCAGACGAGGTCCGCGCTGCTCACGGCGGGCCCGGACGGCCTCGCCACCACCGGCCGCACCCTCCGCAAGGGCAACGCGATCGCCTTCGGCGATTTCGACGGCGACGGGCAGCGGGATGTGGCGGTCGCCGACACCGGCAGCCGCAATGACGAACCGGGCTATGAGACCGAACCCGCGGACGTCAGCCAGTCGGTGAGCGTGTACACCACACGCACGGCCGGCTCGGCCCCCGAGCCGATCCGGATCCCCGCCCTGGGCGGCGATGTGCTCGCCGCCGCCGACACCGACGGGGACGGCACCGACGAACTGGCCGTCTCGCTGCGCACCGGCGGCACCCAACTGCTGACGATCCGCCCGGACGCCCCTGGAGAGATCGCCCACCGCCGCACCCTCGACCGCACCGTCCCCTCCCGCGTGGACGGCCGCGAGGTGCCGAAGAAGCGGCGCGCCGTCAGGCTCTACGGAGCCGGGGACTACGACCACGACGGCAAGGACGAGATCGTGCTGGCCTGGGGCCCGGACCCGCTCTTCGCGCTCTACGGGGAGAAGCCGCAACGGTTCTGGGTGACCGACGGCGCCGACGACAGGGTGGTGTTCACCAGCGAGCCTTATGGCAAGGACGCCTCATGACGCCCGGTGCGCCACCGTACGCGAGTCCGCGCGCGTGACCTCTTCGTCCGGGGAGTGAGCAGCACGCCGCTTCCTTACGTATGAGCGGGTGGGCCTTCGCCGTCCGAGGCCCCCGGCTGGATCGACGTAAGGAGACAGGGTGGTGAAGCACATGCGGCGCGGCGTGCGCCGGGTCGTGCGGTTCGCGGCTGTCGGGGCACTGGTCTGTGGCGGGGTGATGGTCTCTCAGGCCGGGCCGGGCGGATCGGCCCACGGGACGACCGGAGGCGACGGTACGAGAGCCCTGAGCGCGGACCGGACGGACGATGTGGGCGGTCGGCTGGTGTCCGCGCTCGGCGCCTCCCGTACGGCGGGCAACTGGATCGGGGCCGACGGCCGCCCGGTGGTCGCGGTGACGGACGACACGGCGGCGGACGAGGTCAGCCGGGCCGGGGCCACCGCCAAACGGGTGCGCTACAGCATGGCGGACCTGGACACCGCGACCGAGAAGCTGCGCTCGGCGCCCCGGGTGGCGGGCACCGCCTGGATGGTGGACCCCAAGTCCAACCAGGTGGTGCTGGTCGGCGACAGCACCGTCTCCACCGCCCGCTGGTCGAAGATGAAGGACCTCGCCGCGCAGGTGGGCGGCGAGGTGCGCGCGCAGCGGACGGAGGGCTCCTTCACCACCAGGACCGCCGGTGCCTCGCCCATGTTCACCAACGGCAGCCGCTGCTCGGCCGGTTTCAACGTCACCAACGGCCAGACCGGTTTCATCCTGACGGCGGGACACTGCGGCCCCAATGGCACCCCCTGGTTCACCGACGGCACCGGCTCCACCCGGATCGGCACCACGGTCCAGAGCAGCTTCCCCGGCAATGACTTCTCGCTGATCCGCTACGACAACGCCTCGCTCGACCAGAAGAGCGTGGTCAACGTCGGTGGCGGCCAGACGGTGCGGGTCACCGGTGTGGCCGATCCGGTCGTGGGTCAGGAGGTGTTCCGCAGCGGCAGCACCACCGGGCTGCGCTCGGGCAAGGTGACCGGGCTCAACGCCACGGTCAACTACCCCGAGGGCACGGTCACCGGGCTCGTCCAGACCACCGTGTGCGCCGAGCCCGGCGACAGCGGGGGGCCGCTCTTCGCCCAGGGCGTGGCGCTCGGCGTCACCTCCGGCGGCAGCGGCGACTGCGACCGGGGCGGGGTGACCTTCTTCCAGCCCGTGACCAAGGCGCTGACCGCGCTCGGGGTGTCCATCCCGGGCGCCAAGACCCAGAGCCCCAACCCGGCCATCGCCTCCGGCTCCTCCGGGAGCCCGGGGGTCGACGACGGCGTCTCGACACTCGACGACGTCGTGGCGTACGCCCAGAACTTCGGGCCCGGTCTGGTGGTCATCGTGGTGGGGTTCGTGGGGCTGCTGTCCACGCTGACCATCCGGCCCCGGCGGCGCCGCTACCGCGGCTACTCCACCGGCTGGGGGTGAGAGCCTGTGGCCTCCCGGGGCGGTGGCAGCGGGCAGACCGCGATGCCCCGCTCGAGGAGGCTGCCCATGACGAGGAGGCCGCCGAGCGCGCACACGCTCGTGGCCATCCGGTACGGGGTCCGGCGCCGCACCAGATGGCGGACCACCCGGTTGTCGGGGCCGATCGCCAGGGCGCGCACCGTGCGCCGCGGGCTGGGGCGGAGCCGGGTGGCGACGGGCACCGCCGCCCTTCTGAGCGCGGCGGGCGCGCGGTGCAGCAGATCGAGGGCGGGCTCCCGTGGCGCGGCTATGGCCACCCAGATGACACCGTCGGGGCCACGGGTGAGATTGTCCGGGAAGCCCGGCAGATCGCGCAGGAGAAGGTCCCGTGTCCCCGCCCGGCGGCCGGTCAGCCACAGCCGGCTGATCCGGTAGGCGCCGCTCTCGACCACGGCCACATACGACTCGTCGGCGGCGAGGGCGACCCCGTTGGCGAACCGCAGCCCGTCCAGCACCATCTCAGGTCGGCCACCCGGCCGCAGCCGGAGCAGCTGCCCGGTGGCGGTGTTCTCCAGGATGTCGCCGAGCCAGTCCTCCAGGCCGTGGCGGCGGCTGGACACGGTGAAGTACACCGTGCCGTCGTCCGCCGTGGCGACGTTGCTACAGAAGCGCAGCGGCCTGCCGTTCACCTCGTCGGCCACCACCCGTACGGACCCGTCGTCCGGCCCGACCCGCAGCAGCCCGCGCCGCGCGTCGCACACCAGCAGCCCGCCGTCGGGGCAGGGGACGAGCCCCAGCGGCCGGCCACCGGTGTGCGCGAGCACCTCGGAGCGGACGAGTTCATGGTCCGGCGACAGCGTCAGCCGCCGGACCGCCCCGTCCGCGGTCCCGGTGAGGATCCGGCCCTCCGCGTCGACGGCGACGTGTTCCGGCCCGTGCGCCTCCGGCGCCAGGACCCGTGGACACGGCAGCGGTTCGGCCGGTACGCGGGACCGTGTCCGCGTACCGGCTCGCTCGTGCGGCATGGGCTCACACCGCCTTACGGGCCTTGGCGGCCCTGAGGCACCGGCGCATCTCCTCGGCGTAGGGCAGCACCACACACGCGCCGATGCCGAGCCCGATGGCCGCCAGATAGCGCGCGGGCAGCGGATTGTCCTTCGGCAGCAGCTTCCAGTCCTCCGGCCGGTCCCCGCCGCGCAGCGCCGCGCGGACCTGGTCCCAGTGCAGACAGCAGGTGAACGCCATCGCCGACAGCGGCAGGACCTCCAGGAAGCTGTGGATGTGCTGCTCCACCGGGCGCACCTCGCGCTCCCCGGTGGCCAGGCTCACATCCCACAGCGCCGTGGCGCCGTGGGCGGCGGCCGCTCCGCCCATCACCGACAGCACCAGCGGATTGACCCGGGCCAGCAGCCCCATCGCGACGGGGACACCGGCCTCCGTCATCATCAGGGCGTGGATCGCCGACTCCTTCGTGCCCGACGTGTCCTCGATCCTGGTCCGGCGGTGCATGAGCCAGTCCGCCACCGCCGGGACGAACCACAGCGGCATCACCCCGTACATCAGGAACCGCCGGTTGGCGTCCTCGACGTCCACGGCGTTGCGCGGCACCTCCAGATCGCGTGGCCGTCGCCACCGCCGCCAGGCACGGGTCACCGGGCTACGGGAAAGAGTCATCTCGCCTCCAGCACGACGTCGGAGAAGTCGGGTGCCCTCTTCGTATCGCGGACAAACGACCGCGGGAGGCTTCCACCCGTCCGGCGTGGCGCGGCTCGGCGTGCTCGGCGGGTGACGCGGCGGGGCACCCGCCCGCCCGCTCAGCCGTCGCCGGCCTCGAGGGCGACGATGCGCTGGGCGCCGTTCGCCGCGCCCGGATGACGGCTGGTGAGGTCCAGCCGCAGCCGTGCGGTGCGCACCGGGTCGAAGGTGATGACGGTCGGGGTGTCGGAGTCGGTGGCCCAGGTGATGGACGCCCCGCGCACCGGGACGTAGGCGTGGCCGTTCCACGCGGACACCTCGATCGAGGCGGGCAGGGTGTGCTTGGCGTCCACGGTGATGGACACCTCGACGCGGCGCAGCCGCCGCCTCCCGCTCCAGGTCACCGAGACCCAGTCGGCCTTCCGGGCGCCGTCGAAGGCGGGGAGCAGCGCCGTCGCGGGCTTGTGGAAGGCGTTGGACCAGCCGGTGGCCGGATCGCCGTCCAGCATGGCCGAGGGCAGCGTCGTCGGCGCGCCCGAATAGCTGGCGTCGGCCAGCGGGTGGTGGGGAGTGCCGGGGCCGGGGTCGGGTGTGACCGGTGTGGGGCGGGTGACCGGTTCCGATGGCCCGCCGGTGGCGCGGACGGTGGCGGTGGCGGTGCGCAGCCCCGCCGAGCGGGCGGTGATGGTCAGCGGCCCGGCCTCGGTGCCGGCGCGGACGATGGCCAGGGCCTTGCCGTGGAAGGCGGTACGGGTGCTCGCCTGGTAGCGCTCGGCGCTCTCCTGGCGGCCGTTGTCGACCCCGGCCAGGGAGCCTCCGGTGACCTTGAAGGCGATCAGATGGCCGGCGTCCGGTACCACCACACCGTCGGCGTCGACGACTTCGGCGGTCACGAAGCACAGCGAGCGGCCGTCGGCGTGGACGGTCTCTCGGTCGGGGGTGAGCCGTACGGCGTGCGGGCGACCCGCCGTGCGCAGCACATCGGTGGCCACCACCCGGCCACCGCGCCGGGCCACGGCCTTCAACTCGCCCGGTGCGAACGGCACCTTCCAGGTGAGGTGGAGCTTTCCGGCGCTGCCGCCCGGGCTGGTGTAGCTGCCGGGGTAGGGGCCGGAGGTGACGGTCTTGTCGTCGCCTGTCGGCTCGGTGGTCTCCAGGTAGGTACGGCCGTCCGTGGTCTTCTTGGTGTCGAACTCACGGACGCCCAGCGACCGGCCGCCCAGGAACAGCTCCACCGTGGCGACGTTGGAGTAGGCCCACACCTCCACCGTCTCGCCCGGCCGGTGGCCGGTCCAGTCCATGGGGACCAGATGGACCATCGGTTCGCTCGTCCACTGGCTCTTGAAGAGGTGGTACATGTCCTTGGGGAAGCCCGCGGTGTCCACGGCGCCGAAGAACGACGCCTTCACCGGGAACACGTCGTACGGCGTGGGCTCGCCGATGTAGTCGATGCCCGACCACAGGAACTGCCCGGCGAAGAACCTCCGGTCCCGGTCCTTCTTCAGCCCGTACTCGCCGCTCATCGTCCAGGAGGCGAGGTTGTTGTCGTAAGAGGAGGTCTGGCGCCTGCCGGGGGTGTGGTTCTCGCCCGTGTTGAGGTGCTCGGGCTCCTGGTAGGCGCCGCGGGTGGAGGTCTCCGAGGAGGACTCGGACTCGAAGAGGAACAGATGCGGATAACGGGCGTGCAGGGCGTCCACCGAGGCGGCGGTGTTGTAGTTCAGGCCGAGCCCGTCCAGTTTGGCGAGCATCAGATCGGCGGGGGAGCCCTCGGCGGGCAGCGCGCGGTACTTGTCCGAGCCGATCACCACCGGCCGGGTGTCATCGGCCGCGCGCACGGCGTCGATGAGCCGCTGGGCCATCCCCAGCCCCGGGGCGCTGGTGGAGTCGGGGATCTCATTGCCGATGGACCACATGACGACGGCGGGGGAGTTGCGGGCGGCGCGCACCATCTCGGTGATGTCCGCATCGCAGTACTCGTCGAAGAAGCGCCCGTAGTCATAGGTGTTCTTGCCGGTGCGCCAGCAGTCGAACGCCTCCACCAGCATCACGATGCCGAGCCGCTCGCAGACCTCGATCAGCTCCGGCGCGGGCGGATTGTGCGAGGTGCGCAGGGCGTTGACGCCCATGCTCTTCATGATGGTCAGCTGGCGCAGCACGGCGTCGGCGTTGACGGCGGCGCCGAGCGCGCCCAGGTCGTGGTGGAGATCGACGCCCTGGAGCTTGGCGTACCGGCCGTTCAGCGAGAATCCGTGGTCGGGGTCGAAGGTGGCGTGGCGGAGCCCGAAGGGGGTGCGGTACCGGTCGGTGGTCTCCTGGCCGACCCGTAGTTCGGTCTCCAGGACATAGCGCCGCGGAGTGTCGAACGACCACAGCCGCGGCCGGTCGATCCGCAGCTCCTGGGTGGCGGTACGGGTCTCACCCGCCCCGACGGTGAGGGTGGAGTGTGTCTGGACCACCAGGTGCCCCTCGGGGTCCTTGACCGTGGACACCACGGTCACCGGCTTCCGGCCGTCCGACTCGTTGACCACGAGGGTCCGCGCCCGCACCGTGGCATGCCCGGCGCGCAGGGTGGTGGCCAGGCCGGGGGTGGTGATGTACGTGCCCCAGCGGGCCACATGGACCGGGTCGGTGACCACGAGCCGGGCGTGGCGGTAGATGCCGCTGCCGGAGTACCAGCGGCTGCTGGGAAGCCGGTTGCGCACCTTGACGGCGAGGACGTTGGGCGTGGCGCCGTCGGTGTGGGCCACCTCGGTGAGGTCGAGGGCGAAGCCGGTGTATCCGTAGGGGTGCTCGCCCAGGAGCCGACCGTTGCAGTACACGGACGAGTCCATGTACACGCCGTCGAATTCGACGGAGATCCGCTTGCCCTCGAGGGCGCGCGGCAGGGTGAAGCTGGTGCGGTACCAGCCGAGACCGCCGGGCAGGAAGCCGGTGCCACCGCTGGTGCCGTGGTCGGTGGTGGGGGTGAGCTCGATGCTCCAGTCGTGCGGGACCGCGACCTCGCGCCAGGCCGAGTCGTCGTACGCCGGTTCGTGGGCGTGTCCGTACCCGCCGGTCGGGTCGGTGATGCCGCCGGGGTTGACGAGGGCGAAGCGCCAGCCGTCCGTGAGCGGGATGCTCCGGCCTCCCATGGCGCGGGACGCGGTGGCGGACTGGGCGGGAGCGGCCGTGACAAGTGCCCCGGCCATCGGGGCGGCGGTGCCTGCGATCAGTAACGATCTGCGAGTGACCGCCATCGCGATCCCCTTCTCTTCGGTTGTGTGGTGTGCAAGGGCTTGGGTGGCACCAGGGTCGTTGACCGACCACAGTTGACCGACCACAACAGCCCTTTGCGCAACAGATTCTGACAGTTTCCAACAGGGAACTGTCAAGGGTCCCGCAGAGGGCTGGGGGCTGGGGAGACAGCGGGCTGGGGCTCAGTGCCCCAGCGCGCTGCTGTCGAGGTGGCGGAGCAGATCCGCGGGATCGCGGTAGATCTCGTCCGCACCGGCATCCAACAGCATCTCGGGGGGAATGCCGCCGGACTGGAGCGCGATACAGCGCACCCCGGCCTTCACGCACGCCACGACGTCCCACACGGTGTCACCGACGAAGACCGCGTCCCGGGCCGACACCCCGGCCTGCTTCAGGGCCTGCTCGACGGGGTCCGGCGCGGGCTTGCCCTCCTCGACGTCGTCCGAGCTGAGCACGGTCGCGATGGCCTCGTCGGCGCCGATCGTGGCGCGCATCGCGGCCAGTTCGTCCTTCGAGGCGGAGCTGGCCAGGACCAGGTACCAGCCGCGGTCGGCAAGGGTGCGCAGCAGCTCCGAGGCGCCGTCGAGGGCGGGCAGCCGGGCGAAGTACTCCGCGTACAGGGTCTTGTGGGCGGTGCTGATCCGCTGGTCCCCCGACCTGTCCCGGTCCTCCGGCAGCAGACGGTCCATGAGCTTGTCGGAGCTCATGCCGATGGTGTGGTGGATCTCCCGCATGCCCACCGTGTGCCCCGCCTGCCGCATCGCCTCCCACCAGGCGACAGTGTGCAGATAGTTGGTGTCCACGAGCGTGCCGTCCACATCGAACAGCGCGGCCCGGCGGCCACGGGCGTCCTGCTCCGAGGTGCGTTCGCTGCTCATCGTGTCTGCCCTCCCGGGAGAGTCGTACGAACGACGAGGTGGCCCCCACCCGCGGCGGGGACCACCTCGTCGGAAAGGGGACTGGCCGGCACTCAGTAGTCGTAGTGGTGGTGGTGCCGGTGATGGTCGGGCTCCTCGACCACCGGAGGTGCCACCGCGCCCGGCTCGACGACGCGCCGGCGCTTGTAGACGCTCACATACGCGCATGTGCCGATGATCCCGACTGCCATCAGAATCAGGCCGACCAGGTGGACGTTGAAGCCGTTGGCGTTCCAGTCGGTGGCGAAGGTGAGAATCCCTCCCACCGCGATCATCAAAATGCAACCGCCGAGGCCCATCAGTTCTGCCTCCGTACATGAGTTCGCTGTTGTGGGCTGGTCGTCACCGAGTACCCAGGCCCGCCGGAGCCAATCTCACGCCTCGCCGTCCTCGCGCTCCACGGCCGCCACCGTCTCCTCCAGCGCCTGGCGGTCCGCATGCGCCTTCGCCCGGTCCTTGGCCGAGGCGTCGGTGACATCGAGGAAGATCTGGTCGGCATGCGGCCAGAGCTCCGCCATCGCCGTCTTGACGCGCACCAGGACCTCCTCGACCTCCTCGCTGTCATGACCGGGGACGAGATCGACCCGGGCCGCCACCAGCGTCGAGTCATTGCCCAGACGCATCGTCAGCAGCGTGGTCACGGTGTCGATCTCCGGCTGCGACTCGAGGAACCGGCGGAGCTCCCGGCGCTGGACCGGGTCGATCGCCTCACCGATGAGCCGCCCGCGCGACTCCCTGGCCAGCCGGTAGGCCACATAGACCAGCAGCGCCCCGATCAGGAAGGAGGCCGTGGCCTCGTAGACCACCTGGCCGGTGATCATGTGCAGCCACATGCCGAGCAGGGCGAACACCACGCCGAGGCAGGCGGTGGAGTCCTCGGCCAGAACGGTGCGCAGCGTGGGGTCGTCCCCCCTGCGCAGCTCGGTCGCCATGGAGCGGCCCGCTTCCCGGGCGTGCCCGCGCACCTGGACCAGCGCCCGGACCAGGGACGAGCCCTCGGCGATGAGCGCCACGCCCAGGACCCCGAGGCCCACCAGATAGCCGCTGTGGTCCTCGGAGCTGCCGGCGCTCAGCGCCTCGGCGCCCTGGAAGAAGGAGAAGCAGCCGCCCATGACGAAGATGCCGACAGCGGCCAGCAGCGCCCAGAAGTAGCGCTCCTTGCCGTAGCCGAACGGGTGCTGGTCGTCGGGGGCCCGTCTGCTGCGTTTGAGTGAGGCGAGCAGGAACACCTCGTTGAGGCTGTCCGCGACCGAGTGAGCGGCCTCCGAGAGCAGCGCGGGGGAGCCGGCGAAGATCCCGCCGACGGCCTTGGCCAGCGCGATCACCAGATTGGCGCCGAGGGCGACGAAGACGGTGACGGCGGTGCGTGCGTCCTTGCCCTGCCGCGCGCCGGACCGGTCCGACCCGTGGCCGCTGTCCGGTGCGTGGTCTGTGTCCAGCGCTTCCGGCGCGTCCTGCGCGTCTTGGGCGCCCGGTGCGGGCGAGGTCTCCGGCGGGTCCGGCGTATGCGGTGTATGCGGCGTACGCGGTGTTCCGTACCGGTCGGAGGAGTGTGTGGTGGAACGGCTCATCGGCGGGAAACTCCGTAGGCGGGAAGTCCGTGCCGTCCTGATGGCCCTCTCCGCCGGGGCGGCCGGACGGCCTGTCCCCTTCGCGTGTGTCCCGATGTCGGGAACTCAATCGTGACACGCCCGCCCGAGGGAGCGCGCCCCGCCGGATCCATCCGGTCCACGGGGCGCGCTCGGATGGGTCAGCCCGCCGGGGCGTTCGGGGACGCGGGCACCTTCGGCAGGGCGCTGAAGATGTCGAGCCCCATGGCGGCGGCGATCAGCAGACCGATCACGCCCAGCGCCACCGCTCCCCAGGCCACCGCGGTCACCCAGGGTGCCCCGGCCGTGACGGGCCGCCGCTGCCGCAGCAGCACCACGGCGGCGATCACCACAGCGACCAGCGCAAACAACCCGTTGACGAGGGCCGTGGTGTGCCACGGAGTGCCGTACACCGCGGAGATCTGATCGGCGGCCGACCCGGATTGGGCCTTGATCTGGCCGGTCAGCTGCTTGCGCTCCTGGAGCATGGTGCCGAGCCAGGTGCCGGAGAGCGAGGCGAGCCCGAGGCCCGCGGCGACGACCGAGGCGGCGCCGGGGAGGACACCCGGTGTGGTGGCCGGGGGAGGGGTCACGATGTCGTCGTCGGGGCCCGATGCGTCCAGCGAGTCCGGGGTCTCCTTCGGGTCCGGGGTTTCCTGCTGGTCCGAAACAGCGTTCGGGACACCCTCCGCCGTGGCTTCCTCGGCTTCTGCGGGCTGCGCTGCGGTGTCGGTCGGTTGGTCGGTCTTGGTGGTGTCCATGTGCCGCAACCGTAGGGACCGAAGATGAAAACTCACTGAGAAAGCGATGTAGAGAGCGATGTCCTTCGGCCGGCGGCACCGGCCGGGTGGTGGCCGGCCGCGCCGCATACGCTGATCGAAGGGGCTCATCGATGGTCGGGGACCCCTCTCGCCGTAGACCCCCTCTCGCCGTACGACGGGAGCACCCCGTGGTCTCCTCCACCTCTGGCGGCGCCGCCTCCGACGGCGGGGCACGGCACCGGCTGCGCGCATGGCTGCTGGAGGGCCTGACCGACATCGCCAAGCGCCAGCCCGGCCCGCACGCCGAGCCGGAGGGCGTACACCGGGGCCAGCGGTGGTGGCGGGTGATGTGCCTGACCGGTCTGGACTACTTCTCCACCCTCGGCTACCAGCCCGGTATCGCCGCCCTGGCGGCCGGGCTGCTCTCCCCGCTGGCCACCGTGGTGCTGGTGGTGGTGACCCTGGCGGGCGCGCTGCCGGTGTACCGCAGAGTGGCCGCGGAGAGCCCGCACGGCCAGGGCTCGATCGCGATGCTGGAGCGGCTGCTGACCTTCTGGAAGGGCAAGCTGTTCGTCCTCACCCTGCTGGGCTTCGCGGCCACCGACTTCCTCATCACCATCACCCTCTCCGCCGCCGACGCCACCGCCCACCTGGTGGAGAACCCGCATTTCACCGCGGTCCTGCACGGCCATGAGGTGGCTGTCACCCTGATCCTGGTGGGAATGCTCGGCGCGGTGTTCCTCAAGGGGTTCACCGAGGCCATCGGGATCGCGGTGGCGCTGGTCGCCGCCTATCTGCTGCTCAACGCCGTCGTGGTGGCGGTCGGGCTGTGGCATGTGTGCACCGCGCCCCACGTCGTCCCCGACTGGTCCCAGGCGCTGGTCGCCGAGCGCGGCAGCCCCCTGGTGATGGTCGGCGTGGCGTTGGTGATCTTCCCGAAGCTGGCCCTCGGCCTGTCCGGGTTCGAGACGGGCGTGGCCGTCATGCCGCATATCGAGGGCAAGCCGGGCGACACCGAGGAGCGCCCCGCCGGACGCGTCCAGGGCGCCCGGAAGCTGCTGACCACCGCCGCGGTGATCATGAGCGTCTTCCTCATCACCTCCAGCTTCGTCACGACCCTGCTGATCCCGCAGCGGGCGTTCGAACCGGGTGGTCAGGCCAATGGGCGCGCCCTGGCCTATCTCGCCCATGAGTACCTGGGCTCGGCGTTCGGCAGCGTCTACGACGCATCCACCATCGCCATCCTCTGGTTCGCCGGCGCCTCGGCCATGGCCGGACTGCTCAATCTGATGCCCCGCTATCTGCCGCGCTACGGCATGGCACCCCACTGGGCGCGCGCGGTCCGCCCCATGGTGCTGGTGTTCATCGCCATCGCGTTCCTGGTGACCTGGCTCTTCAGGGCGGATGTGGACGCCCAGGGCGGCGCCTACGCCACCGGAGTGCTCGTGCTCATCACCTCGGCCGCCATCGCGGTCACCATCGCCGCCCGGCGCGCCCGGCAGCGCGGCTGGACCATCGGCTTCGGAGTGATCTCGCTGATCTTCCTGTACACCACCGCGGTCAACGTCATCGAACGGCCCGACGGCGTCAAGATCGGCGCCTGTTTCATCGCGGGCATCATGGCCGTATCGCTGCTGTCCCGGGTGGCGCGGGCGTTCGAGCTACGGGTCACCAGCGTCACGTTCGACGCCCTGGCCGAGCGATTCGTCCGCGACACCGCCCACCGCAGGATCCGCTTCATCGCCAACAAACCGGAACGCCGCGACCTGGCCGAATACCGCGAGAAGCAGCACCAGATCCGGGCGGACAACGACATCCCGCCCGAGGACGACATCATCTTCGTCGAGGTCACGGTGGCCGACCCGTCCGAGTTCGAGAGCGAGCTGCGGGTGTGCGGCGAGGTGGTGCACGGCCGCTACCGCGTGCTGACCCTCCAGAGCGCCACCATCCCCAACGCGCTGGCGGCGCTGCTGCTGCGGGTGCGGGACCTGACCGGGCAGCGCCCGCACATCTACTTCGAGTGGACGGAGGGCCATCCGCTGGCCCACTTCCTGCGCTTCTTCCTCTTCGGCCAGGGCGAGGTCGCCCCCGTCACCCGTGAGGTGCTCCGCGAGGCCGAGCCCGACCGCGGCCGCCGCCCCCACGTCCACGTCGGCTGAACGGGTCCCGTCGAGTGAACGGGCCCCGCCGGGCCTGGGGCGGCCGCCACATCAGGGCGCCGTAGGGCCGGTCAGGGCGCCACCGGCTCCGGGTCCGGGTCCACGGCGGGCAGGCTGTCCATGAACGAGCTCACCGAGAACACCGCACGCCCCGGCCCCGGCGGGCCGTATCCGGGCGGCGAGGACAGCCCGAAGTCCTCGAGCGTGGCCCGGTAGGTCTCCAGCAGCCGGATGTGGTACTCCAGCGGGGCGCCCTGCGGATTCTCCTTGCCCAGTGGTGTCGTCGGCTCGGGGCACCAGGTGGTGAACCGGGGGACGATCCCGTGCGACATGAAGAAGCGCAGCCCCTCGGCGGTGGAGTCGATCGCCTCGACCACCGACGCGAAGCCGAGCGGCTGGGCCATCTCCACGCCCGCCACGAAGTTGGGGATCACGTTCCGGGCCCCGAACACCTCGGCCGAGTCCAGGATCCGGCGGTGCCACTCGTCCCGGCCGATGTAGCGCTCCTTGCCCGGGCAGTACAGCTCGAACAGCCGCCGGTCCCACACCTCGAAGTTGGGGTGGTAGATCCGCACCCCGTAGTCGTGGAACCGCTGGACATCCGCCTTGGGCAGCGCCTGCGCCACCACCTTGCCGATCCACCGGCCCGGGAAGCGCTCCTCGATGGCCTTCGCGTACTGGCCGTAGAAGTCGGCCTCGTCGCGGCCGCCCACATGCGAGGTGATGGCGCCGCCGGTGAGGGTGTACGCCTGCGAGGCGCGGGCGGTGTCATGGCGGTCGATGATCTCCAGCGCCTCCAGCACCTCCTCGACCGGCTTCACCCCGGTGTACGGGCGGCCCGCCGCCTTGTGCTGACGCCAGTTGTGGTTGATGTCGCAGTACTGGCACTCCTCCTTGGCGCCGAAGTACTGGCACACCCGGAAGACCGTCAGATAGACCAGATAGCCCCACTGGATGGTCGGCGCGACCTCCATCACCGACTTGCCGTTCGACAGGGTGTGGCGGTAGTAGTCCGGCATCGGCGGCAGCCCCACGTCGGCGATGCGCGCACCGTCCAGATACAGCCCGAGCGCACCGTCCTCCCCGGCCCGGACCACATACGGCGACGCGGGGTTGACGCGGACGGACACCACGGTGCGGCGCAGGTCGTACGGCCCGCCGGTGAGCACGATCTCCTCGGGCGGCCGGTTGAGGGCAGCGGCGCCCAGCTCCGGCAGGGTGCGGTGGTCGAACGAGAAGATGAAGTACGACTTCGGCTTGACGTCGCCGTCCTCGTTGCCGCTGAGCGCGGACTCGTCGAAGGCCATGCCGCCGCGCAGCAGGTCCTCCTTGAGCACGGCCTCCGGGGGCACCTGGGGGAAACGCCCCATCAGCCCCTCGACCAGCGCGGTTCGCCTCTCACTCGCCATCTGTTGCACCATCCCCCTGGCTCCGTACGGATGCGGTGTGGTTCCCACGCGGGTCTCTGTGCCGCTGAACACCATAGATCAGGGCGGATGTGCGACTCCAGGGCGCCCGCCCCGGGCCCGCCCCCTGTCCGCCCGATGGGCGCTCCGGGGCCGGCCGACCTACGGTGGAAGGGCCATGGCTGTCAACCGGCTCGGCATGGTCGTCCACCAGGCCCGCCCCACCGCCGTCGCGGCGGCCCGCACCGCCCGCGCATGGGCCGCCGCGCATGGCATCTCCTGCTTCGAGCTGGACGTCTGGCGCGGCGACCAGCCCCGGCGCAGCGCCCAGGAGGAGTCGGCGGCCGCCGGCCACCCCGATCTGATCGTCACCTTCGGCGGCGACGGCACCTTTCTGCGCGGCGCCCGGCTCGCCGCCAGGAACGGGGCCGCGGCGCTGGGCGTGAACGTGGGACGGGTCGGCTTCCTCACCGAGATCAGGGTCGACCAGGTGGAGGACGCGCTCAACGCCGTCCACGAGGGCCGGGCCACGATCGAGGAGCGCATGCTGCTCACCCTGCGGGCGTCCCGGCCGCTGGAGATGCCCGAGGGCATGGAGGCGCTGCTGCGGTACGGGCGCGGCCCCGTACCGCCCCCGCCCAAGGTCCGCCCCGGCTGCGCCCCCGAGGAGGCGGGCTGGGGCATCCCACTGGACGTCAACGCCGTCAACGACGTGGTCTTCGAAAAGCTCGCCCGCGACCGCCAGGCCGGTCTTGGCGTGTATGTGTCCGCGCAGCTGCTCGCCTCGTACTCGGCCGACGCGATCATCGTGGCCACCCCGACCGGCTCCACCGCCTACAGCTTCGCCGCCGGCGGGCCGGTGGTCTCCCCGTACCTGGACGCGGTGGTCTTCACCCCGGTCGCCCCGCACATCGCCTTCGACCGCACCGTGGTGGCCGCGGTGGACGAACCCGTCGCCGTACGGGTGCTGCCGACCTCGGGGCAGGTGGCGGTCAGCCTCGACGGGCAGCTGCGCGGGGTGCTGAACCCGGGTGACTGGGTGGCGGCCTACCGGGCGCCGGTCCGGCTGCGGCTGGTACGGCTCGCGCCGACGCAGTTCTACCACCGGCTGCGGGACCGCTTCCGGCTGGCCGACTCGCCCGCCGCCGACGCGGCCCCGCCGTTCTACCGCCCCAGCGCCCCGATCCCGCCGGACCTCGCGCATCTGCGGTTCCCCCCGGTGCCCGACGAGCCACCGGAACCGGCGCCCGAATCGAGACCGGGGCCGGACGGCCGGCGCTGAAGATGCGGGGCGCACGCCCCGATGCCACGCTGACGGGTGTGACAGCTCACGCGTTCCACAGCGACTTCGCGCTGCGTGTCAACGGCGCCGACCGCCCCCTCACCCTCGACCACCGGGTGACCCTGCTGGACGCCCTCCGCGAACACCTGGCGCTGACCGGGGCCAAGAAGGGGTGCGACCACGGGCAGTGCGGAGCCTGCACCGTCCTGATCGACGGGGAGCGCGTCAACAGCTGCCTGGTGTTCGCCGTGGCCGCCCAGGGCCGGGACATCACCACCATCGAGGGCGTGGCGGGGCTCGCCGCCCCCGAGGACGTGGCGGGGCTCGCCGCCCCCGAGGAACTCCACCCGTTGCAGCGGGCGTTCCTGGACCACGACGGCTTCCAGTGCGGCTACTGCACACCGGGCCAGATCTGCTCCGCCATCGGCGCGCTCACCGAGGCCGCGCGCGGCTGGCCCAGCCATGTCACCGCGGACATGGCGGCCGGGGTCGGCGCGCCGGGTGAGCTGGACGCCGACGAGATCCGGGAGCGGATGAGCGGCAACCTGTGCCGCTGCGGGGCGTACCCCGGCATCGTGGCCGCCATCCGCCAGGTCGCCGGGGCCGACGGCGGCGGGGCGCCCGACCGCGCGGGCGCGGCGGGAGGCGCCCGATGAAGCCCTTCGGCTACGAGCGCGCCACCGACCCGCAGGCCGCCGCCACGCTCGTGGCCGGCTCCACCGAGGCGGTGTACCTGGCCGGGGGCACCAACCTGGTGGACCTGATGAAGCTCGGGGTGACCGAGCCCGCCCTGCTCGTCGACATCACCCGGCTCCCGTACGACACCGTCGAGCACCGCCCGGACGGCGGTGTGCTCATCGGCGCGCTGGTCCCGGGCAGCCGCCTCGCCGGGGACCCCGGCATCCGCGAGCGGTTCCCGGCGCTGGCCGAAGCGCTGCTGTCGGGGGCCTCCGGGCAGCTGAGGACCGTGGCCACCACCGGTGGCAATCTCCTCCAGCGCACCCGGTGCGTGTACTTCCAGGACGTGACCAAACCCTGCAACAAGCGGCGGCCGGAGACCGGCTGTTCGGCCGTCCAGGGCCTCCACCGCGACCTGGCCGTGCTCGGCACCTCCGACTTCTGCGTGGCCAACCACCCCTCGGACATGGCGGTGGCGATGGCCGCGCTCGACGCGGTCGTCCATCTGCGGCGGGTGGACGGCAGCCCCCGTACGGTGCCGCTGAACGACTTCTATCTGCTGCCAGGTGACACCCCACACCGGGAGACGGTGCTCCAGCCCGGCGACCTGATCACCGGCGTCGAACTGCCACCGCCCCCCGAGGGCGCCGCGATGTCCTACCGCAAGGTGCGCGACCGCTGGTCCTACGCCTTCGCCCTGGTGTCGGTGGCCGCCGTCGTGGCCACCGAGGCCGACGGCACACTGCGGGAGATCCGGCTGGGGCTCGGCGGAGTCGGCGCCCGCCCCTGGCGGGCCCGGGAGGCCGAACGGCTGCTGACCGGGCGGCAGCCGACCGAGGAGCGGCTGCGGGAGGCGGCCCGGGCCGAGTTCGCCCCGGCGCGCCCGCTGCCGCGGAACGCGTTCAAGATCGACCTCGCCGTGGACGTCATCACCTCGGCCGTGCGCGACCTCGCGGGAGGGCGACGGCGATGACCACGCTCCAGCGGACCGTGGGCGCGGAGGTGACCCGCGTCGAAGGGCGCGCGAAGGTCACCGGTGCCGCGCTCTACGCGTATGAGTACCCGGTGCCGGACGCCCTGTACGCGTGGGCGGTGCAGTCCACGGTTCCGCGCGGCACGGTGCGCGCCGTCGACACCGTCGCGGCGCTGTCCCTGCCGGGCGTCGTCGCCGTGCTGGACAGCCGCAATGTGGCCCGGCTGCGCCCGACCGACACCCCCGAACTCGCCGTTCTCCAGTCCCCCGAGGTCGCCTACCGGGGGCAGATCGTGGCGGCCGTGGTGGCGGACTCCTTCGAGACGGCCCGTCAGGCCGCGGCCGCCGTACGGGTCGAGTACGACGTGGACGACCACGACGCCGAGCTGATGGACGGCGATCCCCGCATCTTCGTCCCCGAGACGGTCAACGGTGGCTACCCGGGGCACACGGAGGCCGGCGATGTGGAGGCCGCCCTCGCCACGGCGCCGGTCGTCCTCGACGCCACGTACACCACACCCCCCGAGCACACGGCCGCCATGGAACCGCATGCCACCATCGCGGTCTGGGACGGGGACACGCTCACCCTGTACAACGGCGACCAGGGACCCTGGATGACGGCCGCCAGGGTGGCCGAGCTGTTCGGCCTGCCCGAGGGCGCCGTCCGGATCGTCGCCGACCACACCGGCGGCGGCTTCGGCTCCAAGGCGATTCCCCGCCCGCCCACGGTGCTCGCCGCGCTGGCCGCCCGCGCCGTCGGCCGCCCGGTCAAGGTGGCCGCCACCCGGCAGCAGATGTTCACCATGGTCTCGTACCGCACGCCCACCCTCCAGCGCGTCCGCCTCGGCGCCGAACGGGACGGCAGGCTCACCGCCATCTGGCACGACGCGCTCCAGCAGAGCTCCACGCTCACCCCGTACTGCGAGCAGACGGTCACCTGCTCCCGCGTCATGTACGCCGCGCGCCACCGCCGGACCACCCACCGGCTGGCGCAGCTGGATGTGCCGACGCCCTCGTGGATGCGCGCCCCCGGCGAGGCGCCCGGGATGTTCGCGCTGGAGAGCGCGATGGACGAACTGGCCGTGGCGCTGGGCATGGACCCCATCGATCTGCGGGTGGCCAACGAGCCGTCCGTGGACCCCGGGACCGGCCATCCCTTCAGCAGCCGCAATCTGGTGGCCTGTCTGCGGGAGGGCGCGGCGCGCTTCGGCTGGGCGGGCCGCGACCCCGCGCCGGGGAGCCGCCGGGAGGGGCACTGGCTGCTCGGCACCGGAGTGGCGGCGTGCAACTACCCCGCACTCACCTGGCCCTCCACCGCGACCGCCCGCGTCGAGCCCGGCGGCGGCTTCACCGTACGGATCGCCGCGGCCGACATCGGCACCGGCGCCCGTACCGCGCTGACCCAGGTGGCGGCGGACGAACTCGGTGTGGGGATCGACCGGGTCACCCTCGACATCGGCCGCAGCGCCTACGGCCAGGCGCCGTGGGCGGGCGGTTCCATGGGCCTCAGCTCCTGGGGCTGGGCGGTGTCCAAGGCATGCCGGGCGCTGACCAAGCGGCTGGACGAGGTCTCCGGCGCGATCCCGCCCGGCGGTCTTGAGGAGCGGGCGGACACCGCCGAGGACGTGGCGGCGCGCCGGGCGTTCTCGCGTCACGCCTACGGCGCCCAGTTCGCGGAGGTGCGGGTGGACGCCGTCACCGGCCAGGTGCGGGTGGACCGGCTGCTGGGGATGTTCGCCGCCGGACGCGTCATCAATCCCCGGACGGCGGGCTCGCAGCTGCGCGGCGGTATGTGCATGGGGCTGTCGATGGCGCTGCACGAAGGCCTGGAGCCGGACCCGCGGTTCGGCGACTTCGCCAACCACGACCTCGCCACGTATCACATCGCGGCCAACGCGGATGTGCGCGATGTCCAGGCGCACTGGCTCGAGGAGAACGACGACGAGCTCAACCCGATGGGCAGCAAGGGCGTCGGGGAGCTGGGCATCGTCGGCACGGCGGCGGCGATCGCCAACGCGGTGTACCACGCCACGGGGGTGCGGGTCCGCGATCTGCCGATCACGGTGGAGCGGGTGCGCGCGGGGCTCTCCGCGGGGCCGTCCGCCGGGTTCTCGGCGGGGCCGTCCGCCCGCTGAGCGGCCGCCCGGCCCGACGCGGCTCCCGGCTCCGTCACGGCCTCCGGCCCATCACGGCTCCCGGGGTGTCCCGCGGTGACGGCGCGGGACACCCGGTCGCGTGGGATCAGCCGTTGTCGGCGGCCCCACCGGGCCCGTCCCCGCCCGCGCCGTCCCCGGCGGCCCCGGAGCCGTCAGCGGCGCCGCCGTCCGCCGCGCCACCGTCGTCGGCCGCGCCGCCGCCCTCGGTCGCACCGCCGTCCCCGATCTTCGCGCCGACCGCCTCCAGCGCGGTCGTCACCGGCTGGAAGAAGGTCTCACCGCCGGAGGTGCAGTCACCGCTGCCGCCGGAGGTCAGGCCGATGGCCTGGCCGTCCGCGCTGAACAGCGGGCCACCACTGTCGCCGGGCTCCGCGCAGACATCGGTCTGGATGAGCCCGCTGACCGTGCCCTCGGGGTAGTTGACCGTCGCGTCGAGACCGGTGACCGAGCCGTCGTTGAGCCCGGTGGTGCTGCCCATGCGCTGCACCTGCTGGCCCACCGTGGCCTCGCCCGCCCCAGTGATGTCCACGGTCTGGTCGCCGGTGTTCACCGTGCTGGGCGCCTCGGTGTTGGCGTCGTCGTACGTGACCAGCGCGAAGTCCCCGTCACCGGGGAAGGTGGCGTCCTGCACGGTGCCGATCGCGGCGCCGTTCTGCGAGTCCGACCACTGCTCGGCGGCGACGCCGCAGTGACCGGCGGTGAGGAACGCCGGGGCGCCGCTGTCCGTGGTGACGTTGAAACCCAGCGAGCAGCGCGCGCCGCCGCCGAAGATGGCGTCGCCGCCCGCGACGAAGGGCTTGAACTCACCCGTGGACTTCTTCAGAGTGGCCATGCCGTCGCCCAGCGACTTCACGGTGGACTCGAGCGTGTCCCACTTCGCCCCGGTGACCGTGGAGTCCGCGGTGACCCGCAGCTCATTGGTCTTGGGGTCCACCGACCAGGAGGTGCCCGGGATGGTCGCCTTGGTCTTGAGGGTCTTCGCGGCGGTCTGGAGCGCCTTGGTGCTGTTGTCGACCTTTCTGGCCACCGCCCCGGCGCTCTTGACCTGGACGTTCACATTGTTGTTGTCGCCCACGACATTGACGATGACCTGCTGCTTGTCCTTGTCGTAGTAGGCCCCGCCGAACGCCTCGCCCAGCTGCGACGCGAGCTCCGCGGCGATGTCCGCCGCCGACGCGGCGTCCACCTTCTTGGGCTGGGCCGCCTCGGCCTTGTCGTCCTGTGAGGCGTTGGCGTTGGGCAGGATGATCGCGGCTGCCGCCACGGCGGCGGCCCCGGCCCCCGCGAACACGATCTTTCGCTTGGGTACCCGTTTATGGCTCAACTCATGACCTCCTGTTGGGGGGTTACGGGATCCGCTCATCCGTGACGAGCACGACCCGGCAGTGGATACGGGCGGCGCACGAGTTGCGTTCAGAGTGATTTAGGAGATCTTTACGGGCCGTCTCCAGCGGCCTACGAGGCCGTCGCACCAGACCGGCCTGGTGCATCGCGGAAGACGGCCTTGAGGAACCGGAAGGGGATGTCCTGGGAGGTCGCTATCGCCTCACATGTGAGCGGCCTGCCGGTGTCCGCGGGGGGTACGGTCGGTGGCATGACGACCCCCGGCGGCGAGCCCGCGCAGCAGCACGACGCGTTCCATCCGCATCTGAACGCCACCGTCCCCAACGGTCCGTTGCGGTCGCGTCTGCACCACATCCGCACCGAGGACGTCGACCCCGGCACCGCCCAGACCGAGGGCATGCGGCGGTTCGCCGCGATCAGCGGCCAGTCGGTGGGGTCCGAGCGGCTCTGGATGGGCCAGACCCATGTGGCGCCGGACACCGCCTCCGCCAACCACCACCACGGCGAGTCCGAGACGGCCATCTTCGTGGTGCGGGGCCACCCCGAGTTCGTCTTCGCCGAGGAGCGGGACGGACATGTCGAGGAGATCCGGCTGCGCACCCGGCCGGGTGACTACATCTTCGTACCGCCCTATGTGCCGCACCGGGAGGAGAACCCCGATCCCGACGACGAGGCGGTGGTGGTCATCGCCCGCAGCACCCAGGAGGCCATCGTGGTCAACCTGCCGGAGCTGTATGTGCTGGAGTGCGGGGAGTAACCGGCCGCGTGCACGGAAGACCGCAGTGGACGGCCGCAGTGGACGCCCGCAGTGGATGGCCGCATCAGATCGGCCTGCCATGCATCCGCCCGGCGCTCCTGGGTAATCGCCTCTGCTGTGCCCCCTCCATCGACGCATCGACGAAAGGAGCGGCATCGTGAGCGACGACCGGCGACCGGAGGAACGCGAGGAGCGGGGCGGGATCCCCAGGGACCTCCCCGACCAGCAGGCGCAGGACGGACCCGACCACCTGGATGTGGCGGACGCCGACCATGAGCCGGACGACACGGACGACATCCCCGAGACGGACGAGTCCGGCACCGGACGGCGGGGGAGGCCGCAGACCGGGAGCGTGCACCCCGAGCAGCCCGTCCCGGACGAGCCCTCGGGGTGAACGCCCCGGGTGCCACGGGGGGTCAGGTACCGGCGGGGCGGGCGCGGACATGGATGCGCTCGCCCTGCGCCCCGAACAGGGAGAGGAACTCCACGGGCTGGTCCCCGGCGTTGGCGAAGCCATGGGGGGTGCGGGTGTCGAATTCGGCGGCCTCCCCGGCCGCGAGCACCAGATCGTGCTCGCCCAGCGCCAGCCGTAGCCGCCCGGAGAGCACATAGAGCCACTCATAGCCCTCGTGCACCCGCTGCTCCAGCGGTTCATCGCCGCTGCCCTGCGGCCGGGGCGGCATGATCTGCTTGTACGCGTGCAGCCCGCCCAGATAGCGGGTCAGCGGAATGAACGTCTGGCCGTGCCGGGTGAACGGCCGTGGATGGACGCGGGGGTCCCCGGTGGCCGGCGCCCCCACCAGCTCGTCCAGCTGCACTCCGTACGCCTTGGCCAGCGGCAGCAGCAGCTCCAGGGTCGGCTTGCGCTGCCCCGACTCCAGTCGCGACAGGGTGCTCAGCGAGATCCCCGTCGTCTCGCTGAGCTGGGCGAGGGTGGTGCCACGGGTGCGCCGCAGCGCCCGCAGCCGGGGTCCTACGGCGGTCAGCACCTCGGTGAGGTCTTCATCAGCCATACCTTCATTTGCCACCCCGGCAAAGAAGTTTGTCAAGTGGCCACGGCCGGACGCACTCTCTTGACCCAACGAAGGGAGCGCATCCGATATGACCACCAAGCCGGACATCTCGCCCGACACCACGCACGGGGAGTTCTGGGACACCTTCTACAGCGCCGAGGACCGCGTCTGGAGCGGCAGGCCCAACGCCGCCCTGGTGCGCGAGGTCACCGGGCTGACCCCCGGCCACGCACTGGATCTGGGCTGCGGCGAGGGCGCCGACGCCATCTGGCTCGCCCGGCAGGGCTGGCGGGTCACCGCCGTCGACGTCTCCCAGGTGGCCCTGGACCGCGGCGCCGGACACGCGGCGTCGGAAGGTGTCGGCGACCGCATCCAATGGCAGCCGCACGACCTGTCCGTGTCCTTCCCGGACGGCACCTTCGACCTGGTCTCCACCTACTTCCTGCACTCCTGGCTCGAGCTGCCCCGGGAGCGGATCCTGCGCAGCGCCGCGGGCGCCGTCGCACCGGGCGGGGTGCTCCTGATCACCGGACACGCCGGATTCCCGTCCTGGGTGGCGGACCCCGATCCGGACTTCCACTTCCCGACCCCCGAGGAGGTGCTCGCCGGGCTCGACCTCGCGGAGGGGGAGTGGGAGGTCCTCGTCAGCGAGGTGCACGAGGAGAAGATGACCGACCCCGAGGGAAAGCCGGCCACCCGCGTCGACAACACCGTGAAGGTCCGCCGCCGGTGACGGCGATTCCCGGCCGCTGACGGCGATTCCCCACCGTCGGCGAGAGGACGAGGAAGCGCCTCGCCGCCCTCAGGAAGCGGCCGACGAACCGGTGCGCCGGAACGCCCAGTCCATGCGTGGCTCCACCAGAGCGCGCAGGACCCGTCGCACCGGTTCCGTGCACAGTGCGGTGATCATGAGTACCGCGGCCGCCGTGACGGCGAGCTCCCCGAGCGGGGTGTGCAGCCACGGATGGTCGTACCAGTCCCAGAAGCGGGACGACTTGATGATGAAGCCGTGCAGCAGATAGCCGTACAGCGTGCCCGAGCCGAGCGTGGTGAACCAGGTCCTGCGCCCCGGCACCCAGGCCAGGAAGCAGGCCGTCAGCACCAGCGCCAGACCGAAGAGGGCGGGGGTGGTGAGCAGACCGGCCCAGGACGGTACGCCGTCCAGCTTGGCGACGCTCTTGCGGTGGTAGAACCACTCCGCGTCCATCCAGGGCGCCACCGCGTACGCCGTGCACAGGGCGAAGGCCGCCACCGGAAGGGCGACCAGCCGGTTCCGCCGGGTCCGCAGCCGGGTGAAGTGGTCCGGGCGCAGGGTGAGCCCGACCACGAAGAACGGGAGGAACGCCAGCACCCGCTGGAGACCGAGATCCCCGCCCGCCTCGGGGGAGATCGAGGCCAGCGCGGCCACCGCCAGCGCCACCGGCACCGGATGGCGCAGCGCGAGCCACAGCGGGGTGGTGACCCGCCAGATGAACAGCGCGGCCAGGAACCACATCACATACCAGGGGTCGAGCAGGCTGATGGGATAGCCCGGATCGTCCTGCGCCCAGCGGTAGAAGAGCGTGTACGCCACCTCGAAGACCAGGTACGGCACCACGACGCCCGTGAGCAGCCGCTTCACCCGCCCCGGCGCCATGTCGAAACTCCGCGAGAAGTAGCCCGATATGAGGGCGAACGCGGGCATGTGGAACGCGTACACCGTCAGATAGATCGCGGTGGCCGCCCGGCTGCCGTAGGTGAGCGGCTCCCATGCGTGGCCGCACGCCACCAGCACGATGGTGAGGTACTTCGCGTTGTCGAAGTACGGGTCGCGCGCCCGGCCTCTGGACGCGCCGCCGTCGCGCGGCCGTGTCACGGCCGGTGGTGTGGTCACACGGGCGGCGGTCTCCTGCTGCACAGATTCTCCCGGACACCTTTGGTCGAGCCGACAGTCGAATCCTGGTCGTCTGCCCCGTTCCGCTCCTCTCATGCGGTCAGGATTCGGATCCCAGTACGTGCGGCCCGGCCGCGGCGTTCACCGGCGGGCGGCACGTTCCGGGGATCCCCCGACGGTCTCGGCCCTCCTCCCTCAGGACACGGGGAGCCGGCGGAGCGAGGTGAGCTCGGCGTGTGCGGATGCGAACAACAGGGCCACGGCCAGGGCGCCCGGATCGGGGACGCCGCGCGAGTGGTCGCCGGTGTAGCTGGCGCGCCCGCGGCGGGCGCGCAGATCGGTGGTGGAGCGGGCGCCCCGGTGGGCCGCCACCGCGGCCACATGGAGCGCGTGCGCGGGGTCGGCGGTGGGTTCGCAGGAGGCGAGGGCCCGCGCGGCGGGGACGAGGGCGTCCACCATCGTCTTGTCGCCCACCTCGGCCTCGCCGACCCGCTGGATCGCGGCCGTGCCCGCGGCGGTGCCGAGGGCCAGCGCCGCGGTCCCGGGCGGGTCGGCGGCCATCCCCAGCGCGTCGGCGAGCTCCTGGAAGAGCAGCCCGAACAGGGGGCCGCTGGTGCCGCCCACATCGTCGAGGAAGACCCGCGCGGCGGCGTCCAGCGGCGCGTCCGGGCCCCGCCGGCTCCCGCCGTTCCCCGCGCCCGCCGCCAGGGCGTCCAGCGCGCGGCGGACACCGTCCATCCCGGTGACCAGGTTGGCGCCGAAGTCCCCGTCGCCCGCCTTCTGGTCGAGCGCGGTGAGCTCGGGCTCCACGGAACGTACGGTGGCGGCGAACCGTGTCATCCAGTCCATGACGGCGGTGTGGGTGAGGCCCTTGGGGCCGGGCTGGTCGGGCATGGGCGGGGCAACTCCTCGGGGTGGTGGCGGGGTCACGCGGGCAGGCGGATCACAGGGGCCAGGCGGGGGTGCGGGCGGGGGCGTCCCACAGCCGCAGCGCCTCCGCGTCGGTGGCGAACAGGGTCAGCGAGAAGCCCCGCATGTCCAGGGCGCTCACGAAGGTGCCGGTCAGGGACCGGTCGAGGCCGACACCGCGGTCGTCCAGGGCCTTGGCGACCGCGTGCCGGATGCCGTACAGCTCCAGCGAGGTGATCGAGCCCAGCCCGTTGACCAGGGCGAGCACCCGTGCCCCGGCGCCGTCCGGCAGCGCGGCCAGCAACTGGTCGGTCATCGTCTCGACCAGCTTGCCGAGCGGTGCGTGCGGAGTGGTCCCCTCGGCCCGCTCCCCGTGGATGCCGACCCCGAACTCCAGGACGTTGTCGGGCAGGGTGAAGGCCGGTGTCCCGGACTGGGGCGTGGTGTGGGCGGCCGCGGCGACGGCGAGGCTGCGGGCCCGCCGGGTCACATCGGTGCCGAGCGCGACCAGGTCCTCAAGGCCGCGCCCCTCGTCGGCGGCGGCGCCGAGGATCTTCTCGACGATCAGGGTGGCGCCGGTGCCACGGCGGCCGACCGCGATGTCGTCCGAGTCGGTGGCGAGGTCGTCGTCGATGAGGACCCGGGCGCAGCGGATGCCCTCGTGGGCCAGGCGCTCGGCCGCGATGCCGAAGTTGATGCGGTCTCCGGTGTAGTTCTTCACGATGTGCAGCACCCCGTCGGCCCGGGCGACGGCCCGGCTGGCCTCGAAGATCTGCCGGTTGTGGGGCGAGGCGAAGATCCGGCCGGGGCAGGCGGCGTCCAGCATCCCCGTCCCGAGGAAGCCGGAGTGCAGCGGCTCATGGCCGGAGCCGCCGCCCGAGACCAGCCCGACGCGGCGGGCGGGCGCGATATGGCGGGTGTGGAAGTACCCGTGGTCGGGGTTGTAGGCGACGAGATCGGCATGGGCGGCGGCGAAGCCCGCGAGCGCGTCGGGAACGAGAGACTCGGGCGAGTCGCGGAAGTACTGGGGCATGATCTCGGCTCCCTGGGCGAGTGGGGCGGACGGGTGGGCCCGGCGGTCGAGCGCCGTCTCGGCGGTACGAGGGCTCAGGCACAGATAGTCGCCGCGACCCGGCGGCAGGGTGCTCAGGCTGGACAGCAGCGGGACTCCAACGGCCTACTGGCATACGCCGGTCGGGTACTGACAGGGGTGGCCGGGAGGGCTCGGCTCGTGTGGCGGGGACGGCTCGGGGAATCGTGTGCCGAGGGGCGGGGGCGGGGTAGGGACCGCCGGACATCCGGCACCACCCACGAGGAGCCACCCATGTCCCACCATCGTGGTGTGCAGCGTCACCGGCTCCACCCAGGCGGGCGTGATCACGGGGCTTCGCTGGCCAGGACCGCCCCGCCGGGCCTGGGCAGCGACGCCTCCGCCAAACCGGCCGAGACCCGTGCTCAGGTGGCGAAGACCGCACGCGAGACCGCCGGGCGGCATGCCCAAGGGCTCCAACGTGCTCCGCGCCCACCTCGGCGGCCGGCCCGCGCTCCACGCCTACAGCGGCGCCTTCGGCTGAGAAGTGATGAAGAGAAGTCGGCCGAGAAGGCGGAACGGGGGCGATGGATGGCCTCCGCCGGGGTACCCGGTCCACACCCCGGGCCACGCGACCCGTGGCCTCCCCACCCCCGTAAGACCAGGGAGCCAGGGTGACGGACATGAACACCGGGAACGACCGGCACGCCGGCGAGACCGGACCCTCCTACGGCCCGCTGTCCGGCTGTGTGGCGCTGGTGACCGGCGCCTCCAGCGGCATCGGAGCGGCCACCGCCGTGGCGCTGGCCCGGCAGGGAGCCGATCTCGCGGTGGTGGCCCGCCGTACCGAACGGCTGGAGGACCTGGCCGCCACGGCGCGGAAGGAGGGCCGCTCCTGCGCCGTCCTCACCGCCGATCTGCGGGACACGGCGCAGGCCCGCCGGTGCGTCGAGGACGCCGTCGAGCAGTGCGGACGGCTCGATGTGCTGGTGAACAACGCCGGCTCCGTGGCGCCAGGCAAGGTCGAGGAGGGCGACCCCGAGGGCTGGGAGCGGATGCTCGACCTCAACGTCAGGACCGTGCTGCACACCTCCCAGCAGGCGCTGCCCCATCTGCTGCGTACGGCCTCCGACGGCCCGCGCGGGGTGGCGGACGTGGTGAACGTCAGCTCGGTGGCCGGCCGGCTGGCACGGCCCGGCAACGGCGTCTACTCGGCCACCAAACACGCGGTGGGCGCGATGAGCGAGGCCATGCGCCAGGAGGTGACCGCCCGCGGCGTCCGGGTGGGGCTGATCGAGCCGGGCATGGTCGCCACGGAGCTGACGACCGACAGCGCGATCGCCGCCGCCGGGCGCGGCATGCCGCGCGAGTCCTGGCTGCACCCCGAGGACATCGCCCGCGCGATCGCCTTCATGGTCACCCAGCCCGCGCACGCCGCCATCAACGAGATCATGGTGCGCCCCACGGCCCAGGAGCACTGACCGCACCGCCCCGACCGCCGCCGACCGCCCCCGACCGCCCCGTTACACCGTGGTGTGACGGGGCGGAGGCGCGTCCCCGTCCCGGCCCTCGCGGAACCTGCGCGAGGGATTTACAACGTTGGAAATTCTCTCTAGCGTTGCGCCACGCAGGGCCCGGGCCCCTCTCCCCCCTTCACCACTCCTCCCGAGGGAGCGTGCATGACCACGCCGTACCGAAGACACCTCCTGCCCACCCTGCTGACCCTTCTGGCCGTCCTGGGCTCGCTCCTGGCCGCCCAGGCACCCCCGGCCGCGGCCGCCTCCGGGACCCTGCTGCGCGACGGCACCGGCCTCTACCCCCGCGCCCTGCGCCTCCAGCACAACGGCGCCGCCAACGGCCGCGTCCTCGCCTCGGTGGTCACCTTCCGCGGCTCGGACGGGATCGGTGCCATCTACGAGAGCACCGACGACGGCGCCACCTTCCGGCAGGTGGGCGAGGTGGGCGACCCCGAGGCGTCCGGCGGACAGGGCGAATGCTGCGCCACCCTGTACGAACTGCCGCGGGCCGTCGGCGCCATGCCCGCCGGGACCCTCCTGTGGGCGGCCTCCATCGGCCAGGACGAGCCCGACCGCCGGATGGCCATCCGGGTCTTCCGCAGCAACGACCGGGGCGGCACCTGGTCCTATCTGTCCACCGTGGCCACCGCCCCCAACACCAAGGGGCTGTGGGAGCCGGAGTTCTCCATCGACTCCAGCGGACGGCTGGTGGCCCACTACTCGGACGAGACCGACCCCGCGCACAGCCAGAAGCTGGTCGCCGCCCGCAGCGCGGACGGGATCACCTGGACGGGCCACCACGCCACCATCGCCAGCAACCTCGCCTCCGACCGGCCCGGTATGCCCATCGTGCGCAAGCTGCCCGGCGGCCAGTACTTCATGGTGTACGAGATCTGCGCCGCCCAGGGGCAGTACTCATGCGTGGTCCACTACCGGACCTCGTCGGACGGCTGGAACTGGGGCGACCCCGCTCACCTCGGCTACCGTCCCGAGACCGCCGACGGGAAGTACTTCACCCACACGCCGAACCTCGCCTGGGCCCCCGAGCCCGGAAATCCCCGGGGCAAGCTGTTCCTCGTCGGTCAGGTCCTGAACAACGCCGACGGCACCACCGCCACCGGCAGCGGTGCCACCGTCTGGACCAACAGCAACGGCGGCACCGGAGCCTGGCGTTCGATCTCCGCCCCGGTGCGGGTGGACTCCAAGGTAGTCGACTGGTGCCCCAACTACAGCTCGGCGCTGCTGCCCTCGGCGGACGGCGGCCGAGTGCTGGAGATCGCCACGGACTACGTGGGCACCGTGTGCAAGCCGTTCTACGCCACCGGGGGGAGCTGACCCGGTGAACCCCCGCTGACCGGCGTGGTCTTCACCCGGTGGCGGATCCCCCGTCCGGCCGATCGGGGCCGGCGCCCAGCATGGTGCGTACGACCGTTTCCACCAGGGCGTCGGCCTCGGCGCGCGTCGGCGTGCCGAGCCGTTCGTCCAGCAGCAGAGTGCTCAGCCCGTGGACGAGGGCCCAGATCCCGATCCGCAGCGGCTCGCGCCGCTCCGGCTCCGCGATGGCCGCGATGCGCTCCGCCACGATGGCGATCGCGGCGTCGGAGGCGGCGATGGTGTCGGGGTGGCCGCTGCACGCCTGCCCGAACATCAGCCGGTACACCCCGGGGTGGTCCAGCGCGTAGTCGACCGCCGCGCACGCCATGGCGATGACCTCCGCGTCGGGGTCCTCCCCGGGGGCGACCGCGGCGAGGTGTTCGCCCAGCTCCGTGAAGCCCCGAGTGGCGAGGGCGGCGAGCAGCGCCTCCTTGTCTCGGTAGTGGCGGTAGGGGGCGTTCGGGGAGACCCCGGCGTGCCGGGCGACCGCGCGCAGCGACAGCTCGCCCGGGCCCTCGGCGTCGAGGAGCGCCAGGGCGGAGTCCAGCAGGGCCGCTCGCAGATCCCCGTGGTGGTATCCCGAGCCAGTGGATGTTGACAGTGTCCACACCTCCATCCTTCAATGTGGGCATCGTACACATCGATGCGGGCCGGTCCGTGGGGACGCGGCCCGCGCACGGGAGTGCCCGATGACCGAACGACTCGCCCCGCCCGCTCAACGCCCCTGGCTGTGCCTGTGGGGCGGCGCCGCGGCGTCCCTGCTGTCCGTCGGCGGCCGGTTCGACGTGCCGCTGGCCGCATGGGTGGCGCCGCTGCTCCTCCTCCGCTTCCTGCGCCACACTCGCCCGCTGGTGGCCCTGCCCGCGGTGTTCGCCGTGACGGTGGCGTCGGCCGCGGTGTGGATGGCCGAACTCGCCGTGCCCATCACCTGGCTCACCCTCCTGGGCGATGTGGCCTTCGGAGTGGCCTACGGTCTGCCGTATGTGGTCGACCGGCTGCTCGGCCCGCGCGCCGGGACGCCCGGCCGGGTGCTGCTGTTCCCCGCCGCGGCCATGTCCGTGGAATTCCTCCTCGGCACGTACGGCCCGTTCGGCACCGCGTACGGCATGCGGGCCGCGTCCCAGCACGCCAACACCGCACTGCTTCAGATCACCGCGCTGACCGGGCCCTACGTCATCGCCTTCGCCATCGGGGCGGGAGCGACGGTCGGCAATCTGGTCTGGGAGCGCGGGCCGCACCGGCCCGCGCCGCGCTGGGCCGCCGCCTACGCCACGGCCCTCGCGCTGATCGTCGTCGGCGGACAGCTCCGCACGATGTCCACGGACGACACGGGAGCCGACACCGTCAAAGTGGCCGGTATCAATCCGAGCCAGGCGGCCATCGACGCCGAGACGGCGGTGCACGGCGCGTCCCGGCTCGCCGTCACCGATCCGCGCCGTGTCGACCGGGCCGATGTGCGCCGGGCCATGCGACCCCTCCTCGACGACCTCTTCCGCCAGACCGCCCGGGCGGCCGCGGCCGGTGCGCGGATCGTCGTCTGGTCGGAGAACGCCGCGCGGGTGGCCGACGAGGACCACCGCGCGTACCTGCGGCAGGCATCGGCGGCAGCCGACGCGCACAACGTCTATCTCCTGGTGGCCGACCTGACCTATCTGCCGGAGGCGCCCCACGGCAGGGACGAGACCCATCTCTTCGGCCCCGACGGCACGAAGCTGTGGGACTACGAGAAGGCCCGGCCCATCCCCGGGCTCGAGATCTACACACCAGGCGACGGCCATGTGCCCGTCGTCGACACCCCGTACGGCCGGCTGGCGAACGTCATCTGCTACGACGCCGACTTCCCGGCGGGCAATCACATCGACGCCGACATCGTCCTCGTCCCCGGCGGTGACTGGCCCGAGATGGGGCGCACCCACACCGCCATGGCCGGGCTGCGCGCGATCGAGAACGGCTATGCGCTGGTCCGGCAGGACTTCAACGGCCAGTCCAGCGCCTACGACGCCACCGGACGGCTGCTGTCCACCCAGGACACCACCACCGACCCGGGCGTCTGGTACGCCGACGTGCCCATCCACGGCTCGCGCACCCCGTACTCCCGCACGGGCGACATCGTCTCCTGGGGCGTGCTCGCGGGCACCGTGGCCACGGCGGTGGTTCTCGCCAGGCGCACCCGGCGTCGCCCCGCTCCGCCATCCGGGTCCGCCTCCTCCGCGCGGGCGTCCGCCGTTGGCCCGGGCAGGTGACGGACACCGGCCGGGCCATGACCCGAACGCCGTACGGCGGTGGCCGGGGGAGCGGACTGAACGACATGTGGCGCGACATGACCCCACCACCCCGCACGGCCGTCGCACCGCATCCCAGGGCGCGCCGCTGACCTGCGCCGACGGCCGCGACAGTGGCGCGGTGGCGCACCGTCGCGCGGACGGAGGGCGCGCGGCCGGAGCCACTTCGCGAGGCACCGGACGCCCGCCATCCGGCCGACGGCACGGGCCGTGCGGGTGCTCGACCTGCCCCGCCACGGATGACAGCGTGGCCGGCATGGAGCACAGCCCAGGACCGCAAAACGTGCGCGCGAGGCTGCTGCTGGCCAGCGCCACCATGCTCTTCGTCGAGCTGGCGCTGATCCGGTGGACCGGCGCCAATATCGTCCATCTGAGCTATTTCTCGAACTTCATCCTCTTGGGCTCGTTCCTCGGGATCGGCCTGGGATTCCTGCTGCCCGCCGACCGCGGGCAGTGGCTGACCCGCTGGACGCCCGTCCCGCTCGCCGTTCTCGTCGTCCTGGTGCGCGAGTTCCCCGTGCAGGTGCGGCAGACCAGCGGCGAGGTCATCTACTTCACCGCCGTGAAGACCACCGGTCTGCCCCAGTGGGTGACCCTGCCGGTGCTCTTCGGGCTGACCGCGCTGATCATGATGGCCATCGGCAAGATGACGGCCGATCAGTTCCGCCGACTGCCCTCGCTTGAGGCGTACCGCTTCGACCTGCTGGGCTCGCTCACCGGCTCGGTGTCCTTCGCGCTGCTGTCCTGGCTGCGCGCACCGTCGGTGGTGTGGGGGGTGATCGCCGCGGCGGCGCTGCTGACCCTCGGCGGCCGCCGCGACACCATCAGATATTCGGTGCCACTCGCGCTGATGGTGGCCATCCTGGCGCTGGAGACGGCGGCCAGCGGTATCTCCTGGTCCCCGTACTACAAGATCGAGGTCACCAGGCCGACCTCCGGCAGCCGGGACTACAAGATCTCCGCCAATGGCGTACCGCACCAGTCCATCGCCCCGCTGAAGGTGCTCAGACGCCCCGACTCCCCGTACGAGCAGCCCTACCGCGAGACCCCGCGCAACTCCCACCGCCGGGTGCTGGTCATCGGGGCGGGCAACGGCAACGACGTGGCGATGGCGCTCGCCCACGGCGCCCGGCGGGTGGACGCGGTGGAGATCGACCCCCGGTTGCAGGAGATCGGCGCGTCACTCCACCCGGCCCGGCCCTACGCCAACCCCCGGGTGCACGTGCACATCAACGACGGCCGGGCCTTCCTCGAGCGCACCAGGACCCGCTACGACCTGGTCGTCCTCGCCCTGCCGGACTCCCTGACCCTGGTGTCGGGCGCGAGCAACCTGCGCCTGGAGAGCTATCTGTTCACCCGGCAGGCGTTCGAGGCGGCACACCGCCACCTCGCCCCCGGCGGCGCGTTCGCCATGTACAACTACTACCGGCAGAACTGGCTCATCGACCGGTTCGGCTCCACGCTCACCTCCGTCTTCGGGCACGCCCCCTGCATCACCCACTACGGCGGCAAGAAGGCGGCCATCCTGGTGGCCGGTGTGACCTCCGGCGACCAGTCCTGCACCGCCTCCGCGTGGCGCCCCTCCGGCCCGGTGCCCTCGGCCGCCGGCGACGACCACCCCTTCCCGTATCTGCTGCACCGCACCATCCCCACCCTCTACATCGGGGTACTGGGCGCGATCCTGCTGGTGACGCTGGTGTCGGTGCGGCTCACCGGGGTCCGGCTGAGGCGCACCGCCCGCTACGTGGACATGTTCCTGCTCGGCGCGGCGTTCATGCTGCTGGAGACCAAGAACGTGATCGGGTTCGCCCTCTACTTCGGCACCACCTGGCTGGTCAACGCGATGGTCTTCGCTGGGGTGCTGCTCGCCGTGCTGTGCGCGGTGGAGGTCCGGCGCAGGCTGCGCCGGGTCAATCAGCTGGTGCTCCAGCTGATGCTGTTCGCCAGCCTCGCCATCGCCTGGCTGGTCCCGTCCCATGTGGTGCTGGGGCTGCCCTTCGCCCCCCGGCTGGCCGCCGCGATCGCGCTGGCCTTCGCCCCCATCTTCTGTGCCAACCTCATCTTCTCCGACCGGCTGGCGGCGACCGCCGACCCCACATCGGCGTTCGGCGCCAACCTGCTGGGCTCCCTGTTCGGCGGCACCCTGGAGTATCTGGCCCTGCTCACGGGCTATCAGGCGCTGCTGCTGGTGGTGGCGGTGCTGTACGCGGGCGCCTGTGTGGCCATGCGCTTCACCCGCCGCGGCCCCGGCGACGTCGCCACCCAGGAACCCCTCACCGTGCAGACGGCGCCCCGCCCCTGAGCGCTCCTTCCCCAGCCGCCCCCAGCCGCCCCCGGCCGCCCTCCGGCCGGGGGCGGCCGCGTGCGTGACGCGGGCCGCCGAATGCGTGGCGCGGGACGCCGCGGTCACTCGAACATGACGTAGTCCGGGCGCGGCCGCAGGGCCAGCACCTCCTCCGGGGTCATCAGCCGGCTCCCCTCGGTGTCCTCCTCGTAGAAGAGCTTGAAGCCGGTGCGCACGCCCTCGGGCTGGTTCCTGACCAGCTGTCGCCAGGTGTCGCGCTTCATCCCCGGCGAACCTATGCCGTCCGCGCTCTTGATGAGCACCACACCGGGCTGCGGGCGCAAGCCGGACTGGTCGCTGACGACGGACACGGCCACCTGGTGGAAGACGAGCGGCTTCTGCGGCAGATCGTGTTCGTCGACGATCCCGGAGAGATAGCGGGCCACATCGGTGAGCTCCTTGCCGCTGGTGTGGCCGTAGATGTCCCCCGGCACCTCACCCGGACCCATCTCCCACTCCGGGTCCAGGGCTATGCCCACATCGGGGTGGACCAGCCATTCGCGCAGCGCCTTGACCTCGCCGAGGACCGACGCCCGGCCCGGCTGGATGTTCAGCAGCAGCAGGGCGCGGTGGCGCTTGGCCGCGTCGTGGAAGCGGCGGATCGTGTCGGGGGAGGTGCGTGAGCGGTAGGTGCCGTCGGGGCCCGCGCTGCTGTTGGCGACGGTCGCGAGGAGTTCGAGCACCGGCTGCGGTTCACGGTCCGCGGCGTAGGCGCGGGCGGTCTTCTCGATCTGCCGCACCTGGTCGTCGAGGTCTCCGACACCGAGCCGGCCGAGCGCGGCGGCCCCGGGCAGCCCGCAGTAGCCCACCAGCCGGTAGCGGGACAGCTCCCGGCCGCCCCGCGGCAGCTCGGGCCGCGGTTTCGGAGTGGGGGAGGGGGAGTGCTTGGACGGGGTGGCGGACGGGGAGCGCTCCGCCTTCGTGGACCCCTGCGGGCCCGCTCCGGAGGAGCCGGCCGACTCCTCGCCGCAGCCGGCGAGCAGGCCGAGCCCGGCCGCCGCGGCCACCGAGAGCATGCCGCGCCGGGTCGGTGGCGGGGTCCCCGAACCTCCGCCGCCGTCGCCGTGCCGCAGGGCGTCCTGCCCTTCCGATACCCCGTCGTCCGTCGGCTTTCCGGATGTGCTGTGAGCCACGTTCCCTCCGTCCGCGGTGCCGGGTCGGTGGACCGGGCACCGGTCTGTTGTGCGGGCCGATGGGTTGTCCGTGCCAGGCAGCCTGTCCGGTATGACGAAGGCGAAACGGAATAGTGTCCACCGGGCGGAGGGCATGCGTCGCTTTCAGCCCGGGCAGACGAAGAGTGGCTGGGTACGGGATGTTCGAACAAGGTCGGCGAGGCCGCCGACCGGCTCCAACGCGTTCCGGAATACGCCCCCTTGGCGTTCCTCGGGGCCGGGTCAGCCGGCCGGTTCGGGCGGGCTCAGACGGCGGATCGGCGCGCCCTGAAGATAGGCGCTGATGTCCTCCACCACATCGCCGTAGAACCGCTCGTAGTTGCCCCGGGTGACATAGCCCAGATGCGGGGTGGCCAGCAGATTGGGCAGCGTACGGAACGGATCGCCCGGCGGCAGCGGCTCCCGTTCGAACACATCCACCCCCGCGCCCGCGATCCAGCCGTCCCGCAGCGCCCGCGCGAGCGCCGCCTGATCCACGATGGCGGCGCGGGAGGTGTTCACCAGGAGTGCCGTGGGACGCATCCGCCTCAGCTCCGGCGCGCCCAGCAGCCCCCGGGTGCGGTCGCCGAGCACCAGATGCACCGAGACGATGTCGCTGGTCTCCAGCAGCTCCTCCTTCGAATCCGCCGCCCGGACCCCCTCCGCCTCCGCGCGCTCGGCCGTCAGGTTCTCGCTCCAGGCGGCCACCTCCATGCCGAAGGCCCGGCCGACCCGCGCCACCTGGGCGCCGATCCTGCCAAGACCCAGCAACCCCAGACGGCGGCCGTGCAGATCGGTGCCGACGGTGCTCTGCCACGGTCCGCCGTCCCGCACCGCCGTGCTCTCCGGCACCACATGGCGGGCGAGCCCCAGGATCAGCGCCCAGGTGAGCTCGGCGGGCGGTTGCGAGCTGCTGCCCGTGCCGCACACGGTGACGCCGTGGCGGGCGGCGGCCTCCAGATCCACCGACGCATTGCGCATACCCGTGGTGACCAGCAGTTTCAGCCGTGGCAGCCGGGCGAACAGGGACCCGGGGAAGGGGGTGCGCTCCCGCATGATGACCACGATCTCGCAGTCCCCGACCGCCTCGGCCACCGCGTCCTCACCGGCGATGTGCTCATGGACCGGCACCACGTCGACCGCGTCGAGCACACCCGACCAGTCGGCCGCCGACAGCGCCACGTCCTGGTAGTCGTCGAGCACGGCGCAGCGCAACTTCATGGGACTACCTCGACTACCTCGGTTTCCTCGGACAGGTACGGTGTTTCTACCACCCATGTGATGCCACTCCGGAAACGGGGGCCTGACACGTCGTCACCGCGTTTGCGGCGCCACCCTTCCGGATGACATCGGCCGTGCGGGCATGTTGTCACAGGCGTGTGTTTTCACCGAAAGTTGGCCTCTCATGGGGTGCTGAGACATGTGTGGTTGTTTTGCGTAGTGGCACACAGGGCACCGCACACCACTGACAGCAGGCATAATCGCTGCTGCGATGGGCGCAGACGCCCAGAAAGGGGACGAAGTGAAGTGAACGCGTTGAGCGCGGACAGCAGTGTCGGTTCCACCATCGAGGTGCTGGAGGCCGAACTCCCTCAGCTCCAGAAGCAACAGGAGGCACTCAAGGGTGATTTGGAGGCCGTCACCAAGCGGCTGGAGGCGGTCAGCACCGCCCTGAGCAGTCTTCAGTCCCTCTCCACCTCCGCGGTGCCCGAGCAGGGCGGCAACGGAGCCCCGGTGGCGGTGGCGGAGCCCGTGGCCCAGCCGGCCGCGGAACCGGCCACCGAGGCCACGGCCGAGGCCGCCGCGCCGGAGTCCGCCGAGGACACGGCCGCCACCGGCCGTACCTCCGCCGCCACCCGCAAGGCGGCCATCGGCCGTCAGCGCAGCGGCGGCAAGGCGGGCAAGGCGCCGGCCACCGGACGGGGCACCAAGGCGGCGGCCAAGAAGACCGCCGCCAAGAAGACCGCCGCGAAGACCGCGGCGAAGGCTCCCAAGTCCGCCAAGGCCACGGTGAAGGCCACCAAGGCAACGTCCAAGACCGCCAAGAGCACCAAGGCCGCGGAGAAGCCGGCGGAGAAGGCCACCAAGGAGACGGCCACCACCTCCGAGCGCTCCACCGGGCTCGCCGACAGCGTGCTGACCGCGCTGCGCAAGGCCGGCCGCCCCATGCGGGCCTCCGAGGTCAACGAGGCCCTGGGCCGCGACGAGTCCCGCACCAACGTGAACTCGGTGCGCAACACCCTCGAGCGGCTGCGCTCCTCGGACCGGGCCCAGCGCTCCGGCCGTGGCCTGTACGAGGCCACGGCCACCAGCTGAGGGGTGCCGTCAGTTCACCGCCACCCATGTGTAGCGGTGTTCGGGACGGCCGGTGTCCCCGTACTTGAGCGTGAGGCTGATACGGCCCGCATGCTCGAGGTACTTCAGATAGCGCTGGGCCGTGGAGCGGCTGATGCCGGTGCGCTCCGCCACTTCATGGGCGGAGAGCGGGTGGTCGGACTGGTCCAGGACCCGGCGTATGAGGTCGACGGTGGGCGCGGAGTGGCCCTTGGGGAGGGCGGGACCGGAGGTGTCGGCGGCCGCGAAGGCGCCGAAGATCCGGTCCACCCTCTCCTGGCCGGTCTCGCCGCGCCCGCCGACGCCCTCGAGGGTGCGGCGCAGCCCCGCGTAGCCGTCCAGCTTGGCCCGCAGCCCGGCGAAGCTGAACGGCTTGACCAGGTATTGGAGTGCGCCATGGCGCATGGCGGCCTGCACGGTGGCCACATCACACGCCGCCGTCACCATGATGACGTCGGCGTGATGGCCGAGCTGGCGCATCCGGCGCACCAGCGTCAGCCCGGTCTCGTCCGGCAGGTAGTGGTCCAGCAGGACGAGGTCGACCGGGGTGCGTTCGAGGGTCGCGAGGGCCTGGGCGGCGGTATGGGCGCGGGCGGTGACCCGGTAGCCGGGCACCTGAGCCACATACGCGGCGTTGATCTCGGCGACATGGAAGTCGTCGTCCACGACGAGAACGTCGATCATCGTGACTCTCCTGCTGCGGTGAACTCATGAATGGGTGTGTCGTCCCCGGTGAGGGCCTCGGGCAGGACGACGGTGAACACCGCCCCGCCACCGGCCCGGGCGGTGACCCGGGCCATCCCTCCGTATCGCTCGGCCAGCCGCCGTACCAGGGCCAGTCCGATGCCCCGGCCGCGCGGCGACACCGTGGCGCACCCCTCGTGGGCGTCGGGGCCGTCCGGGGAGCCGGGAGGGGCGGGCCGTTTGGTGGACCAGCCCTCGGTGAAGATCTGTTCGCGCATTCCCGGCGGCACCCCAGGACCGGTGTCGCTCACCCGCAGCACGGCGGTGGTGCCCTCGGCCCTCAGCTCGACCTCGATGAACGGGGTGGGCGAGCGGTGTGCCGCCACCGCGTCCAGCGCGTTGTCGATGAGGTTGCCGAGCACGGTCACCAGATCGCGCGGATCGACCACCCGCCCCGGCAGCAGCGTGGCGGGGGAGATGCGCAGGGCGACCCCGCGCTCGGCCACGATGGCCGACTTGCCGACCAGCAGCGCCGACAGCATCGGATCGTGCACCCGTTCGGAGATCTGCTCGGCGGAGGCGCGCCGGGCGTTGGTCAGCTCGGCCACGAACTGTGCCGCCCGCTCGTGCAGTCCGAGCTCCAGCAGCCCCAGCAGGGTGTGCAGCCGGTTGGCGTGTTCGTGGTCCTGGGCGCGCAGCGCGTCCAGCAGCCCCCGGGTGCTGTCCAGCTCGCGGCCCAGCAACTCCAGTTCGGTGCGGTCCCGCAGCGTGGTCACCGCCCCGCCGTCCTTGGTGGGCATGCGGTTGGCCACCAGCACCCGGCCGCCGCTGACGGTCAGCAGATCCGCCCCGTCCACCCGGCCCGCCAGCACATCGGTGGTGCGGCCCGGGGGCAGTGACTCCTCCAGGGTGCGTCCGGTGGCGTCCGGGTGGATCCCCAGCAGCCGCCCGGCCTCGTCGTTGACCAGGCGGATCCGGCCCTGCCGGTCGAAGGCCACCACCCCTTCGCGGATGCCGTGCAGCATCGCCTCCCGCTCGTCGAGCAGCGCCGAGATGTCGGCGAACGCCACACCGTGGGTGCGGCGGCGCAGCCGGCGCGAGACGGCGATCGCCGCGAGGACGCCCACCGCGAGCGCCGCGCCGGCGTACAGCAGCAGCCGGGGCACCGCCGCCAGCAGTTGGTCGCGCACGCTGCCGTAGCCGATGCCCACCGACACCGCCCCGATGATCCGTCCGTCCCTGGCCCGCAGCGGCACCTTGGCGCGGGCCGAGCGGCCGAGCGTCCCCACGTCGATCTGGAGGACCTCCCGGCCGGACAGCGCCTCGCGCGGATCGGTGGAGACGTGTTCGCCGATCCGGGCGGTGGTGGTGTGCGACCAGCGCACCCCATGGGAGTCCATCACCACGATGTACAGCGCCCCGGTGGACCGGCGGATCCGCTCGGCCGCCCGCTGCACCGGACCCGACGGGGTGGGCTTCGTGGCGGCGAGGTCGCGGGCGATGTCCGGATCGGCCGCCGTGGTCTGGGCGATGGCGAGCGCCTGGTGCATCGCCTGGTTGTCGATCTCGGAGCTGAGGGGGGCCAGGAACAGCGCGGTGGCCAGCACCATCACCCCGGCGGTGATGGACAGCTGCGCGGCGAGCACCTGACCGGAGACACGCCGGGGCCATCGGATACGCATGATGGGCCCCCTGTCTCCCGTCTCGAGGTCCCGTGTGGTCCCGTACGCGAGCGGTAGTACTTCGTCCGTTTATGGTGCTGTGAAGGCACCGTAAAGGCGCCCGGGGCGTATGCCCAGTCTCCGTAGCGTTTTCGTTGCGCGGGCGCGAGCAAAACGAGCAGAACGCGGTTTGTGCGCGCAAGGACGCGTTGTGCACACAAGACTGCCGCTGTGGCGCGGGTCACTCCTACCCTCCCGGCCATGAGCAGCCACACCAGCCCCGCCATCGAGCTGCGGGGAACGAGCAAGGCGTTCCGGACACCGTCCGGGGCCCTCCACACCGCGGTCAGGGATCTGGACCTGACCGTAGGACACGGGGAGTTCGTCGCCGTCGTCGGGCCCACCGGCTGTGGCAAGTCCACGACCCTGACCCTGGTCAGCGGGTTGGAGGAGCCCACCGAGGGCGATGTGCTGGTGGCCGGTGAGCCGGTCCGCGGCATCGCCTCCAACGTCGGCTTCGTCTTCCAGCAGGACGCGGTGTTCCCCTGGCGCAGCGTGCTGTCGAACGTGATGGCCGGCCCGCGCTTCCGCGGTGTGCCCAAGGCGGAGGCGAAGGAGCGGGCCCGTGAGTGGCTGGCCCGGGTCGGCCTCTCCTCCTTCGAGGACCGCTATCCGCACCAGCTGTCGGGTGGCCAGCGCAAGCGCGTGGCGCTCGCCTCCACCTTCGTCAACGACCCCGAGATCCTGCTCATGGACGAGCCCTTCTCGGCGCTCGACGTCCAGACCCGCGCACTGATGTCGGACGAGCTCCTGGAGCTGTGGGCGGGGACCGGCGCGTGCGTCGTCTTCGTCACCCACGACCTGGAGGAGTCCATCGCCCTGGCCGACAAGGTCGTGGTGATGACGGCCGGACCGGCCACCGTCAAGGAGGTCTTCGAGATCGATCTGCCCCGGCCCCGCAAGGTGGAGTCGGTGCGGCTGGAGCCGCGGTTCGTGGAGATCTACCGGGAGATCTGGTCCTCGCTCGGCGAAGAGGTCCGCATCACCCGTGAGAGGGGTGCCGTCGATGCCTGAGACCATCTCCGCCACGGCCGCCCCGGCCGTCGGCAAGACACCCGGTACCGAGCGCTCCAGGGCCCGTGCACGCGCCGCGCGCAACCGCGCCATCCTCGTCCAGAGCACCCGCGCCCTGGTGCTCCTCGGCGTCATCGGGCTGTGGGAATGGCTGGCCCGCGCCTCCGTCATCGACCCGTTCAACTTCTCCATGCCGTCGAAGATCTGGGAGCAGCTCAAGCAGTGGGCGCTGCACGGCACCGCACAGGGCTCGCTCTGGGAGCAGATCTGGTACACGCTCTACGAGGCGCTCCTGGGCTGGGGCATCGGCGTCGTGGCCGGTGTGGTCCTGGGGATCGCGTTCGGCCGGATCGCCTTCCTCGCCGATGTGCTCGGCCCGTACATCAAGGTGCTCAACGCGCTGCCGCGGATCGTGCTCGCGCCCATCTTCCTCATCTGGTTCGGCCTCGGCCCGGCCTCGAAGGTGGCCTCGGCCGTCGTCCTGGTGTTCTTCCCCGTCTTCTTCAACGCCTTCCAGGGCGCCCGGGAGGTCGACCGCAACCTGGTGGCCAACTCCCGGATCCTCGGCGCGAGCAACCGCCAGGTCACCCTCCAGGTGGTGATTCCCTCCGCCACCTCATGGATCTTCACCAGCCTCCATGTCAGCTTCGGCTTCGCCCTCATCGGCGCCATCGTCGGCGAGTACATCGGCGCCACCAAGGGGCTCGGCCTGCTGGTGTCCTCCTCGCAGGGCACCTTCAACGCCGCCGGCGTGTACGCCGCCATGGTGATCCTCGCCGTGGTGGCCCTGCTCGCCGAGGGGCTGCTGACCTTCCTGGAGAAGCGGCTCTTCCGCTGGAAGCCCGCCCAGCCCGGTGAGGACCGCTGAGCCCCGCTTCCCTCCTCCCTCCTCCCTCCTCCCGGCTCCCGCTTCAGCCGCGCCTTCCTCCTCCCCGCTCCGCCCCGCTCATCACCGCTCACAAGGACGTGACCTCATGCGCAGCAGTGCCAAGTTCTCCGCGGCCGCCGTCGCCGCGGCGCTCGCTCTCACCACCCTCACCGCCTGTGGCGGCGACTCCAGCGCCTCCGGCGGCGGGGACGGCAAGGTCAAGATCATGGTGGGTGGCCTGGACAAGGTCATCTACATGCCCGCGATGCTCACCCAGCGGCTCGGCTACTTCAAGGCGGAGGGCCTCAAGGTCCAGCTGCTCACCGAGCCCGCCGGGGTCCAGGCCACCACCTCGCTGGTCGCGGGCGATGTCCAGGGCGTCGTCGGCTTCTACGACCACACCCTCGATCTCCAGGTCAAGGGCAAGCAGGTGGAGTCCGTCGTCCAGCTCGCCCAGGCCCCCGGTGAGGTCGAGGTGGTCTCCAACAAGGCGGCGGGCGAGCTGAAGTCGCCCAAGGACTTCAAGGGCAAGAAGCTCGGTGTCACCGGTCTGGGCTCCTCCACGGACTTCCTGACCAAGTACCTCGCGGTCGACAGCGGCGTCAAGACCAGCGAGTTCACCCCGGTGGCGGTCGGCGCCGGCCAGACCTTCATCTCGGCGCTCAAGCAGGGCTCCATCCAGGGCGGTATGACCACCGATCCGACGGTCGCCCAGATCGTGGACCAGAAGATCGGCAAGGTCCTGATCGACATGCGCACACCGGAGGGCTCCAAGCAGGCGCTCGGCGGCCTGTACCCGTCCTCCTCGCTCTACATGAACGCCGACTGGGTGAACGGCCACAAGGACACGGTGCAGAAGCTGGCCAACGCCTTCGTGAAGACCCTCAAGTGGATGTCCACCCACTCGGCCGAGGACATCGCCGCCAAGATGCCGAGCGACTACGCGCAGGGCGGCGCCAAGCTCTACGCGGAGGCCATCAAGAGCACCCTGCCGATGTTCACCAAGGACGGGGTGATGCCGGCGGACGGCCCGGCGACCGTCGAGCGCGTCCTCAAGGCGTTCAACCCCAACCTGAAGAACGCCACGGTGGACCTGAAGAAGACCTACACCACCGAGTTCGTCAAGAAGGCGGGCTAGGGGTGCTGTCCGGGCCGGGCCCCGGGTCCGGTTGCGCGGATTGACAGTTCCGCGCCCGTGGTGGGCGGGTGTTTTCTCCCTGGTTCACGAAGACGTGCCGGGTGGCCGGGCGGAAGGCTGTGCGGCGTCACTCCGCATCCCTTCCGAGGAGGAACACCGCATGACCCGACACGGAAGCAGACGCGTCATCGCGCTGCTGGCCTGTACCGCGGCCCTCACCGGTGCCGCCCTCAGCACCGGTGGGGCCGCTCAGGCGGCGGCCCCGGCGAAGGCGCCGACGGCGACCACCTGCACCGATCCCAAGACCGGTGTCCCGCTCACCGCCACGATCGAGGGGGACCGGAACGCCAATGCCATCTGGGGCACACCGGGCAGCGTCGTCAACGCCTTCTCCGGGGACGACTGGGTCTTCTCCGACCTGATCAGCACCTCCGCCGTGGTCTGCCTCGGCGACGGCTCGGACAACTTCAACCCCAGCGACCCGACCAATGTGTCGGTGGGGACGTACTTCGGCGTGAGCGGCCAGAACGGCAACGACAACATCACCGGGGGCACCGGCAACGACTACCTCTTCGGTGACAGCCCCGACAACGCGTCCCACTCCGGCAACGACACGCTGATCGGCGGCCCCGGCTACGACGTGGCGAACGGTGGCCCGGGGATCGACCGGTGCGACGCCGAAGTCGAGATCAACTGCGAGCTCTGAATCAACTGCGAGCTCCGAGGACGGGCGGCGGGGGGCCGCGTAGGCCGCCGGGGGATTCCCGGGCGGCCTACGTCCCGTCAGCGCACCGGCCTCATGCCGTCCAGGCGCCGGAGGCGGCCCTGGCGACCACGGTGCTCAGGATGCGTACGCCACGGGCGGATCCGGGGTCGACATCGGTGAGCCGGCGCACCCGCTGGAGACGGTAGTCCAGGGTGCGCGGATGGATGTTCAGCGCGGCGGCGGTGTTCCTGCGGTGCATGTCATGGGCGTAGTACGTCTCCAGGGTGGCGAGCAGTTCGGGGCCCCGGGCGAGGGTCCGGGCCATGCCGGACAGCCAGCTGTCGATGTCGCGGTCCTCGGCGACGGCCAGTTCGACGAAGACATCGGCCAGGGTGTGCAGGCGGTGGGGCACGGGCTGGAGCGGAGCCGCCAGGCTGACGCGCCGGGCGCGGTCGTACGCGTCGGCCAGCGCGCGCACGCGTCCCGTACTGATGCCCACCGCGCAGGGCCGCGCCACCGCCTCGCCCGCGTCGCGCACGAAGGCGAGCGCCCGGTCCCGCGCCGACCGGTCGCGGCCCGGCCGGGCCGTATCGGGGGCGCTGTCCTGGCCGGCGGGCACCAGGGCCACCAGCTCCTCCGCCCGGGGCCAGGCGATCGGCATCCGGTGGTGGGTCAGGAGGGCTTCGACGATCGCCTCGCGCCCTCCGGCGGCCGGGGCGGGGCGGCCGGGGACACGGACGACCACCACCTCGTACGACGCGGCCGGGCTCATGCCGACGGCGCGGGCCAGGCCCGGGGCCAGGGAGTCGTCGGCGAGGAGGGCCGCGGTGAGGGCGCGCACCCGGGCGACGAAAGGAAGGCGGCGCTTCTGCTCCGCCGCATGGCCGCGGGTGTAGGCGTCGATGCCGCGGGTGCCCTGCGTGGTGAACCAGACCATGACCCGCATCAGCTCATCGGTGTTCTCCGGGCCGGACGCCTCCTGGATCTCCCGGAGCATGAGGTTGGTGTGCAGACCGAGGACCCGCCGCCGGGACGCCGCGCACATCCCCGTCCTGGCCCGCGAGGCGCCCATCGACGCGATGTGGTCGAGGTCCTCCTGACCGAGGGGGGTTCCCTCGGGGGCTAAGTCCAGGGTGCGGCGTCTGAGCCAGACCGCGTAGTCCAGCGCCTCGGCTCGTCGTCGGCCGTCGTGCTCCACGAACCGGTACTCGGGGATCTCCTGTCCGTAGACCTCCACTTCGTGGCGCGCGTCGTCCAGGGTGCGCCGGGCGAGCTCGGCGAAGAGATGACTTCCCATCGGGCGGTGCCTCCGTCAGTCGTTCGGGAACTCCCGCGGGACCGCACGGGGACAACTCACGCGCGGGGGCGGTGCTCCACACGGGGTTCCCGAGGTCGGATGGGTCGGGGCCGAGCATGCCACCACTCGCCGTCGTACGGTCGGCACGGTCGGCATCGCGTGCGCGGAAATTCACCTCGCGGCCGTCCGGGCGACTCGCCTGGCGGCCGGGTCGGCGACTCACCTCGCGGCCGCCCGGGCGGCCGCGTCGGTCAGCCGGACGGCGGCGTCGTCGGCGAACAGCCCGCGGCCCGCCGCGATACGGCGCTCCCGCCACGCGGTGGGCTCGGTGAGCGCGTCGAGCAGCCGCACCAGCTCCCATGAGTCCCGCGCGTGGTCCGAGAGCCCCAGTGCCGCCATCCGCCGGACGCCCTCGCGGCCATGGCCCGGGATGGGGCGGTAACCGATCACGGGCACCCCGGTGGCCAGCGCCTCCAGCGCGGTCTGACCGGCCGCGTTGTCCACCACGGCCCGTACGGCGGCCAGCAGACCCGGCATGTCCGGCTCCCAGCCGAGGGCCGCCACCCCCGGGCGGCGCGACAGCTCGGCGCGCAGCCGTTCGTCCCGGCCGCACAGCACCACCGGCAGGTACCCCGCCCCGGACACCAGCCGCGCGGTGTCCGCCACCCGTGTGCCCGCGCCCCACGCCCCCACGGACAGCAGCACCGGTGGCCTCCCGGGCGCGAGCGCGCCCAAGTGCCGCCGCCACCGCGCCGCCCCCCGCGCCGGGCCGAAGAAGCGCGCCGCCACCACCGGCCCGGTGGCCACCGACGGACGGCCCAGCGCGCGGCGCACCGTGTCCGCGGCGTCCGGGGTGACACACAGGTGCAGATCGTTGCCCGGGTGCAGCCACTGGCGGTGTACCGCGAAATCGGTCACCACGACCGCGCTGGGCACCCCCAGGGCCCCGCGCGCCCGCAGCCTGCCGGTCAGCTGCGCGGCCAGGTGGAACACCGGGACCACGACATCCGGCCGCTCCCGCTCCACCAGCGCCAGCAGCCGGTCCTCGGCGAGCGCGGCCAGTGGGGCGCTGCCCGGCCGGGGACCCCGGCCGGGGTGGAAGAACGCCCGGTAGATGCCCTCGTACAGCACCGGGGCGCGGCGGATGGCCGTCCGATAGAACGAACGCAGCCCCGCCCCGATCCGGTGCGGCAGCAACTCCAGCACATCCACCCGACCGGCCCCCTGACCCCGGTCCTCCAGCCTGCGGACCAGCTCGGCGGCGACCGCGTCGTGTCCGGCCCCCATCCCGGCGCTGACAACGAGAAAGCGTGCCGACAGCGGGTGCATGACCACCTCCGATGGTGCGAGGCGCGGCTCCTCATGGCTCACTGGAGGTATCCGCTCCGCATGCCGTCAAACCGCGCGCTCGACGGCCGGTGACCCAGGACCAGCGGCCGGTCGGCGGCGAGACAGGGAGATGCCATGATCCGCCCCCTCCCGGACCCACCCCTGGATCGCCGCCAGGTGCGGGACACCGGGCACCCGGCGGCCGCCGGGACGAGGGTCGCGCTGGTCACCGGTGCCTCCTCGGGCATCGGGGCCGAGATCGCCGACCGGATCGCGGCCGAGGGCGGATGGCGGCTGCTGGTCAGCGGCCGCCACCGGGAACGGCTCGACCACGTGGCCGCCAGGACGTCGGCCCTCGCCCTCCCCGTCGACCTGGCGGCGCCGGAGGGCCCGGAGGCGCTCTTCAGGGACGCCCTCCGTGCCGCCGGACGGGTGGATCTGCTGGTCGCGGGGGCGGGCGTGGGCTGGGCGGGCCCCTTCGCCACCATGCCGCCCGCCGCCATCGACCAGGTGGTCCGCGTCGACCTGCTCGCCGCGATGCGCCTGGTCCGCATGGTCGTCCCCCGGATGGAGGCCGAGCGGCGCGGACACATCGTGCTGATCGGCTCGGTGGCCGGGACCGTCGGGGTGCGCGGCGAGGCGGTGTACTCCGCGGCCAAGGCCGCGCTCGGCGTCTTCGCCGACGCCCTGCGCCACGAGCTGAGCCGGGCCGGGGTGCGCGTCACCCATGTGGTCCCCGGCGTGGTGGACACCCCGTTCTTCGCCCGGCGCGGCGCCCCGTACACCCGGCGGCTGCCCCGCCCGCTGCCGCCGGAGCGGATCGCCGACGCGGTCTGGGACGCGGTCGAGCGCGGGCGGGACGAGGTGTACGTACCGGCCTGGATGCGGCTGCCGGCGGTGGTACGGGCCCTGGCTCCCCGGCTGTACCACCGGTTGGCCACACGCTTCGGGTGACCCCCGGTGAGCGCCCTGACCGTCGTACTGGCCCTGCTGTCCGCCCTGGGCAACGGCGCGGCCTCGGTACTGCAACGGCGGGCCGCGATGGACCAGGTCCGGGAGGAGCGGGGCGACGGCGGGCCGGTGCGCGGCCTGTTGCGGCTGGCACGGCTGCTGCGCCGCCCGTTCTGGCTGGCCGGTTTCGCCGCGATGGTGGTGTCGGCGGTGGCGCAGGTGGGCGCGCTGGCGGTCGGGCGGCTCTCGGTGGTCCAGCCGCTGCTGGTCAGCGAGCTGCTGTTCACCCTGGTGGTCGGCAGTCTGGTGTTCCGCCACCGCCCGGACGGCCGGACCTGGCTGTCGTTCGTGATGCTCGCCGCCGGGCTCGCGCTGTTCCTGGTGGCGGCCGACCCTTCCAGCGGCTCGCCCACGGCACGCAACGGCCGCTGGATGCCCGTGGGCGTGGTGGTGGCCATCGCCGTGGGCGCACTGATCGCGGTGGGCCGGGTGTTGCGCGGGGCCGCGCGCGCCGTCGCCCTCGGCAGCGCCACCGCCGCCTGCTTCGCCTGCACCGCGGCGCTGATCAAGGAGCTGACCGGGCGGTTCGCCGGTGGGGTGGTGGAGGTGCTCACCGACTGGCCGCTGTACGTGGTGTGCGCCGTGGGACTGCTGAGCTTCCTGCTGCTCCAGAGCACCCTGCGCGCGGGCACCCTGGCCGCCTCGCAGCCCGCGCTCACCCTCGGCGACGCCATGGTCAGCATCGCGCTGGGCTGGGTGCTGTTCGGCGAGCGCATCGAGCTGGGGCCGCGCATCGTGCCCGAAGTGGCCGGGATCCTGCTGATGGCGGCCGGCATCGTGGGCCTGACCCGCTCGCCCGCGATGTGCGGCGGCTGGGACCAGGCCGTCCCCGAGCCGCCACGGAACACCGGGACACCGCTCCCCGGCGGGCGGAGCGGCCGCGGCGGCGAGGGAACACCATGAGCGCGCGCCACCGCTCCGGTGTCCTGGTGCGCGACGCGGCGCTGCTCGCGGCGGCCGCGCACCTGGCACCCGCCGGTACCTGGCTGCCCGGGCCCCGGCGCACCCTGTTCCCCGCCCTGGCGGGCCGCGGACGGCGCGACCATGTGGCCCTCACCTTCGACGACGGACCCGATCCACGCACCACCCCGCGCTTCCTCCAGGTGCTCGACGAGCTCGGGGTCCGTGCCACCTTCTTCGTCCTGGGGGACGGTGTGACGCGCTTCCCGCACACCACGCTGGAGATCGTCCGCCGGGGCCATGAGCTCGCCGTCCACGGCTGGGCCCACAGCCGCCCTTGGCTGCCCACGGTGTCCCGGGACGCCCATGAGGTGGCCCGGGCCGCCCGCGCGATCCGGCTGGCCACCGGGGCCGTGCCGCGGTGGTACCGGCCGCCGTACGGCATCCTCACCGGCGGCCGCTGGCTGGCGGCGGTCCGGGCCGGGCTCACCCCGGTCCTCTGGTCGGCCTGGGGGCGCGACTGGACCGAGGACGCCACCCCGGGTTCGGTGGCTGCCACCGTACGGCGCGATCTGCGCGGCGGGGCCACCGTTCTGCTGCACGACACCGACCGCGCCGCGGCCACCGGCTGCTGGCGCGCCACGCTGGCCGCGCTGCCCGCGGTGGTGGCGGAGTGCCGGGCCGCGGGTCTGGAGGTGGGGCCGCTGGCCGAGCACGGGATACGACGCCGATGAGCTCAGCCGTCGCGCAGCCGGGCCATCCTCCGGGGGTCCACGATCCGGTCGAAGTCCTCGGCCCCGATGTGGCCGCTGGCGATGGCCGCCTCGCGCAGGGTCGTTCCCTCGGCGGCGGCCTTACGGGCGATCTCGGCGGCCTTGTCGTGGCCGATCCGCGGGGACAGCGCGGTGACCAGCATCAGCGAGCGGGCCAGATACTCGTCGATCCGCTCGCGGTTCAGCTCGATGCCCTCCACGCAGTACGCGCGCAGCTTCTCGCAGGCATCGGCGAGGATGCGCGCGGAGTGCAGGAAGTCGCTGATGACCAGCGGCCGTGCCGCGTTGAGCTGGAAGTTCCCCCGGGTGCCCGCGTGCGCCACGGCGGCGTCGTCGGAGAGCACCTGGGTGCACACCATCATCATGGCCTCGCACTGCGTCGGGTTGACCTTGCCGGGCATGCTGGAACTGCCGGGCTCGTTCGCGGGCAGCGTCAGCTCCCCGATCCCGCCGTGCGGGCCGGAGGCGAGCCAGCGGATATCGTCGGCGATCTTCATCAGGGGGACGGCGAGGCCGCGCAGCCCGGCGGAGGCGGCCACCATGGTGTCCACCCCGCTCTGCGCCGCGAAGGAGTTGGACGCCACCTTGAACGGATGGCCGGTGGCCACGGCGATCTCCCGGGCCACCGCAGGGCCGAAGCCCTCGGGGGCGCCCAGACCGGTGCCGACCGCCGTGCCGCCGATGGCGAGCTGGTACAGATCCGGCAGCGTGGCCCGCAGCCGCTCCAGCGCGTCGGAGAGCTGGGCGGCGTAGCCGGACCACTCCTGCCCCACGGAGAGGGGGACCGCGTCCCGCAGATGGGTGCGGCCGGTCTTGACGATCTCGTACCAGGCCCGGGACTTGGCGGCGATGGCCTCCTGGAGCAGGCTGACCTGCGGCAGCAGCGGGTCGTGCAGGACGCGCACCGCGGCGATGTGCATGGCCGTGGGGAAGGTGTCGTTGGAGGACTGCCCCAGATTGACGTGGTCGTTGGGGTGCACCGGCTCCTTGCTGCCCACGACGCCGCCGACCAGCTGGATCGCGCGATTGCTGATGACCTCGTTGACGTTCATGTTGGTCTGGGTGCCGGAACCGGCCTGCCACACATACAGCGGGAAGTGGTCGTCCAGCGCACCGGAGACCACCTCGTCGGCCACATGCGCGATCAGATCCGCCTGCCATCCGGCCAGCCGCCCCTCCCGGCCGTTGACCAGCGCGGCGGCCTTCTTCACATAGCCGTACGCGTGATAAACCGCCTTGGGCATGCGGTCGTCACCGATCGCGAAGTGGACCAGGGCCCGCTGGGTCTGGGCGCCCCAGTACCGGTCGGCCGGGACCTCGACGGTCCCCAGCGCGTCCGTCTCCCGCCGGGTGCCGGTGGCGTCGATGCGGGTGGGCAGGTCCCGCCGCACCCTCGGGGTGCCCCGGGCGCCCCGCCGCCGGTGGGGCGTGTTCATCGCGTGCTCTCCCAGACGGATGGCAGCCCATCCATACGCACACTCCGCTCACGGCTGTTGCCCTCCCCGCCAGTGTCGCTCCGCACCGGCCCGGCCGCATCCGGCACCGACGCTGCCCGCCAGGCCGGCAGCCATGACCGGCACCGGCCCGGGCCCCACCCCGGCGCGGAGGCGGTGCCCGTCCGCCGCCGAGCCTTGCCCTTTCAGGGTTGTGATCTTGGGCAGCGGTCACTTCCGGTGTACGGACTTTCCATGGGCGCCCGCCCGAGGTTCAGCGGACGCGGTTCGCCGGCTTGGTGGTGGTGTTGAGGAGGTAGGTACTCCAGCGGCCCGCGGTGGAAGAAGCGGGACCAGATCGCCGCGAACAGGGTCGCTCCGACGACGAAGCAGAACAGCAGTTCGAAGGAGGCGGACCGCAGTGGGGTCACTGCTTCGCCGGGCAGAGCGAGGATCACCAGGATGTGGCTCACGTAGAGGGTCAGGGACACGGTTCCGACGGCGATGACTGGCGCTGCCAGGCGGCGCAGCACCGGCAGCCGGTCCACGGCCACCGTCAGGCACAGGATCACGGTGATCGCGACACCCAGGCAGCCGACTAGGTCGAACGTGGAACCGCTGTGCGGCTCGGCCGCCAGCAGCCCCCAGCCGTACGGCGGCTCCTGGCTGGCGGTGCGTCTCGTGCCCGGTGCCGGCCCTGGCTCGGGGCGGGCCCCACGTGGACCGCGTACATACCGAAGACGGCCAGGCCGCGGGCCGGGGCCAGCCCGATCAGCGGGCCCACGCCGGGCGCTCCGGTCGAGGGCTTGGTGCGCTCGCGTTCAGGGGACGGCGCGTCGGCCGGGAGCGGCGGGGAGCCCGGGTGATGTGTCATGCCGTCAGGCTGGAGACCGGGCCGATCATGGAGTCTGCGGCAGATGGCTGTGATGTCCCTGCCGACTGGTGGGTGCTACCCCGCCGTGTGGCTGGAGCTGCCGCTCGCCGCGCCGCCGGGGCTCTGCGTGGCCTCAGGGTCGAGGCGGCATGGGCCGGGACGGCATGAACGAAGGTGAGGCGGAGCGCGTGATCCGGGTAGTGGTGGTCGACGACGAGGCACTGGTCCGCTCGGGCTTCCAACTCATTCTGGGCGCCGCGCCGGACATCGAGGTAGCGCGCCAACACCACCACCATGACCGACGGCCTGACCGGCGACTGCCCCCCTGCGGACACCGGCCGGCCCGAACAACAAGGAGATCGAGCGCAACGAGAACTGCCCCGGAGTTCACCAAGGCCGACGCCCCTGACGACTACGGCCGCATCGGCAACCAGGCGGGCAGCGACGCGTCACCGGTCCTCTTGGGCGACTACAAGGACCGACCCGGAAACGGGCAAGGTGGAGAAGGAGATCCCCGTCGGGACGAGTGGCAGGGGTCGCTGGACTGGCAGCAGGACTGAGCTTCTTCAGCGGTGCCGCTCCAGGGTGAGTACGGCATTGGCGAATGACGTCATGCGGTTCGGGCCGCAGCGCAGCGGGCGTGCGGGAAGATCCGCCAGGACTCGAGGCGGGCGATGCCACGCTCGGCCAGGTCGGCCAGTAAGGGGATGCCCTGGCGTTCGCAGATACGGATGATCCGGTGGGTGTGAAGAAGCTCAGTGAGCGGGGCGGGGCAGTACAGCAAGGGCTGTCCGGGCTATATCGGTCAGCGTCTCCTCGCTCGCTCCGGCTTTGCCCAGCGCTTCGATGCCGCGCAGTACGGCGAGCACCAGCGCAG